>DATKSV010000149.1:0-8153 GCA_035531535.1 Candidatus Nanopelagicaceae bacterium | reverse complement strand
TTGAAGCTTTCCACGTAAGCGTTCTGCCAGGGCGACCCGGGGTCGATGTAGGCGGCGCCAGTACCGGAGAAGCGGCACCAGTCCCGGATAGCCGCGGCAACGAACTCGGGTCCATTGTCACAGCGAATGTACTTGGGAGTTCCCCGCTCCGCGGCAGCCCCATCCAGGATCGCGACCACATCGTCCGCGGTGATTGACCTACCCAGTTGCCCGCCCACGCTCTCCCGGGTGAACTCGTCGCACATCGAGAGCACCTTGAAGGGTCGCCCATCGGCGGTGGTGTCAAACAGAAAGTCCATCGCCCACACGTGGTTCGGATGCTCGGCGCGGAGACGTTCAGTGCCCGGGGAGCTGGTGCCCAGCCGCGAGCGTTTCGGCGGAGCTGGTGGCACCCGCAACCCTTCCCCCGCCACAGCCGTTGCACCCGCTTGCGATTCACCCTCCAGCCATCCAGCCGCAACCGCCCCCAGACCCGCTTGTAGCCCCACCGGGGCTGCTCTTTCGCCAAAAGGCGCAGCTGCTGTCTCAGCGGCTCCTGGGAGTCCGTTGGGCTCGGGGTCGGCCACCGTTGCGTGGTCCGGTGCTGACCAACTGCCCGGCACGCCCGTCGCTGCGAGACCCCAAACGTGTGCTGCAGGTGCAACACCGCGTCTCGCCGGCGGGCCGGGCTCAGAATTTTCCCCGCGCCACCTCCTTGAGCATCGCGTTGTCCAGCGCCAGGTCCGCCACCATCCGCTTCAAGCGGCCGTTCTCGTCCCGCAACTGGCGTAACTCCTTGGCCTCGTTGGCCCGCATCCCACCGTATTGGCTCCGCCGCCTCCCCACCGTCGCCTCTGACACCTCCAACGCCTTGGCCACTTCCGCCAAGCTCGCCCCTTCTCCCGCCATCCGGTCTGCCTCCCGCAGCTTCCGCACGATCTGCTCCGGAGTGTGCTTCCTGCCTTTCATCTCGGTCCTCCTTGCCCAATACGGCCAGTTTGGACCACATATCACATGGACCAGCCTCAGGGGGTCCGGACACCCCAGCGTTGCTTGCCGCCGATCCAGTTTTCGTCTATGTAGAGAACGGTGAGGAGTAGTGGCCCAACGACCGCCCTGAGCAATATCAGGATGGCCACCATGACCCCCATCGCCTCTGGTAGCGGCGACCCAGCGTGATCGGCCACCATCAGGAGGCTGGCACCGGCGCCGATGGCCGCTCCTATCGGCACGCAAAGCAGCCGCCTCCAGTTAAGCAGGAGCGATGGCCGCACGGCTGCCCAGGGACCCTCGGGAGGGCCGATCGGGGGGATCAGGTGGGGGTGGTAACGGGGTGTAGGCGAGGGAGGCCGGCGAAGGTCCATCGCATCACCTGGGGCGGTCAAGGTCAGGACACAATCGAGGTCGGTCCGGTTTGGTGCTGAGCTGGGCACCAAGATCCGGCCTGCCCTCCCTACGATCGCGGCCAGGAAAATGATCAGGATGGCGAGCGGACCGGCGCTCATGGCGACCCAGTAGGCGTGGCTGTGGAGCGGTTCCATGGTCTGGCCACCGATCACCATGACCCAGACGGCCACCATCCCAAGAGCGCTGGAGAGCGGTCCAGTGACGGCGACCCAGGGGTAGACCCGAAGGCCGACCGGTCGGGTTCTCGGCCATGGCCACCACGCCATCGAGACCGACCGGGCCAAGACGATGATGAGGATGACAATCGGGAGAGCCGGATCGGCACCTCGGACGATCTCGTGCATGGCGTCGGCTCCAAACACGCAGGCGATCACGGAGCCGACTCCAACGAAGGGGTAGTGCCAGTAAGGGGCCAGGCGTCTTTTGAGTTCGTACCCGATCTCTCCTGGCTGGTCAGCGCGCCAAAGCGCCCATATCCCCCAGACGATGGAGCCTGCAATAGAGAGGACGAGGAACAGCCAATAGACGGCGATCAGCACGACGATTGCGGCTCCGATGACCATCAAGAGGTAGGCCCAGTCGCTACTGCCATTTCGCCCGCCCATCTCAGCTTCCGGGTCGCAGTGAGATCTGCGGGTCGTCACCGCCCCAGAGTGGATCCGAAGACAGCCCCCGAGCCAGGTCTTGCGCCGTCGCGTCGAGGTAGAAATCCAGGCTGGTCGATGGGCGCGCGTGACCGAGGGTGGCGGATGCCACGATCAGCGTTACTCCAGCTTTCAGCCAGCGGGTGGCCGCTGCGTGCCGGAGGGTGTGGGGCCGTTTGGGGGCCAGCTTGGCACGGCGGCAGGCGGCGTAGACGACTTCGCGGGCCTGGCGCTCGGACAGTCGCCCCTCCCGGCTGGCGAACAGCGGGGCTGCCTGATCAAGTGGCTGCCGATGCCGCAGGTACCAGTCCAAGGCACCGCATGCCCCGGGACCCACGGGTACACTCCGGGTGCCGGTCTTGCCCGAGAGTCGCAGACTCTGCCCGTCGAAGTCGGCGACGGTGGCGTGGACGACCTCTCCGATCCTGGCTGCCGTTGATGAGAGGGTCCACAGCAATGCACGATCCCGCCAAGTCTGAGCGGCTGACAGTAGCTTCCGGGTGTCCTCCTCACTCAAGGTAAGTGCGCCAGTCCGCCGCACGACTCGACCAGGAGTGATGACCGTGGCGCAGGTGGAGTCACACCATTCCGCCTTGGCAGTCCAACGCAGGAAAGCCTTGACCACCGAGAGCCGATGGTGGCGCGTCGATGCCGCCAGACCCGCGAGCGAGGCTGGGAAGGAGGCGATAACCGATGGGGTGACTTGCGAGCATTCGATGACCCCCCGATCGGAACAGGCATTCAGGAACGGTGATAGAGCCGCCCGATATGAGCGGGAGGTGGCTGGGGTGGCGCAGCTCTGGCAAAACAGATCGACCGCGTCCACAAGGGGCAAACTGCCTGCCCGCTTCTGAGGGACCTCTGGCTGTGCTCCCGTCAGGTGGCCGTGAGCCGACGTGCTGATGCCGATCGATGCCGTCGAGGTCGTCTTCGGAGTCGTGGTCACTTCTTTCATGTGGCCACCTTCCCACCCGTCAAACCGGTGGAAAATACTTGCTCAGAGGGCGTCTGATAACCGCATGGGCCAGTAGACCCAGACCTGTTGACATAGGGAGGGCCGGGCGCTGACAACTGCCAGGATGGACCCTAAATCAGGTGGTGGAGTGCCAGCCCGTCCCGCCCCTCCGGCCCTACACCCTCGACCCTGTCCAAAAAATACCCCGTCCCGACCCGCTGAGACTTACCTGTAACCGGCGACTCACGAGCCAAAACTCGTTCCCCTGATCTCAACTGGCACCGGCCCGGCGGGAAGCCGAGCTGACCCGGGAAGGGCGGGGGAGGGGATGGCCCATCCTTCGCCCCGGAACTGCCATCCGTCGTCGGTCGTCCGGAAGCCGCAGGAGCCGAGATAGTGGCCGCCCCGCCGTGATCGGGACGGGGCAGCGACCGGAGTGTCACGGTGCGGGCACCGCTGCCTCTGTCGACAATGCATAATCGAAGTGTTCATAGGAGGTCGATCCATGCCCTCTCGGTTCCGCATGCCCCCGCTTCGGGGGGAACCAGGTACTCCCGATGGTTGGCAGGGTATGAGCATGCGCTATGTGGAGAGCTGGCTCTGGCCATTCTGGCTACTGGCAGGGGCAGGCGTCGCACTGACCCTGCTCCTGCCCTACTCCCGGGTCGAAGCCCAGCCCCTGGCGATCGTAGCAGGACTGTATGCGATCGGGTACGCGGCGCTGAGGCTGAGCCAGATGCGCGGCCCCTACTTTGACTTGCTCCTCATTGCCCTGGACCTGGTCGCCATCACGGCGGTGGTGGAGTTCACCGGTGGAGTCCAGAGCGATCTGGCGCTGCTTTACCTCATCCCGGTGGTGGAGGTGGCGATGGTATGGGGCACGTGGCAATCCATTGGTCTTGCCACGGTGGCGCTGCTGCTGCATCTGCTGCATCTGCTGGCATTGAGACCAGGTTCCCTTTGGACGCAGGCCTCCCACCACACCGCCGCGCTCGCTCTGACTTTGTACCTGACGGCACTGGTCACCAGCCAGATCAAGGCGCAGGGGGAGCGGTTCAGGGGCGTGCTGACGCGCCGGCTCACCTTGTTGCACGAACGACTGGCCGGGCTTTCCCGGGCGGGAGATGTCTCCGAGCTGCTGCAGGGGAGCGTCGATGCGGGCAGGGAGCTGACCGGTGCCCGCCATGCCGCCGTGGCGGTGTGGGACGAGAAGGGCGAGATGGCCCACTTCATCACTTCCGGAATGGACCGTGCCGCAGTGGGGTCGCTGGGACATCCGCCGGTGGGCAAGGGCCTGCTCGGAGTGGTGCGGGACGCCCCTAGGCCCATCCGCCTCACCGACGCCGGCCGGCACCCGTCGTCGATATCGTCGCTGCCGCACGGGCACCCCGAGATGGGGCACTTCCTGGGGGTGCCCATCCCAGCCCTGGGGGATTGGAAGGGCGCCTACTACATGCTGGGCAGGGAGGCGGGAGGGAGCTTCACCTCCGACGACGAGCACATCGGCGAGATGCTGGCGGCGCAGGTGGGCGGGGCAGTCATGATGCGCCGCCTGGTGGCCAGCCAGCAGGAGATGTACGACAGCCTCCTGGAGATGCTGGTCGAAGTCAGCGACGCTCGGGAGCACGCGATCAAGGGGCACTCGATGCGGGTGAGCAAATGGGCCCGCGCCCTGGCCGAGCGCCTGGAGCTGCCGGCTGACGAGGTGAACCGGATCGCGGTCGCCGGTCTGCTCCACGACATCGGCAAGATCGGGATCCCGGACAGCATCCTTGGGAAGCCCGGGGCACTGACCGAGGAGGAGCGCATCCTGATGATGGCCCACGCCGCGCTCGGGGCCGGGATCGTGGAGCATGCCGGGCCGCTGGCCGCGATCGCGCCCATCGTTCGCCACCACCATGAGTGGTGGGACGGGCGCGGCTACCCGGAGGGGTTGCGGGCCGATGCGATCCCCCTGGGGGCGCGGATCGTCACCCTGGCCGACACCCTGGATTCGATGACCACCAACCGGCCGTATCGGGCGGCCAAGAGCATGGACGAGGCGCTGCTGGAGATCGAGCGCTGCTCGGGGACGCAGTTCGATCCCAGGGTGGCTGCGCTGGCGGCCAGTGTCGCTGGAATCGCGGCTCCCCACGCCGGGGTATCCGTGCCTGCCGGCGGCGAACCCGCGACCCTGGCGGAGCTGTACAGCTCCGGGCAGGTGGCGGGTTGGAAGCTGCTGATGCGAGTGTCCCGGGATCTGCGGGAGGGACTCGAACTGCCGGAGCTGGCGGAGCGGGTGCTCGCTCCGGTCAGGGCGGAACTACAGGTTGAAATGGCCTCGCTGAGCGTGCTGGACGATGAGCGCCAGTCGCTGCGGATGGTGGGATGGCAGGGCAGTCCGTGCCTCGTGCCGGCCGGGACCGTGCTGCCCAGGGGGCAGGGGTTGCTGTGGGCGGCCCTGGCCGAGGGCTCGCCCCTGGTGCTGGCCGATGTGGAGTCGGATCCGCGCTACCGGGGTCAGCGTGGGGAGGGGCGTCGCTCCGGGGTGTTCGTCCCGCTGCTGGCGAGCGCCGGGACGCAGGGGGTGCTGTCAGTGCACCGGAACTGGCCCAACACCTTTGGGGAGCAGACGGTGCGTCACTTGGAGGCGGTGGCCTGTGTGGTGGCGGAGGCGCTGGCGGTCTCACGGCTGCACGGTCAGCTCCAGCAGGCGGCGCTGACCGATTCCCTCACCGGCGTGGGCAGCCGTCAGTATGGCCTGGAGAGGCTGGCCGAGGCCTGCGCCCAGGCAGGGCTTGGCGGCAGTCCCTTCGCGCTCCTGATGCTCGATCTCGACCACTTCAAGGACGTCAATGATCGGTTCGGTCACCACGTGGGAGATGAAGTCCTGAAACAGGCGGCTGAGATGGTGCGCGCACGGCTCCGAGCGGGTGACGTGGTGGCGCGCTACGGGGGCGACGAGTTCATCGTGATCCTGCCTGATACGGACCAAGAGGAAGCTGCCCGGCTGGCACAGCGGCTGAGGCCGAGAGCCGCTGTGCGGACCATGATCGCGGACGGCCGCAAGGTGGGGATCCCATCGTGGTCTGCCGGGATCGCGGTGTGGGGTGATGACGGCACCGAAGTGGATGCACTCCTCCAGGCCAGTGAGGAGCGACTCTTCGTGCGCAAGCATGCCAGGGCAAGCGGTTCCAGGTTCAAGTGAGGCGGACTGGGGCCGACCGTGACACTGGACGTGGCAGCCGAGCCCGTGGCCGAGTTCTGGGGATGGTTGTACCTTGGCGCTCCTACGGTCGAGGTTTCTTCTTGGGCCGCCCCGCCCGCCTGAGGGCACCCACCCCCAGTGGCGGGTGCCGCCGATACACCCCGGGGAGGTTCTGGTCGAGGAGTACCTATCCCCGTTGGCACTCAGCCAGCATCGGCTGGCCATTGCGATCGGGGTGCCGCCCCGTCGCATCAACGAGATCGTCCATGGCAAGCGTCGGATCAGCGCCGACACCGCGCTCCGACTCTCGCGCTACTTCGGCACCTCTGAGCGGTTCTGGATGAACCTGCAAGGCCGTTACGACCTGGAGCTCGAGCGCGACCGGCTGAGCCAAGTCCTCGAGGAGATTACCCCGCTGGTACGGGCCTGACCCATCCAGGCATCGCCCGGGACGGGCCTATGAGCCGGGCGACCATCCAATCGGGCGGAACTGTTGACCCCAGTTTTGACCCCAACGGGGGCGGCCGTCGGCGGACCATGGCGGACATCAGGGCGCCTTGCGCCACTCAATTGAACTCGAAATGAACGGTCACGACCGTCGGCGTACATGCTTTTCCGAATTCGTAAACCGCTGGCCGGGAGTTCGAATCTCCCCGTCGGCTCCGCGTTTTGAGTTCAGCAGTGACCGCAGACGTCTACTTCAATCCGCCCCCGTTGCAGTCAACTTTGGGGGAGCCGGCGGGGGAGCCGGCGGGGGAGCCGGCCGGCCCATAGCGGCTTCTGGAGGTAGCCTTGAGTCGGACCGAGGCCAGGCGAAGAGGCCGGGTTGGCAGCGGTCCGATGTTGGCCCAGGCGGCCGCGCCTGGGGCCTTCGCTGCTGAGTGGCACCTAGCGGGTCAGGCCTGGTCACTCACCAGACGGCTTTGGACGGCACCTGGAGGCGGCCATCGAAGCGCTTCGCAGGCAAAACGGGAGATTGGGGCACCGCGACCACTGCACTCGGTGGAGCGCCCTAGCAAGACCCCTGCCGACCGGCTGGGACGGCCTCGCAGCCGGCGCTCAAAGGGACGTGGAACTCAGACGCCAACGAGGTACTTCGACGTGGCTGCCGCGTCGGCGAAGTAGTTGGCATGAGTCACCCGCACCGTGTCGTAAGAATCCGACCCAACCAGGACGATCTCCAGCGAATGGCTCGTCCGTAGGTCTCGTTCCTTCTCGGCATAGGCCGCCAGGGCGCGAGCGGCATCAGACCCGAACTCCTGCACCTCGACCAACTCGCCTTTGGCATGATCGAAGACCAGCAGGAAGTGTTGGATCGACTCGCTCATGGCTTGTTCCTCCCTGAGTTTCGTTCCAAGTATGGCATCGCGGCAGCCCGCAACGTGACCACTTCCGCCGCTAACTCGCGAGCCACCATTCCTCCCGCCTCCTCAATCGCCATCGCGGCGGATGCCGTCCTTAGGAAGTCGAGCACCGGCCGCGGACCGATGCCACTCTTGAGGTCAGCTTCAATACGCCCTCCGAGGCGCTCGACGGTGACGGCCCACTCATGCATGATCCGGGTCCGCAACTGGACCTCGATGGCCCTGGCTACTCCGTCCGCGTCCGGGTATGAGACGACGACATGGACCGCTCGGTAACCTGAGGCTCGCGGGGCACCGATGTAGTCCGCCACCCGAAGCGGCGGCCGGTTCCTGCGCAGGCGCCGCTACACACTCCTGATCTGCGCCACGCTCTCTACGATGGCCCGACAGCCTCCAATGTCCTGCATCTTGGCTAGCTGCATAGTTGGCTCCCGCCGAAGCTTGTCAACGATGGTGGGAATACGCTTCAGGCGCTGGGTGACCTCCACCTGGCACTCCTCTGTCCTCAAGACGGAGCGCAGGCCCATGTTCGCCTTGATCAGAGGGTATTGGTGGGCCGCTCTGAAGACGACCAGCACCTCATAGGCTGACCGGAGGCGGTCTTCCGACCAAGGCTC
>DATKSV010000148.1:0-27417 GCA_035531535.1 Candidatus Nanopelagicaceae bacterium | reverse complement strand
CGGCCTGGATGGGGATGTGAAAGCCGGTCGGGTGCATATCACCATGGGTGGCAAGCGGCTCTTGCGCAACCGCCTGCATCTCGACCAGGCCGGGATCAGCAAGGAGCAGTGGCGAGCGCTATGGGATGCCTCGAGGTGGTGCGCCCAGAGGGATTTGAACCCCCGCAAACCCAGATCCGTAGTCTGGTGCTCTATCCGGGCTGAGCTATGGGCGCCCGCGAAGCTCAAAGTCTAAACCGTTGCCGGTCGGAGCTCAGATGGCAGCTTGCGGCTCCGCGCCTTTCTCGAGCGCCCGGGTGGCGGCGATCCGGCATCCCACCTGGTCCAGCACGTCATCCAGCTCCTCGCGCAGGCCGGAGTCAAGCACCACTGGGTGGTTGTCGAGCTCGCGCAGCAGGGCCGAGAGCTGGAGCGCCTTTTGTTCGATCTTGGCCACCAACTCGCGCTCGCCGATCAAGGTCCCGGTAGCGGTTCCACCAATCTCCAACACCTTGCCCTCCTGAGAGGCTGTCGTGAGCCGGCTGCCAGGCGGCTGCCTGATCGCGGTGCCGTCTCCGTCCTCATGCTAGCCTGGCCGAGCGCGGCTGTCGAGGTCTAAGAGGCGTTCCGATTGGCTATACTCGGCGCCGTGCTGCGGTGGCCCCGCAACCGGTCGGCGCGGATGGCGGAACTGGTAGACGCGCGGGGCTTAGAACCCCGTGGGGCAACCCGTCCGAGTTCGACCCTCGGTCCGCGCACCACACCACTATGGGAAGGATTATGAGCCAAAGTTCCATGGATGTCGCGGCGCTGGAAGTGGAGGTTGAGCGATTGCCAGCCGCTCAGGCCAAGGTCACCGTGACCGCCCCGGCCGAGGTGGTGGACCGGGCCATCGCTCGCGCCCTCATCGACCTTTCACGGCGAGTTCGCCTCCCCGGTTTTCGCCCCGGCAAGGCTCCCGCAGCGGTGGTGGAGCGCGCGGTCGGTTGGGACGCTGTTCAGCAGGAGGCCACCGACCTGCTGCTTCCCGACCTGTATCGGAGAGCGGTGGAGCAGGCGCAGCTGGACCCGGTCTCGCAGCCAACTGTGGCGGAGGCCGATCTAGAGCGCGGCCAGCCCTTCCGGTTCGTGGCGAGCGTCCTGCTCCGGCCCGAGGTGACTCTGGGTGACTACCGGCAGATCAGGGTTCCACTCGAGGTCAAAGACGTCCCGGAGGAGGATGTCGCCGGAACCCTGGAGGCGCTGCGCCAGCGCTACGCCCAGTTGACCGACGCGGCCGACCGCGAGGTCCAGGCTCAGGATGTGGTCACGGCCGAGCTGACCATGCACCACGGCGACCAGGTGATCGGCACTCCGAACCAGCTTCAGACCCTCGATCTGCAGCGCGGCCAACTGCTGCCCGGGATGGCCGATCAACTGCTCGGAGCCCGAGTCGGAGGCGACCCGATCGAGATCACCGTCACCCTGCCTGAGGACTACGCCCGCGAGGAGCTGCGGGGGGAGATGGTGGTGGTGACCGCGAATGTGACCGGGATCCAGGCCAAGTCACTGCCTGAATTGGATGACAATTTGGCGGCGATCGCCGGTCGCGGCGAGACCCTGGAGGAGCTCAAGGGGTTCATTCGGGATGAGCTTCGCGAAGAACTGGCCGCCGAGGCCCAGCGCGAGCAGGCGAACAAGGCCCTGGAGCTGCTCTTGGGGATGACCAAGGTCGACCTTCCCGAGGCCATGATCCAGGCCGAGATCGATCATCAGGTGCGGGACCTTGAGGCCCGGCTCGCGGAATCGGGCATCGCCCTGGATGCGCTTCTGGCGGCCCAGGACCGCAGCTTGGAACAGCTTCGTGGCGAGCGCCGACAGGCGGCCGTGGAACGTGTCCGCCTGGACCTTGCCCTCGGCCAGGTAGCCAAGCAGGAGGCACTGGAGACCTCCGACCTGGAGCTGGCCGCGGCGCTGAGTCAGATCCTGCCCAAGGGGACCTCGAAGGAGGCGCGGGAGCGCTCTCGGGAACCCATCCGGCGCGAGGTCATGATCAGCAAGGCCAACAATTTCGTGCTGGCGCTCGCCCGGGGCGACCAGGAGCCCGCGAGTCCGTCGGCGGGTTGAATTTCCGGCCTTGGGTATACTCGCCTAGCAAGAGCGACCACGTCGCCTAACCCATCGCAAGCGATAACCCAGGAGGAGATCATGGCCCTCATTCCGATGGTCGTGGAGACCACCAGCCGGGGCGAGCGAGCCTTCGACATCTACTCCCGGCTGCTGAAGGACCGCATCATCTTCATCGGCACTCCCATCGATGACCAGATCGCCAACTTGGTTATGGCCCAGATGCTGTACCTCGAGAGCGAGGATCCGGAGCGGGACATCAGCGTGTACATCAACAGCCCCGGAGGTGCTGTCTCGGCGGGACTCGCCATCTACGACACCATGCAGTACATCAAGCCCCGGGTCAGCACCTTCTGCATGGGCCTGGCGGCTTCCTTCGGCTGTGTGCTGCTCGCCGGCGGCGAGAAGGGGTTGCGCTTTAGCCTCCCCAACACCCGAATCATGATGCACCAGCCCAGTGGGGGCTTCCAGGGGCAGGCCTCGGATATCCAGATCCAGGCTCAGGAGATTCTCCGTCTGCGGCGGACCATCGACCAGATCCTGGCCCAACATACTGGCAAGCCGGTCGACCAGATCACCCGTGACTCCGATCGCGACTTCTACATGTCCCCCGAGGAGGCGCTGGAGTATGGCCTGATCGACCACATCCTCTCCAATCAGAGAGCCACCCCAGTGGTGGCGACCAACGGCGCAGCCAAGCCGGCTAAGGCTGAGCCGGAGGCGACTCCAGCAGCAGGGTAATGGGGTAAGGTGGCCGCAGTAGATGCAAGCTCAGGGTCGCGGCGAGCAACGCCGGGAGCGGCAGCCCCATTTGCTGCGGGAGCTCGGTCCTCGCTGTGACTTCTGCGGCGCTTCGGCGGTGGCGGTGGCGTTGGTGGCGGGGGGAGGTCCCCAGCAGGTGATCATCTGCGCCCGCTGCGTCGGTCGACTGGCCGCGGGGGCAAGCCCGCGAGATGGGGGGGACGCGGCATGACCGAGCGTGAGGACCGGCGGCGCCACACTCGCTGCTCTTTTTGCAACAAGGGCCAGGAGCAGGTGCGCAAGCTCATCGCCGGCCCCGGGGTCTACATCTGCGACCAGTGCATCGAACTCTGCCAGGAGGTTCTGGAGGAGGAGACCAAAGGCCCTGCGACCAGGCGCCCACGGACCAACGTGGTGCCCAACCCTCAGGTGATCTGGGACTCCCTCAACCAGTACGTGATCGGTCAGGACCAGGCCAAAAGGGTGCTCTCGGTGGCGGTCTACAACCACTACAAGCGCATCAACAATGCCCGTGAGGTCGGGGATGTCGAGCTCCAGAAATCGAACGTCCTACTGGTCGGCCCGACCGGTTGTGGCAAGACTCTGTTGGCGCAGACCCTGGCCCGGATACTGGATGTCCCATTCTCAATCGCTGACGCCACCTCGCTGACCGAGGCAGGCTATGTCGGGGAGGACGTGGAGAACATCCTGCTGCGGCTCATCCAGGCGGCGGATTTCGATATCGCCCGAGCCGAGCGGGGGATCATCTACATCGATGAGATAGACAAGATCTCACGCAAGTCAGACAACCCCTCGATCACTCGCGATGTCTCCGGGGAGGGCGTGCAGCAGGCGCTGTTGAAGATCCTGGAGGGCACCATCGCCAATGTGCCACCCCAGGGGGGGCGCAAGCATCCGCACCAGGACTTCATCCAGATCAATACCGGCAACATCCTCTTCATCTGCGGTGGTGCCTTCGATGGGCTGGAGCGGCTGATCGAGCAGCGGGTTGGCCACCGCACGATCGGTTTCAGCAGTGACCCAGCGGCCACCCGAACTAAGGAGAGCACCCAGATCCTGCGGCTCATGCAGGCCCAGGACCTGCTCCGCTACGGCCTGATCCCCGAGTTCGTCGGTCGGCTTCCGATCGTGGTGGCGCTGGAGAGCCTGGACGAGGCCGACATCACCCGGATTCTCACCGAGCCCAAGAATGCCTTCGTGAAGCAGTATCAGAAGTTCTTCGCTCTGGATGAGGTCGAGCTGGTCTTCGAGGAGGCCGCTCTGAAGGCGATCGCCAGCCAGGCTCTGGCCCTGGGCACGGGTGCGCGTGGGCTCAAGAGCATTCTGGAGTCGGTGCTGCTGGGGAGCATGTTCGAGGTACCTTCGCATCCTGAGATCAAGCGTTGCGTGATCACAGAGCGTGCCATCCTCGACTCCACAGAGCCCGAGCTCTACAGTGAGGACGAGCTGCAGGCTGCCTCCGCCTGAGCTGGGTCCCTGGGCCAGCGACTTCCCACCCCAGCCCGAAGAGTCGCCGCCCGGGTAGACTGGAAGTGCGGGAGGGCACCAATCGCAGCTGTGAGCCGGCTCGTACCCGTCAACTGATAATCACCTAGGAATGAACCTGCCATATGCCACCATCTAGCAGCGGTAGCCTGACTGCCACCAATCTGGGCTTTCCCCGCATTGGTCCGGGCCGGGAATTGAAGTGGGCCCTGGAAGGGTTCTGGAGTGGCCGCCTGACCGCCGCCGAGCTGGAGACCAGGGCGGCCGGCCTGCGGGCCGCTCGCTGGAAGGTGCAGCACGCCGCCGGCATCCAACACATTCCCAGCAACGACTTCTCGCTTTACGACCACGTCCTGGACACGGCGCTGATGCTGGGGGCAGTCCCTGAGCGCTTTGGGGACCTGCCGGCGAACAGCGACATGGAGTTGCTCTTCGCGATGGCCCGCGGTGCGGTCTCGGGACGGGGCGAGGTGCCACCCTTGGAGATGACCAAGTGGTTCGACACCAACTATCACTACCTGGTGCCGGAGCTTTCACCTGGGCAGGCGTTCCGTCTCACCTCCCGAAAGCCAGTGGACGAGTTCTTGGAGGCGCTCAGCCTCGGTATCGAGACCAGGCCCGTGCTCCTGGGTCCGCTCAGTTTCCTTCAGGTCAGCAAGATGACCGCCTCTGGCGTCTCCAGGCTCTCGCTCCTGGATCGGCTGTTGCCGGTCTATGCGGAGGTCTTGGAGCTGCTCCGCGAAGCGGGTGCCAAGTGGGTGCAGTTTGACGAGCCATGCCTGGCCCAGGATGCTCCAGTCGAGTTGCTGGAGGGGCTCGAGAGTGCCTACGCCTACCTCCGGCGCCGAGTGCCGGGAGTCCAGATTCTGGTGGCTTCGTACTTCGCCGGCCTCGGTGCCAATCTGGAGACGGCGCTGATGCTGCCGATCGATGCGCTTCACCTGGACCTGGTCCGGGGGGGGCAAGACCTCCAGCGGGCGCTGGGGATGCTGCCCGACAGCATGTCACTGTCGCTGGGACTGGTGGACGGGCGCAATGTCTGGAGTCTGGATCCGGATCCGGCGATCGCGGCCATCCATGAAGCGGCTGCCAAGCTCGGCCCTGATCGGGTGCTGGTGGCGCCGTCGTGTTCTCTGCTACATGTTCCGGTCAGCCTCAAGGCGGAGGACGAGCTCGACGGAGAGATGCGTTCCTGGCTCGCCTTCGCCGAGGAGAAGCTGGCCGAGGTCACCCTCTTGGCTCGGGCCCTCAGCCCCGGGTTCGAACAGGACCCCGCGCTCCACCGGCTCCGGGACCGGGCGAGAGCCCGCAGGGAGTCACCACGGCGAGTGAACCCCGAGGTCAGAGGACGCCTGTCGAAGATCGTGGATGGGGACCTGAAGCGTTCGGCAGACGCCCCGACTCGGCGTGCCGAGTGGCTGCAGCAGGTCAGCCTGCCGCCCTTGCCGACCACCACCATCGGGTCGTTCCCGCAACGGGCGGAGCTGCGCCAGGCCAGGACCCAGCTGCGGCGGGGTGAGATCGACCAAGCGACCTACGAGGCTCGGATGGAGGACGAGATCCGCCGCGTGATCCGTTTCCAAGAGGAAGTCGGCCTCGATGTGCTGGTTCACGGTGAGCCGGAGCGCAACGACATGGTCGAGTACTTTGCCGAGCAACTCGCCGGCATTGCGACTACCAAGTTGGGCTGGGTTCAGTCCTACGGGTCTCGCTGCAGCAAGCCTCCGATTGTCTTCGGCGATGTGTCTCGCCCGGCGCCGATGACCGTGCGTTGGGCGGGTTTCGCCCAGAGCCTGACGGCCAAGCCGGTCAAGGGGATGCTCACCGGACCGGTCACGATCCTGCAGTGGTCATTTCCCCGTGACGATGTGCCGCGGAGCGAAACCAGTTTCCAGATCGCGCTGGCGCTCCGCGATGAGGTGGCTGACCTGGTCGCGGCCGGGATCCGAATCATCCAGATCGATGAGCCGGCCTTCCGCGAGGCCATGCCTCTGCGGCGAGAGGACCAGACCGGCTATCTGCGCTGGGCGATAGACAGTTTCAGGTTGGCGGCCGGGGGGGCCGGCCCGGGAGTGCAAATCCATACCCACATGTGCTACTCGGAGTTCGGCGACATAATCGAGGCCATCGCCGAGCTGGACGCGGACGTGCTCTACATCGAGGCCGCCAGGTCCGGAATGGAGTTGCTGCAGTCCTTCGCCGATGTCGGCTATCCCAACGAGGTCGGCCCCGGCGTCTACGACATCCATTCGCCGTTGGTTCCGACCCAAGTCGAGATGGCGGATCGGCTACGGGCAGCGGCGCTGGCAATACCGCTTGAGAGGCTCTGGGCCAACCCCGACTGTGGGCTGAAGACCAGGGGTTGGGCCGAGGTCGAGCCCTCGCTCCGCAATCTCGTGGGCGCCGCCAGAGAGGTCGCGGCAGAACTACAGCCGGTTCCGGCCGGCTAGCGGCCGCGGTCTATTGAAGGCGGTTTACGAGCCCGAGGAGACCGAGCGTCGATGGCGTCGGCGCTGGGAGGAGCTGGAGCTGGGCCGGGCGGACCCTAGCAGCGCCAAGCCGGCGTTCTCAATCGCGCTACCGCCCCCCAATATCACGGGCTCCCTGCACCTGGGCCATGCGTTGAACGCGGTGGTCCAGGATTCGCTCTGCCGTTTCCACCGGATGCGCGGCTTTGAGGTCCTCTGGGTGCCCGGCACCGACCATGCGGCCATCGCCACTCAGAACGTGATCGAGCGCCAGCTGGCCGGTGAGGGCAGCTCCAAGGAGGCGATCGGACGCCAGGCGTTCGACCTGCGGGTGGATGCCTGGTACCGCACCTATCAGGGGCGGATCGTGGAGCAACTGCGTCGGATGGGGGCCAGCTGCGACTGGAGCCGGGAGCGCTTCACCATGGACCCCGCCTACGTCCGGGTCATCCGCACTGTGTTCAAGGCGCTGTATGAGCAGGGACTCATCTATCGGGGGCCCCGAATCGTCAACTGGTGCCCGCGCTGCCACAGCGCCATCTCCGACGAGGAGGTGCAATACGAGGAGCAGACCGACAAGTTCTACTACGTGCGCTATCGACGGGCGGACGGACCCGGGGAGGTGGTGGTGGCGACCACTCGCCCGGAGACGATCCTCGCTGATGTGGCGGTCGCGGTTCCGCCCGGAGATCCGCGCTTTCGGGACCTCTTGGGGTCCGAGCTTATTGAGCCCCTCTCGGGCAGGCTGATACCTCTGATCGAGGACCAGGCGGTTGACCCCAAACTGGGGACTGGGGCCCTCAAGATCACCCCGGGGCACTCTGCCGAGGACTTCGAGATCGGGCACCGGCACGGCCTGCCGGTGCTGACGGTTATCTCGCTTGACGGGCACATGATCGCCCCCGACTTCCCCGATCTGGACGGTCTCGCGGTGGCGCCGGCCAGGGAGTGGGCGGCGGGCCGGCTGCGGGACTCGGGGGCACTCCTGTCGGATGAGCCGATCGTGCACCAGGTGGGGCACTGTGACCGCTGCGGGGCCATCCTTGAGCCTCTGGTCACGTCCCAGTGGTGGGTGCGGGTGACCGAGCTGGCCGAGCCGGCGGCTGAGGTGGTCGAGAGTGGGGCAATCAAATTCCACCCCCCTCAGTACCGAGAGCAATACCTCACCTGGGTCCATGGCCTCCGCGACTGGTGCATCAGCCGGCAGCTGTGGCTGGGACATCGCATCCCGGTTTCCACCTGCGCCAACCAGCACACGTTTGCCTGGGTGGAGGAACCGGAGCGGTGTCCGGTGTGCGAGAGCTCGGAGTTGAGTCACGATCCGGATGTGCTGGACACCTGGTTCTCGAGCGCTCTCTGGCCGTTTGCGATCCTGGGCTGGCCCGAAGAGACGCCGGAGCTGGCTCGTTTCTATCCCACCAGTGTGCTCAGCACGGGGCGCGACATCCTGCGCCTGTGGGTGGCTCGGATGGTGATGATGGGGCTGCGCTTCGCGGGCGAGGTCCCCTTCGCGGACGTTATCCTGCACGCCACGATCCTGGGCGCCGATGGGGCGCGAATGTCCAAGTCCA
This sequence comes from Candidatus Nanopelagicaceae bacterium, assembly GCA_035531535.1. Lineage (GTDB taxonomy): Bacteria > Chloroflexota > Dormibacteria > Aeolococcales > Bog-877 > AG-12. Next base: position 19,046 of record DATKSV010000148.1, on the reverse strand, counting down.
GGGGCAATGTGGTCGATCCCCTGGAGATGGCTGACCGCTACGGCGCCGATGCACTCCGGGCGTGGGGAGCCAGCGTGGCCATGGGGACGCAGGACGCGCGCTTCGACGAGAGCCGCATCGATGGCTTTGCCAAGTTCGCCAACAAGCTTTGGAACATGGTTCGCTTGCTCCGTCTGGTTCATTTCCCAGCTGGGCAGCCAGGGCTGATCCCAAAGGCTCCCGAGCCCGTTCTTCGCGAGCTCGAGCTGGCCGACCGTTGGTTGCTCTCGCGGCTGACCGGTCTGGTCGAGAAGGTCTCCCGCGCTTTTTCGGAATTCGAGTTCGGGGCGGCTGTTGACGCCATCTACCAGTTCGCTTGGCATGAGCTCGCCGACTGGTATCTGGAGCTGGTGAAGGAGCGGTTGGAGGCCGGCGACGAGGTCGCCCTCTGGATCACGAGATCGGCACTTCTCACCACTGCCACCCTGCTCCATCCGATCATGCCCTTCCTGACTGAGGCCCTGGGGGAGCAATTCGAAGGTGCCCCAGCCTCAATGGACCAGGTGGGTTGGCCAGAGGTTCGCAGCGAGTGGGACGATCCGGCCGCGGAGGCCGCGATGGGCTCCTTCCAAGACCTGACCGGCCAGCTTCGCCACTGGCTCCAGGATCTTGGCATTCAGTTCGGCCGCAGCGCCAGCCGGGTCCCCTTGCTGGTCTCGAGCACCGGTTCTGATCTGGCCCAGCCGGAGGTGCTCCGGTATCTCGAGCGGTTGGCCCCAGTGCAATGGGTGGAGGCCACCGTCGGGGACCTGGAGGGGATGGCCCCTTTGGTGGTGGGCCAAAGCGCCATCCGCCTGGCCGCCACGGCCGCCGCCCAGAGTCAGCAGTTGAAGGCGAAGATGAGTCGCGAGTTGGACCGCCTATCCGCTTTCAGGAGTTCCCTGGAGACCAAGCTGGCCAGCCCGTTCGCGACATCGGCGCCAGCCGAGCTGGTGGCGCGGGAGCGGAGCAGACTCGAGGAGGCGTCTCGGCGCGAAGCTCTGCTGCGCGACGCCCTCGAGATCTGATTCCGGGACGGCTGAGTGCTGTCCCTCACCGAGCTCGCGTTTTTGGCCCCTGTCCTGCCTGCCGGGGCGGCTCTCGCCAGTGGCGCCGTGGGGCGTCCCTGGCTGGCCGGCGGGGGCGTTTTGGCGCGCTGGCTGGTTCGCGGCGGACTACTGCTCGCGCTCATTGACGTCGCCCTCCTCCTATCCCTGATCCAGCCAGCCGGATCGGTCCAAGTCACCCTTTGGGAGTTCGACGCCCGCCTCCCCGTGACCCTGCAGGTGGACGTCGGAGGCGCCGCCATTGCAATCGCCGTGCTGGCCGCGGCGTTGGTGGTCAGCTTCTCGGCTTCCGAGCGCCGGCCACTAGCCTCGGCGGCCCTGGCATTGGCGGCTCTGGGAGGGGTCATGGTGGCGCTGTCAGGGGGCCTGCTGAGCCTTTTCGTGGGCCTGGAGCTGTCGGCGGTTGGTGGGATCGGCATCAGTTATGCGAGGTATCCGCGAGCCGCCAGCTCCAGGATCGTCTGGGCGGCCGCCGCCGACCAGGGGGTGGCCCTCATTTGGTTGGGAGCAGTGATCGTGGTCTACCGCCAGGTGGGTACCTTGCAGTTCGCCGACATCCCCACCAGCGTGGTTGGCTTCGCACTGGCCGGGATCCTGTTGATGCCCGCGGTGGTCCGACTGGCCGGAGTGGCGCTGTTGGCGCCCGACGGCGGGAAGCGTGGCCAGCAGGGAGCTGGCAGGGCGCTCGACGTAGCCGATTGGATGGCCGTAGTGGCCGTCCCTACCGCTCTGGTGCTGATCCTGCGCGTCCGCCAACTGACCGGGGGTAGCTGGCCCTCACCGGCTTTTGGCACGCTCCTCGACCTCGTCGGCCTGGTCTTCGTGGGCGTCGCCCTGGGGTTTCTGCTGCTGGGTCCCGTGGGACAGTCGGAGGTTCGCGCTCTGCTGCTCGGAACCTCGGGGCTGGTGCTGTTTGGCTTTGGTTCAAATGCTGGGATCGGGGTGCAGCTAGCCCTGGGTGCCGGAATCTTCATGGAGCTGGCGGTGGCGTTTCTGCCCCGGGCTCTGTTCAGGCATGGGGTCCAGTCAGGCCGAGCCCAGCGTTGGGCCAGGCTTGGGGCCGCCCTGGTTCCGATCTCGTTGGGGGGCACGGTGGCGATGCTAGGGCTGACCGTGGCGCTCCAGGCGGGAGGATCCCGGGGGGTTCTCCCAGCCCTCGGCTACGCCCTGGTGCTGGCCGTGCTCGCGGCTGTGGCAGTTCGCGGGCTAATGCTAGGGGGCGCGGCCGGGACCTGGGATTGGGCGCTTTCCGTGCCTGCCCTCGGGCTGCTCGGCACGGCGATGCTCCCTGGCTGGGTGTTGACCTCCCTGGCTGGCCCGATCGCCTTTGCGGGCTCGGCGGCGAGCACTGGCCTCACCGCTCCCGACCCGCTGGTGGTGCAAATTGGCTCCACGGTGTGGCCGGTCGGGTACCTGGCCCTACTGATGGGGCTGGGGGGGCTGGCTTATTTGGCGCTTCGCTATGCGGTCGGGCTGCCCATCTGGCCAGCGCCCGCATCTGCCCAGCCCGAGCAGCCCGTGGCGGCCGCTTTGTGGCGAGTCTCCTTCCCGGCGCCGATCACCATCGGTTGGAGCCATTTGCTCACCTGGATTGACCGACTACTCCGAGCCGGCTCGCTGGCCGCCGAGCTGGCGGAGCGAGACTTGGCGGAGCGACCCGTCTGGTTGTGGCTGGCGACGATCTCGGTCGTCGGCTGGCTGATGGCTCAGCGGTGACTGTAGAGTCAGCGCTGGCAGCTGCGGGCTTCATCGCCGCCGCGGTCGCCTTGCTGTCTGTGGGCCCCACCGGAATGTGGATCAGCGCCCTGGCCCTGGGTGTGGGGCTGGGCGGGGTCGCCGCCCTGGCCGGCGGAGCGCCCAGCTTTCTGATCCTGGGCTCAGTCGGCGCCACGGCCGCCTTGTTGGTGGCGGCTGGGAGCCGGGTGTCCGGGGTTTCTGCGGGCCGCTGGCTACTCGGGAACTCACCAGTCGTGGGCCGGGAAAGGGTCTTCGACATCCGGAGCCTCAGGCTCCTGCTCGGGCTGGGAGGTCTGCTGGCAGCGCGCCTGCTGTCCGGGCACCTGGGTGCGGGAACCGTTTCCACGCAGGGCCCCGCCTTTGCCTGCCTATTCGCCTGGGAGGTGGGCGTCATCCGGGTCAGCACTGGCAGGGGCCCGGCCGACCTAGCCTTGGGCGCTCTTTGCGTGGGTATGGGGAGCGCTGCCTTCCTGCTGCTCAGCTCCTCCGGCACCGCCGTGGGACCATGTCTGTTGGCGGCCGGCTTGCCCGCTCTCGCCCTGGTTGTGCTGGCGCGATCCGCTCCGTGGGAGACGGGAACATGAGCCCTGCTGCAGGCATTGGCGTCGGCGTCGCCTCGGCCATGTTGGCTTGGTGGCTGGGCGGCCGTTGGCGCTGGGTCATGCCGCTGGCGGTGGTGGCAGTGGGGGTCGTGGCCGCAGTCTTGCTGCGGGTCCCGATCTCTCCGGAACCGGCCCGGCTGGCGAGCTCGGGCCTTGGCACCCTGGGGGTAACCAGAATAGCCGCGGGGGTGCTCGTGGGCGGCCTGGGAGCGCTGGCTCTGGAGCTGCTGGTGGCGGGTGAGCGGGGCCCTGGCCCCGCTGCGGTCGCCATGGGACTGCTGGCCACGGTGCCGTCCGCTCTGGCCCTGCTTACCACCGGCATGGTTCCCTTGGCCCTGAGCGCTGGGCTCCTGATGGCCATGATCTGGGTGCGGTGGCAACGGGTCGCAGGACCCCAACTGCCGATCCGCAGCCTGGCGCGGCAGGCGTTGCTGGTGCTGGCGTCACTACTGGCCGCGGCTGTGCTCATGCCATCGGCCCGGTTGGGTTCCGCGCCGATGGTCCTTGAGGCGATCCTGCTGGCGGGCGGCGTGACTGGATTGCTGGGCGTGATGCCCTTTGCCGCATGGGTCGGAGCCGCGATCCGGGTGGGCCGCTCGGAGGCGTCACTCTGGCGGATCTGGGCGATTCCAGTGGGCGTCCTGGTCGGCGCCCGTCTGATCGCCACCAGCCCCGCTGGGGTGGCTCTACCCCTGCAGGAACTGCTGTTAGCCCTGGGAGTCGCCTCGTCGCTGTTCTGGGGCCTGCGGGCGGTGCTGGGCCCGCCCGCCACGCGCTACTCGCGGGTGCTGGCGGCCGACTCCGGGTTGATCTGCACTGCCGTCGGACTGGGCAGTTCCGAAGGCCTGACCGCCGCGCTACTGCTGGTACTGGCGCACTGGCTGGGTGGCGCTGTGCTGGGCGAGGAGTCCGGCACAAGATCCCAGCTGCTGGCGTGGATCGGGCTCTCTGGAATACCTCCTTTCGGCGGCTTCGCGGGCCGGATCCTGATCGTGATCGCGGCTGCCGCGGTCAGCTTCACCCTGGTCTGGTTGCTGCTGCTGGCGATGGGCCTGCAACTCGCTGCTGCAGCCTCGGCGATGCGCTCGACGCTGAGCAACACCGCCAGCGCCGGGCCCTGGCGGCGGGAGCTAATCGGGCTGGTGGCGGCCGCCTCGATCCTGGTGCTGGGCTTGGTGCCGGGTCAGGCCATGCAGGCGGTGCTGGGGCTGCACCCATGAGTCATGTCGGCGTGGCCCTGGCCCTCTGCGCGGCACTGATGGTCTACCCGGGAGGCGTGTCGGCGGCGGTGGGGCTCGGGCTGATTCAGATCGGCTGGCCTGGTCCCAGCGGTCTGGAGGGGCTACGGCGGCGGATTCGCGCAGCCGCCCTCAATCACACCTGGCTGGGTGCCGGCTTGCTTTGTGGCCTGGTCATGCTGCCGCTCCCGTGGGGCGGCAGCCCGAGCTTCCACCTTGACGCCGGGGGCTCGTCTGGGATTGGCGTCGGCGGTGTGGCGGTCTCCTTGCTGGCGCTTTGGGTGTTGGAGTCTTGGGCCCGGGCACCGCGCGGCCTTCCCGGCGCGACCCTTCTCGGGCTGTCCTGGTCGCTCGGGTTGGTGGGTCTGGCTGCCGCGCTGCGGGCGCCGACCTGGGCTGGGGTTATGAGCGCCGGTGGATTGGGGGCGGAGATGGTCCGTCTGGGGCTCGGCCTCACCTCCTTAGTGGGTGTCTCCTGGGTCGCTGTCGGTCACCCCCGGCGCGGGATAGCGACCACCGCCGCCGGTGCGGCCCGGCTGGCAATCAGCCTCAGCCTGCTCCTGCCGCAGCTCCAAACTCTCCCAGCCTGGTCGGTGCTCGCGATCTGGTGGGGATCATGCGGCCTCCTGGGTCTGGCCGGGGCCGGGGCCGGGAGCGGGAGGAAGCTTCTGCGGCGGCTCGGGATAGTGCCCGGTGGGGCCTTGACTGGTAGAATGTAGATCCCGTGGACCGATGGACGGTGCGCGGCGTGGAGGGGCCCGCTGGTCCAACTCCAAAGACGGGAACGGGAGGCTTGGTAAGGGCGTGGCGGAACTAGTCCTAGCCTCCGGTTCGGATCGTCGCCGCGAACTCCTGCTCAAGTTGGGATTGCGGTTCACCGTGGTCCGGCCGGAGATCGATGAGACGCTAGCGCCTGGGATGTGTGCGGATCTGGCGGTCCAGTTGGTGGCCCGCGCCAAGGCCCACGCCGCCCTAGCCCTGCTCACCGGTCCCGGGGCATACGTGCTGGCTGCCGACACCGTGGTAGTCGGCACCGCGGGCCCCTTGGGTAAGCCGCACACCGAGGCCAGGGCCAAGGAGATGCTTCGGCAACTTCGCGGCCAGCGTCATGTCGTCCTCACTGGGATCTGCGCCCTCTGCCCGGACACGATGAAGGAGAGCACCGGGCTCGCCCGCTCGGCCGTCCGCATGCGTGCGTTCAGCGACGACGAGTTGGACCAGTACGTGGCCGGGGGAGAGCCTCTCGACAAGGCGGGGGCGTATGCGGTCCAGGGGCTGGGCGGGTCTCTGGTGGATGCGATCGGGGGCCGTACCGACACGGTGATCGGCCTCGACTGTCAGATGGCGATGCAACTGCTCAACGAGGTCGGCTATCCCAACCCGCTGCCAACTGCGCCAGACCACCCGGTGGCCTTGGGTAAGTCGGCCACGACCAGGCGGCCGCTGGCCAGCTCCAATCGGACCGGGAGTTCCCGCTGAACCTGCCCCGACCGTGGGGGGTGGTGGCCGGGATGCCATTGTTGGCACTGGCCGCGGGAACGGGGGTGGCTGCGTGCGGCTCCAGCACCCCTCTAAATTCGCTGGCAGTCAGCACCCAGATAGTCTCCCAGGGGAACCCGTCGAGCTCCGCGCCGGTCGCTCAGGGGACCTCCACCCAGGTGCAGGTGACCGTAACCAACATAGGCTCGGGAGCTCTCCGGGGGGTGACCATCCGACTCCCGGTGCCCAGCGGCTTCATCTACACCAACACCGTCTCGGTGGTGCAGAACGGGGACTCGGTGCGGTCGGCCGACATTGCCCCTGTCTCCCGGGAGGCAAACCTGACCTGGGGAGCCTGGACGATCGGGCCAGGCGGGCCCGGCCAACCCAGCCAGGTGGTCGTGACCGCCAGTTTGCTGGCCAGCGGCGCAGTTGGTCAGTCCAAGTTGGCCCCCGACGTGTTCGCCACCGGCTACGCCAGTTCCGTTACCGGGGCCCCGGTAACTCTGGAGATAACCCCGGCGCCGTCCCTGAACATGGTTCTCCGCGTCAGTCCGGCCTCAGTGACGGCGGGGAGTTTGGTCACCTACCACGCCGTCATCACCAACACCGGCAGCGGCGCGGCGCCGGCGACGGCCCTCGGTATCACCTTGCCATCCGACTTCGACTATGTGACAACCACCTCCACCTCCGGCAACGCCAGCACCTCCGGCAGCAGCTATCCGATCCCAGGTTCTGTGATCCCGACCTGGAGTGGCTTTGCCATCCCAGGTCAGAGCAGCGGCGGCCCGGGGATCCTGTCCCTCAGCTTCCAGGTCCGGGTGCTCCCAGATGTCCCCCGCGGCATCTACCAGTCGACCGCTGCTCTGGTTGCCAGCAACGGCTCCGCCACCCAGAACGAGCTTCAAGTCAACTTCGCCGCACTGGCTCCAGTGGAGGTGACCGGCGCCGGACCGGCCCCTTCCAACGGTTGAGCTGGAAGCGGTTCGCCGGCATCGGAGTGGTCGTCTGATAAACTGCGCCTTCAGGTGGATGGCCGCCTTCAGGTAGGGCGCCGACTGGTCTTCGCTACGCAGCGCGACCAGGGCTCCGAGCAAGTCCCGAGGGAGTTCGCATGTACGCCATAGTCCAGGTCGGGGGTAGGCAGTATCGAGCCACGCCCGGGGATCGCTTGGTGGTCGACCGGATGGAAGTGGAGCCCGGCAGTGAGCTCCAGCTGCCAGATGTGCGGATGGTGGTCGCGGAAAGCGGCGACTCGGAGGCCACACAGGTGGGCAGGCCGCGCCTGGAAGACGTCTTCGTAGCCGCCACAGCTGTGAGCCACTTCCGCGGCCCCAAGCTGCTGGTTTTCAAGTACAAGCCCAAGAAGCGCTACCGGCGCAAGCGGGGCTTCCGGGCCGAGTTGACCGAGCTGCGCATCGACGGCATCAGCCTGGGCTCAGCCGGTGCCCCCAAAGAGCCGGTTGACTCCGCTCCCAAGGCGGTCACCAAGGCCCCCGCACGCCGGTCGCCAGCGGCCAAGGCAGATGCTTCGGCCGGAGCCGGGGAGCCGGGCGCGACTGCGGGGCCGGTGGCGGCCGCCTCCAAACCCCGCCGGGCCGCCCGGGCCAAGGCTTCGGTTTCGGAGTCGGCTGCAGAGCTGCCTGGCGGCTCCGAGGAGAGTGGCGATGGCGCATAAGAAAGGTGGCGGCAGCAGCCGCAACGGTCGCGACAGCCAGTCCCAGCGTCTGGGGGTGAAGGTCTATGGAGGCGAACAGGTGATCCCGGGAGCCGTCCTGGTGCGCCAGCGAGGGACCCGGATCCTGGCCGGGCCGGGCGTGGGCATCGGCAAGGACCACACCCTGTTTGCGCTGGCTCCCGGGCTGGTCACCTATCGTCCATATCGCACCAGCCGGACGCGGGTCTCGATCACCCCAGCCGAGCCCGTTTCGAGCTGAGCCGCTCCGGGCCCCTGCCCGAGGGACGCCATGTTTCTGGACGAGGTCGAGCTTGCGGTGAGCGCTGGCAAGGGCGGATCCGGCTCGGCCAGCCTCCATCGCGAGAAGTTCGTGGCCCGGGGAGGTCCGGACGGGGGAGACGGTGGCCGGGGCGGGGATGTGGTGCTGATTGCCGACCCTGAACTGGGGTCGCTGCAGCGATATCAGCTCAGCCGCAGCTTCCGCGCCACCAGCGGGGGGGCTGGTGAGGCCTCCAAGCGCCATGGGGCGGACGGGGGCTCAGTGCTCTTGCCAGTGCCGCTCGGAACCCTGGTTTTCGAGGCGGACAGCGGCCGCATGATGGCCGACCTGGACCGGGCCGGATCGCGGCTGGTGGTGGCCCGGGGCGGCCGTGGGGGCAGGGGCAACACCCACTTCGCCACCCCCACATTCCAGGCACCCAGGCGCCGCGAGCTGGGCGAGCCTGGAGAAGCCAGGCGGATTCGCCTGGAGCTGAGGCTGATCGCCGACCTGGGCTTGGTGGGATTGCCCAACGCCGGCAAGTCCACCCTGCTGGCGAGCCTGACCGGGGCCCATCCAAAAATCGCTGACTACCCGTTCACGACGCTCTCGCCCAATCTCGGGGTGGCGGAACTAGATGCGGGCCGCACCGTCACTGCCGCTGACGTTCCTGGCCTGATCGAGGGGGCTCATCTCGGGGCGGGCCTGGGGGTCGGATTCCTGCGGCATCTCGCCCGGACGCGGGTGCTGGTGCATGTGGTGGACGCCACCCTCGGCCCGGAGGGCGCTTTGGCCGCGTATCAGCAGGTTCGCGAGGAGCTGCGCTTGCACAGCGTCGACCTCGGGGCCAAGCCGGCGATGGTGGCCCTCAACAAGGTCGACCTGCTCACCCCGGAGGAGGCGCTGGCGGTTTCCGCCAAGGTGGGCGCCGGCGCCGGCCCCGGTGCGGAGGTCCTCCTGGTGTCAGCGGCTCTGGGCGAGGGAACCGATCGACTCCTGCAGCTGGCCGACACGGTCATCAAGCGCTCCCAGACTGCCTCTTCACCGGCGGGCAACGCCCGCGACTTCAAGCTGTACCAGGGACCTCGCGGAGGCGACCGGCGCTTCAAGGTGGTTGTGGTCGATGGCGCCTACCGGGTGGAGGGGGTCGCCCTGGAACGCCTGGTGAGCACCACCGACCTGGACGATGAGTCCTCCGTGCTGCGGCTGCAGCGCCAGCTGCGGAGGCTCGGGGTCGAGGCCGCGCTGGCCGCAGCCGGCGCCACCGCCGGTGTCGAGGTCGAGATCGGAGGGGCTGCCTTCACATTCTTCCCCGAGGCCGGTGAAGCAGCTCCGGTCGGACCGGCCTGAGGCCATTCCTTGCCAACCAGCTCGCAGGTGGTATTCGGGGGTACATTCGATCCGATCCACCGTGGCCACCTGGAGGTGATTCGGGGGCTTCGGAGCGAGCTTGGCCTGCCCGTACTGGTGGTGCCCAACGGCACGCCCCCGCATCGCCACCGGCCGGTCGCCAGCGGGGCCGAACGGTTACACATGGTGCAGCTTGCGCTGTCCGAGCTGGCCGACTCGCTGGTGCAGGTGTCCGACATCGAGGTGCGCCGGCCGGGGCCCTCCTATACGGCGGACACGCTGGCCGAGCTGTCGGCTGGCGACCCGGAACGCCACCTGCTGCTGGCGTTGGGGGCCGACGCCGCGCGCAGCCTGCCCGACTGGGAGCGGCCCGGGCGGATCGCGGAGCTGGCCAGGCTGGTTGTCTTCGACCGTCTCGGGATTGATAACCGGGGACCGGACGTGCTCGCCGAATTGCGTCGCCTGGGCTGGGAGCTTGCTGGCGCCCAGGCGATTCAGCTGACCGCGCCCGAGGTCGACGCCAGTGAAATCCGATGGCGTCTTCGGCATGGGGACCGCTGTCCGGAGTGGCTCCCGGACGTGGTCGGTGATGAGATCGCCACCAGGGGCCTCTACGGCTGGCATCCCCGGGCCAAGCAATCGGTCATGGGATAATCGCGCCCACATGACCCCCTTACAGCTGAGCCGCTTGGTCGCCGACGCGGCGTTGGATCGCAAGGCCCGCAACGTGGTAAGGATCGACCTGCGCGGGCGAACCACCCTGGCTGACTTCTTCGTGATCGGTGAAGGCGACACCGATCGCCAGGTGCGAGCCATCGCGGAGTCAATGCTTGAGGCGGCCGGAGCGGCGGGCTCCCACGCCCTGAGCCGAGCCGGCCTCGATGAAGGCTCGTGGATCTGCCTCGACTTCGACTCCGTGATCGGTCACGTTTTTCTCCCCGGTGAGCGGGCCTACTACGACCTGGAGGGGTTGTGGGGACCGGCACGGAGGGTGAGGCCCCGTCGTCTGGTGGTCGCGGCCCCAACGCCTTGACCCAGGGGGCGGTCCGCCTCGGCTGCTTCGTGCCCCAGGGTTGGCGTCACGACCTGCCTTCAGAGCTGGCCCCGGAGGCCCAGTGGGAGGCCATGGTCGGGGTCGCGGTCCGGGCGGAGCGAAGCGGTTACGGATCAGTCTGGGTCTACGACCATCTCCAGGCGGCCCCGGTTGAGCCGGGGGTGCCAGTCTTCGATGCGCTGCTCACTCTGTCCACCGTGGCCTGGGCGACCGACCGGATCCGGCTGGGTGCGATGTGCCTGGCCCTGCCGCTCCACCACCCCGCCCAGCTCGCCCACCAACTGGCCTGCCTGGACGTCCTGAGTCGGGGCCGACTGGAGGTCGCGATCGGGGCCGGGTCGGACCCCGACGAGGCGCGCGCATTCGGGGTCCACTATCCACCGCTGAGAGAGCGGATCATGGCCTGCGGTGAGGCAGCTGAGCTGTTCCGGGCCTGCTGGCGCCACGACCAGACCAACTTCGAGGGTCGCTACAGCGTGCTCGAGGGCGCCAGCGTCTATCCCAAGCCCGTCCAGATGCCATCGCCTCCGATCTGGATCGCTGGGGGCGGGGAGCAGGGCACCCTGTGGCAGGTGGCCCGCCACGCCGATGGCTGCAGCTTGTTCGGCCCTCCTGAGAGGGTTGCGCACAAGTTGGATGTCCTGGCGGGGCATTGCCACGCCCTGGGGCGACCCCTGGACACAGTCAGGGTGGCGGTAGTGGTGGACTGCTTGCTGGCGGACACTGATGCGGCGGCCGACCTGCTGGTGGAGCGCCACAACCGCCTGGGGGAGCACCCGCGCTCCTACCGGGCCCGCCGCCTGGTGGGGACCCCAGCCGGCTGCGCCCAGCAGTTGCAGCGCTACTTAGACTTGGGGGTCAGCGATGTCTGCTGCTACTTCCCCGACTCGCTCGGATCGGACTCCATCGAGCGGCTGGCCCGAGCGGTGCTGGGAACTGCGGCCACCCCCTCCTAACAGGTGCCGTTCCAATTCGACTGGTACGCGGCCGGGCAGGCGACCCTCTGGTTGGCGTAGCTGACGGTGTTGGGCAGGTAGTAGTAGGGGTAAGGGCCGCTGCCGACCTGAACCACGTCGGCGGGCTTGGAGTACCAGAGCACCGGTTGGCCAGCGAGCGCCTGCTCCATGTAGTTCTGCCAGAGCGGAGCCGCGCCGCTGATTCCCGAGGTGACGCTGGAGAGGGTCTTGCCATCGGGGTTGCCGACCCATAACCCGGTTACCAGCTGGGGCGTCCAGCCGAAGGTCCAGTTGTCCTCGATGTTGTTGCTGTACTGACCAGCCGCGTTCTGGGCGTCCGAGGTGCCGGTCTTGGCGGACACCGGGCGCCCCGGCAGGGTCAGATGGGCATAGGGCCCAAAGTCCTTGAGCCGATTGTTGTTGTTGGAGAGCATGGCGTTCATGATGTAGGCCACGTCGGGGGGCACGACCTGGGTGGAGTTGTTGGCCACGTTGTACTGGTAGATCGCCTTGCCGCCGCTGACCACCTGGAGGATGGCGGTGGGCTGATGCAGGACGCCTCCACTGGCCAGCACCGAGGCCCCGGTCGTGATCTGGAGCTCGGTGAGCCCAATGGAGAGGCCCCCCAGGGTGAGGGCCACCCCATAGGTGTTCTGGGGATCGAGTAGCAGCGAGGCTCCCATCCTCTCCGCCATGTTGACCACGTTGGGTAGACCGGTGAGCACCTCCACCTTGACCGCCGGAATGTTGATGGAGTTTCCCAGGCACTCCTGAAGTTGACAGATTCCGCTGAAGTACTTCTCATAGTTCTGCGGTGAATAGCCATTGATGTCAATGGGGGCGTCGAGCACGGGCGTCGTCATGGTGAACTTGCCTGAGGCGATGGCGGCGGTGTAGGTGAACATCTTGAAGCTGGATCCGGGCCGACGCGGCTCAGTGGTCATATTCACCTGGCCCACCGGCCCGTTGTAGTTGCTGGTGCCAACCATCGCCAGGATCTCGCCATCGCGGGGATCCAAGGAGACCAGGGCCGAGTCGCCGATGCGGTAGTCGGCCAGTAGGCGGGCGTTGTTGGCAGGGTTCTGGAGCACCGCCTCGGCCTTCTGCTGGTCAGCCATGTTCAGCGAGGTGTAGATGGTCCAGCCACCGGGGTTGAGGTAGGCGTCCCCGAACCGTTGCTGGAGGCGCGCCACCGCATAGGTCACGAAGTTCGGCGCCAGATACGGGCTGCTGTCCTGCCAGGGGTAGTAGGTGAGGGGCTGCTTGTAGGCGGCCACGGCTTGGGCCTGGGTGATGTAGTGGTTCGTGACCATGGTCGACAGCACCACCTTCTGGCGCAGCTTGGCGTAGTTGGTGCCCTTGGTGCCCACGTAATCGAGCGGGTTGAAGGCGCTCGGAGCGTCCGGGATGCCAGCCAGCATGCTGGCCTGGGCCAAGTCCAGCTGGCTGGCCGGGATGTGGAAGTAGAGCTCCGCCGCGGTTCCCACTCCGATCGCCTGGTTGCCGTAGGGAATCCGGTTGACGTACATCTGGAGGATCTGATTAGGGGTGAAGGAGCGGGCGATCTCGTAGCCGAGCAGCAGCTCGCGAACCTTGCGGGTGATGGTCTGGTCGGGGGTGAGGAAGGCGATTTTCGCCAGCTGCTCGGTGATGGTGCTGGCCCCCTGGAGGGACCCGTGATGGCTCAGGTCGTGCAGCCCCGACGCCAGAATCCGAGGCAGGTCTACCGAGGTGGTGTCCTGGTAGAAGTGGCGGTCCTCGACCGAGACGGTGGCCTTCACCAGCCAGGGGCTAACCTGCGAGAGGTTGACATGGATGTGCTGCTCCCCTGGCTCGTGCAGGACGGTGAGCAGGGTCCCGTTGCTGGCCAGCAGGTAGCTGTCGCGCGGCGGGCCGAGGTTGGGGAGATTGCTGACGCTGGGCAGGCCGACCTGAAACGCAGCCAGTACCAAGAAGCCAGAACCGGCACTGGCGCAACCCAGCAGCAACACCACCACCAGCGCCAACGTGGTTCGGCGCAAGAAGCGGTGGCGACGCCAGAAGCCGTCACCGCCGGAACTTCGACCGGATCGGCGATGGGTTGAGCGGCCTCGTGTGGCGCCCCGGCTGGCGTGGGAGGGGGTGACTTCCTGCATCAGTTGGGAGTGCGGAGGAGGGGCCTACCGCCCGCAGATTATGGCAGGCTCGAGGATCCTGGTCCCGTTCCCAGTTGGGGGAGCTCGGTTACGGGACGGTCCCGAGCGGTTCACGAGTCTGCAAACACCGGCTCCGATGGGGATGAGCTGACCGGTTTCGGTGGCAGACTCGGCAGGCCGATCCATTCCGGGAGCGCATCCCGGCCAGGAGTTTTGTTCGAAGCCAATGTCTGCAGCCACTCTCAGCGCCCCACCCGCTGCCCGGAGCCAGATCGGGTTCCCCCCCGTGCCCCAGAGTCCCAAGGAGGCGGGGCTCCCATTCTCGTTCATAGCCGATCTGATTCTCAAGATCCTCTACTTCAACGGCGGCATGCTGGGCCGGGATCTGGCCCGGCACTCATGCCTGCCTTGGAACATAGTCAGCGATGCCATCAAGTTCCTTTCCGACGAGGCCTACTGTGGCACCACTGGAATTCGCGGCACGGTCGGCAGCGACGAGGGCTTCGCCGAGGGTCTCCAATATGTGATCAGTAAGAATGGTCGTGAGCGTGCCCGGGAGCTGATCGAGATCAGTCAGTACGCTGGTCCCGCTCCGGTGCCGTTGGAGGTGTACGTGGCGGTCGCTCGCCATCAGGGCCGCACCACGCCGATGGTCACCCACCAGCTGTTGAGAGCCGCCCTTGACCATCTGGTACTACCGCCCAGCGTGCTCAACCGCCTGGGCCCAGCTCTGGGATCCCGCCAGTCGATATTCCTGTACGGACCGCCCGGCAACGGCAAGAGCACGATTGCCGCCGCCTGCGCCACCATGCTTGGCGACCCCATCTTCGTGCCCCACGCCATCTTCGTGAAAGGCGAGGTGATTCGGGTCTTTGACCCCGTTCATCACAAGCCGGTGCCAGCTGAGCTGCCACCCCATGACACCCGCTGGGCGTTCTGCACCAGACCGGTTGTGATCGCGGGCGGCGAACTCACCGGTCGCGAGTTGGAGCTGAGCTTTGACCCCCGAATGGGCTTCTACGAGTCCTCGCTGCAGCTGAAGGCCAACGGAGGCCTCTTCCTGGTGGACGACTTTGGTCGCCAGCAGCTCAGCCCGCAGGACCTCCTCAACCGGCTGATCGTGCCTCTGGAGGCGGGCTACGACTACCTCAACATCTCCCGGGCGGGGACCACCGTCCAGGTGCCCTTCACCGAGGTCCTGATCCTGTCCACCAACCTCAAGCCCAAGGATCTGGTCGATGAGGCCTTCCTGCGCCGGATCCGCTATAAGGTGGAGGTCCCGAACCCATCTGTGATCGAGTACGGCCGGATCTTCCGCCGCGCCTGCGAGAGCATGGGCTTGGTCTATGACCCTGAGGCGGTCAACTACCTGCTCGAGGAGCACTACCACAAGGTCGGTCGGAATCTCCACGGCTGCGAGCCGAGGGACATCCTGGAGCACCTCATCCATGCCGCCGCCTATTTCGGAGTGGAGCCCCGGCTCAGCCCGGAACTGCTCGATCACGCCGTCTCCGCCTACTTCGCCAACCTGGACGACGCGTAGGAGAGGGCCTTGCTGGCTGCCAGCGGCGCCTACGCGGCTGGCCAAGGTTCGATAGGAAGTCCCACAGCAACACAGAGCCCAAAGCGCTCTGACGTCGTGGCCCAGCGTGGCCATGTTTGGCGGGATGGCTGGGTTCACTACCTGCGGCGAGCCTGGCATGGCCGACCCTGGGGCCGGTCCCTTTCGGGGAGCGGTCCACGCGGGCCGGGCAACTGAGGGGGGCGAGTGGGGGCTTCCTCATTGCGGCTCTGGGCGTGTGAAACCGTCAAGGTCTGCGCGGGGAATCACTGCTTCTGCGCCGCTTCGCGGACCACTAGAGTGGCCCGTATGATCGCGTCCCTTCCCGCCCCCTTTGTCGGCGTGGGCAATCCGTGATCCCAACTCCGTTGGTGGTCCTGCCAGCCATCTCCGCAGCTGGCCCGGGCGACTCCCAGCGCCCCGGCTCAAGGCCCGAGCAGAGGGTATTTCAGGCAGCGCATGGGCGGGGACGCACCCCGAGGCCTGGTACGACCGTCAACCACCGGCGTGAGCGCGGGCTGCCCCGGGAGGTCTGACTGTGGCCCTGATCCGGATGATGCGCGTGCGCCTGGCTCGCTACCGGGGTCCGGCGGCCTTGGTGGTGCTGCTGACGGCGCTCCAGACCGGAGTCGGGCTGTACCTCCCCAATCTCACCGCCAACATCATCAACGACGGCATCGCCAAGGGCAACATCACCTATATCTGGGAGACCGGGGCGCTGATGCTGGGGCTGACCCTGGTCCAGGGAGTGGTCGCCGTCGTTGCCGTGTACTGGGCCTCGCGGATCTCGATGGGGGTGGGGCGCGATCTTCGTGACGCCATCTTCCGCCGGGTCCTGCTGTTCTCAGCTCGAGAGATGAACCACTTCGGAACGGCCTCGCTGATCACCCGCAACACCAACGACGTGCAGCAGATCCAGATCTTTCTACAGATGGCGTTGACGATCATGGTGGGGGCCCCGATCATGATGGTTGGGGGCGTCATCATGGCCCTCACCGAGGACGCGACCCTCTCCCTGCTGCTGGTGGTCACGGTCCCCCTGATGGCCATCGTGGTCGGGACGATGCTTTTCGTCGCCGTCCCCCAGTTCCAGGCCATGCAGCTGAAGATCGACCGGATCAACCAGGTGCTGCGCGAGCAGATCACCGGGGTACGTGTGATCCGGGCCTTCGTCCGTACCGGCTATGAGACCGACCGCTTCGCGGTGGCCAACGCGGACCTCACCTCCACCGGCCTGAGAGTCAACCGGATCTTCGTGCTCGCCTTCCCCACCTTGATGGGGATCATGAACCTCACCAGCGTGGCGGTGCTCTGGTTCGGAGGGGGCCTGATCGGCCGGGGCCAAATGCCAATCGGCAACATGACGGCATTCCTGGCTTACATCCTGCAGATCCTGATGTCAGTCCTGATGGCCGTGATGATGGTGATCCTGGTCCCCCGGGCCGAGGCCAGTGCGGAACGGGTTGACGCTGTGGTCTCCACCGTGCCCGCTATCACCTCTCCCCCCGATCCCGCGCCCCCGCCCGCCTCCTTGGGCCGCATCGAACTGCGCAACGTGGGCTTCGCCTACCCGGGGGGAGAGCATCCGGTGCTGGAGGGGCTTTCGTTCGAACTCCTGCCCGGGCAGACCAGTGCCATCATCGGTGGTACTGGGGTGGGCAAGACGACCCTGCTGGGCCTGATCATGCGCTCCTTCGACGTCACCTCGGGCCGCTTGCTGATCGATGGCGTCGACGTCCGGGAATGGTCGCTGGAAGACCTATGGTCCCAGATCGGGCTGGTGCCCCAGCAGGCGTACCTCTTCAGCGGAACAGTGGGGGACAATCTGCGGTTTGGCAGGGAGGGCGCCTCCGACTCTGAGCTGTGGCACGCCCTAGAGGTGGCCCAAGCCAGCGACTTCGTGGCTGCCATGGGGGGGCATTTGGAAGCCCCGATCGATCAGGGCGGGACCAATGTCTCGGGAGGTCAGCGCCAGCGGCTCTCGATCGCCCGGGCCCTGGTGAAGGAGCCGCGGATCTATCTCTTCGACGACTGCTTCTCGGCCCTCGATGCCGCCACCGACGCCCGGCTGCGAGCGGCCCTCAAGGCCGAGACCCGCCAGAGCAGCGTGGTGATTGTGGCCCAGCGGGTGAGCACCATCCTCAGCGCTGACCAGATCATCGTGCTCGACGGCGGCAGGGTGGTGGGCAGCGGTACCCACGGGGAGCTCTTGACCAGCTGCACCGCCTACCGGGAGATTGTGGCGTCCCAGCTGGGCGAGGAGGCAGCGGCATGATGCGGGGGCCGGGGGCCGGTCCCAGAGTGGGACCCGGCGGGGGGATGGCGCCTCCACGGGCGGCCAAGGATCTCCGCGCCACCCTACGCCAGCTGGTAGGACGGCTCCGTCCCGAATGGGGCGCCATCGTCGCCTCGGTGGTCCTGTCCGCCACCGGGATCGCTCTGGTAGTGATCGCTCCTCGCATCATCGGGACCGCCACCAATGTGATCTTCAATGGGGTGCTGGGCAAGGCCCTCCCCGCCGGACTGACCAAGGCTCAGGCGGTGGCTTATCTCCACGCCCACGGGGAGGGGCAGGTGGCCCAGATGGTCTCCGGCACCGGTGTGGTGCCGGGCAAGGGCATCGACCTAACCCAGTTAGGCCAGCTCCTGGGTGTGGTCGCCCTGCTCTACCTGGTGGGCGCGGTGTTCTCCTGGATGCAGGGCTTCATCATGGCTGGGGTCGCCCAGCGCACCGTCCAGCGCATGCGCCGGGACGTGGAGGACAAGCTCGCCCGGCTGCCGCTGCGCTACTTCGACAGCCATCCCCACGGCGACGTTCTGAGCCGTGTCACCAATGACATCGACAACATCACCACCACCATCCAACAGGGTCTCAGCCAACTGCTGACCTCGGGGCTGACCATCGTCGGTGTCCTCGCCATGATGCTGCTGCTGAGCCCGGTTCTGGCCGTCATATCGCTGATCACAGTGCCCCTGTCGATGGGGGTGACCCTGCTGATCGCCCGCCGATCACAGGTCCAGTTCGGGGCCCAGTGGGAGCGCACCGGTTCGGTGAATTCCCTGGTGGAACAGACCCACACCGGGCACGCCCTGGTCCAGGTCTACGGCCGGAGCCACCGGATCATGGAGGACTTCGAGAAGGAGAACCAGGGACTCTACGAACCCAGCTTCCGGGCCCAGTTCCTGTCCGGCATCATTCAGCCGGCCATGCTCTTCTTGGCCAACCTCAACTACGTGGCGATCGCCGCCCTGGGGGGTTATTGGGTGGTGTCGGGGTCCATGACCCTGGGCGATATCCAGGCGTTCATCCAGTACTCGCGCCAGTTCACCAACCCGATCAGCCAGATCGCAAGTCAGATGAACCTCCTGCAGTCCGGCCTGGCCTCCGCGGAGCGGGTCTTCGAGTTCTTGGGGGCCGACGAGGAGGAGGCGGCGGTGGACCGCCAGCGGCCCCCGGCCCCCGAGGGGCACGTCCTGCTCGACCAGGTCTCCTTCCGCTACGCGGCCGACCGCCCTCTCATCGAGGACTTCACCTTGGAGGTCAAACCGGGGGAGACCGTCGCCATCGTTGGCCCGACCGGGGCCGGCAAGACCACGGTGGTCAACCTGCTGATGCGCTTCTACGAGATCGACTCGGGCCACATCTACCTGGACGGGGTGGATGCCGCCCTGCTCTCCCGGGAGTCGGTCCGCTCCCGCTTCGGGATGGTCCTCCAGGACACCTGGCTCTTCGCCGGCAGCATCAAGGACAACATCGCCTACGGCCGGGTGGGGGCCACGGAGGAAGAGGTGCTGGCGGCAGCGCGCGCCGCCTTCGTGGCCCACTTCATCCGCACCCTGCCGGAGGGGTACGAGACCCTTCTCGACGCGGACGCCGGCAACATCTCCGCCGGACAGCGCCAGCTGCTCACC
>DATKSV010000147.1:0-6824 GCA_035531535.1 Candidatus Nanopelagicaceae bacterium | reverse complement strand
GGAGATCCGCCCCTTCTGCTCCTGGACGAACCGACCCTGGGGCTGGACGTCAGCGGCCAGCGCTGGCTGGCCAGGGCGCTCAAGCGGCGCTCCCAGGCCGGATTGGCGACCTGCGTATCCACCAACGACACCCAGTTCGTGGAACAGGTTGCGACCAGGGTCTGCTTCCTGGTCGATGGCATGGTGGTGCATGACGCTCCCCTGCTGGAGTTGCTGGACTCCCTGGGCGGGACCCGGCAGATCCTGCTTACCTCCCGGGAGACGCTCCCCCTGGCGCAGATGAGGTCGATCCCGGGGGTGGAGGCGGTGGCCGCGACCGGCGACGGCGCGACGGTTGTGGCGCAGCAGCGCGAGGGGTTGCTGGCGGACCTGCTGGCGACCCTCGGGGACTTGGATCGCAGCCTGCTCGACCTCTCCGTCAGGGAACCGGGTCTGGCGGAGTGCTTCCTTCGGATCACGGGCCGGCCCCTCGATGACTGAGCCGGTCCCGGCCGCCGCCTTGGCCGCCCCGGCCAGGGGGAGACTGGGGCTCGGCCCGCCGCGATCCCTCTGGCAGCTGGAGCTGCGGGCGACCCTCTCCCGGCGCCGGGCGCTTTTCATCAAGATGGGGTTTCCGCTCCTGCTGGTGATACCCCTGGCCGCCACCAACGCGCCCCAGTTCTTCGCCGGGATGCTGCTGACCATCCTGATCGCGATGGTGGGGACGGTGGGGACCGGGGTCAGCGTGACCCGCTCCAGGGGGTCGGGATGGCTGGACCGGCTGGCGGTCCTGCCGATTCCGGCCTGGAGGGTATCCCTGGAGATCTTCTTCGCCGGGTGGCTGGTGGACTGCCTGCAGGCGACCCTCGTCTTTGTGATCCTGGAGATCGCCCAGCGGCCTAGCCCACTGGTCATTCTCTCGACCTGGCTGCTGGCCCTGGCCACCCTCGCCTTCTCGGGGGCGCTCGGGCTCGCAGTGGCGACCCTGACCGACAACGCCGGCGAGGCGATGCTGTTTTTGGCAGTCATCCTGGCCCCGCTGCTCTTTCTCTCCGGCCTGTTCACCGGAGTCCCGGCGGAGGGCGTCCGCTACTGGGTGGCCCAGGTCCTGCCCTTCAGCTATCTCTCAGACGGCTTCCAGCTGGTGCTGCACGGCAACCCGCCCTACGGATCCCCCGCGGCGTTTTTGCTAGCCGCCCCGGTCTTTCTGCTGGTGTCCCTGGCCGCCTGCGCAGCTCTGGGAAGGCCCCTCATGGCCAGGGGCGCATAAGAGACTCGCGGAACGGGGCCCGGCGCACTCCAATGCAATGGCCAGATCGCAACGCTCACAGTGGCCAGAATGTAACGCCTTCAGGGGCCAGGATGTAAGAGCGCTCGGCGCCATCTTGGAACGACCGCCCGGTCGCGGCGGCGGGGCAAATCGCTCGTGATCTGCGCCAGCCCATGGCGAGGGCTGGGTCTCCTGGCCGCGGTCCCGCAGGCGACGGCGCCAGTCGGCCCGTGGGAACCGAATCCAGACCGGGGGCGGTGCGCACGCCCCGGTCGATCGCTCAGGGTCTGGGGGCGCCTGTGGCGCAGGCGAGCCCCTCTCCGGCGAGGGCACGGGGAAGCGCTGATCACCCGCCAATGGGTCATATGCCGCCGTCGACGCTCGGGGATCTCGGGGAGGAACGGTCCTCTATCTGGTCGCGTAACGGCTTCGTAGCCAGCCGCGAAATGGTATCGTAGCCGAGTGTTGGCACCCAAGAGGCCGGGCCGAGGGCGCACCTATCAGCGACGGATCGTGGACGAAGAGCTCGACGAGCTACTCCAAGGTCTCCCGGCGGTCGCTCTCGAGGGTGCCAAGGCCGTTGGCAAGACCTTCACCGCCTTGCAACGCGCCAATACCATCCACCGCCTCGACGATGCCGCAGAACGCGCTATCGCCGCCGCGGATCCCGCTCGCCTCCTGGCAGGCAAAGCTCCCGTGCTCATCGACGAGTGGCAGCGACTTCCCGAGTCTTTTGACCTGGTACGAAGGGCCGTCGACGACGGGGCGGGGGCGGGCAGCTACCTCCTCACCGGCTCCGCCTCACCCACCGATCCTCCCACCCACTCCGGGGCGGGACGGATCGTGCGAGTCCGCATGCGCCCGCTGTCACTGGCGGAGCGGGGCATCGAGATCCCAACTGTGAGCCTTCGCGAGCTTCTCAGGGGCGCCCAGGGTGTGATCTCTGGAAGCACGGAGATCGGGCTCGAGGATTACGTGGGCGAGATCCTTTCCTCGGGTTTGCCAGGCATCCGCACCCTTTCGCCAAGGCTCGTGCGCGCCCAACTGGACGGCTATCTCGAGCACATCGTCGACCGCGACTTCAAGGACCTGGGGCAGCAAGTCCGCCGCCCCGCCACGCTCCGGCGTTGGATGGAGGCCTACGCTGCCGCCACCGCGACGACGGCGTCCTATGAACGCATCCGAGATGCGGCCACCGGTGACCAACGGGAGAAACCTTCGAAGACGACGACCCAGCCATACCGCGATGTGCTGGAGCGGCTTTGGGTGCTCGACCCAGTGCCCGCCTGGCTGCCGAGCCGCAATCGGCTGGCACGGCTGGCGTCTCCGCCCAAGCATCACCTCGCCGATCCCGCCCTCGCGGCGCGGCTGCTGGGGGCCGATGCTTCGACTCTGCTCCAGCCCCGGCCAGGCGGCCCTCAGCTGCCCCGGGACGGGACGCTCCTCGGCGCTCTCTTCGAGTCGCTCGTGACCCTCTCGATCCGGGTCTACGCCCAGGCCAGCGAGGCCCGAGTGGGCCACCTGCGCACGTGGAGCGGGGAGCGCGAGATCGACCTCATTGTGGAGAGTGATCGTGGCGTGCTGGCTATTGAGGTCAAGCTGGGCCGCGTCCCCCAGGACCGGGATGTGCGCCACCTGCTCTGGCTTCGTGAACAACTCGGCGACGAGCTCCTCGACACCCTCGTGGTCACCTCAGGGCGGACCGCATACCGTCGCCCGGACGGGGTTGCGGTGGTGCCGGCGGCCCTGATCGGACCGTGAAGCGACGAACTAAGGCAACGTTAAAGAATTAGTTGCACTCCTGAACGCTGAGACCTAAACTTGGCGGATGGAGACAGATGCTTTGGTTGCGGCCCGACATCAAGCTCTCGAAGGGTTCCTGGACGAGCGTCAGCGGCGACTTCACGTGGCGGCGGAGGCGAAGGCTCTGGGGCGCGGTGGGATCAAGCGGGTTAGCCAAGCCACTGGAGTGGCGCGCGGGACCATCATCGCCGGGATCAAGGAGTTGGAGTCAGCAGAGCGTATCCCGCCGGAGCAAGCGCGGCGTGTGCGGCGGCCAGGCGCGGGACGCAAGAAGCTGGTGGACCAGGATCCCGGGATGCGCGAAGCTCTGGAGCGCTTGGTAGATCCTGTAACCCGAGGCGATCCGCAGTCGCCGCTGCGCTGGACCTGCAAGAGCCTAATGCAACTGGCGCGCGAATTGCGCGTACAGGGGCATGCGATCAGTCATGTTTCGGTGGGGGTCTTGCTCAAGGACCTGGGGTACAGCCTGCAAGGCAATCGCAAGACGCTGGAAGGGGCGAGCCACCCAGATCGCAACGCCCAGTTCGAATACATCAACGCCAAGACCCAAGCCGCCCTGAGCTCAGGACAACCGGTGATCTCGGTGGATACCAAGAAGAAAGAGTTGGTCGGCCGCTACAAGAATGGTGGCGAGGAGTGGCGACCACAGGGTGAACCCGAGCAGGTCAAGGTCTATGACTTTGTGGACAAAGAGTTGGGTCGGGCCAATCCCTATGGTGTCTACGACATCGCCACCAATACCGGCTGGGTGAGCGTGGGCACCGATCACGACACCGCCAGCTTTGCGGTGGCGACGATTCGGCGCTGGTGGTTCGCGATGGGGCGGGCCGTCTATCCTGCGGCCAAGGAGTTGATGATCATGGCCGACGGCGGCGGTAGCAACGGCTCCCGGGTGCGCCTTTGGAAGCTGGAGCTGCAGCGGCTCGCTGATGAACTGAACCTCACCATCCGGGTGAGTCACTTCCCGCCTGGCACCAGCAAGTGGAACAAGATCGAGCACCGCCTGTTTTCATACATCAGCCTCAACTGGCGCGGTCAGCCCTTGGTGACCCATGAAGTCATCGTCAACTTGATCGCTGCGACCACCACCCGCAAAGGGCTGAAGGTGCGCGCTGAACTTGATACCGCTCAGTACCAGAAGGGCATCAAGGTGACTGATGCCGAGTTTGCCACCATCCGTATTGCCCGCGATGACTTCCACGGCGATTGGAACTATGTCATTTCCCCAAACCCATAAAGGTCTAGGTTATTGGCTTACGGCGCCTAAGCAGCTTGGAGTATCAGGACATGGTCCTCTGCCCAGCGCTCCTTGCGAGGGCCACTCCGGCCCAGATCTCACCGGGATTCTGGCCCGAGGTTTGAGGTTAGCTGCGTAACCGGGGGGTGGGGGAACAGGTTCCCCACTTGAAAACCGTTTGCCCCTGGGATCGCAAGGAGGCGGACGTCACACCATGGGAAATTCGCGAGTTGGAATCTGGTGTCGAGAGAACTGGCGAGGTGGTCTCTGGCCCGGCCAGGAACGAGGGCGGTGAGCAGGGGCCAGACTCATAGAAGGCGCACCTTCGAGCCGCGCGACAGCTTGCTGGAGCGAGATCCAGAGCCCAGGGTCTTGGCGGAGGCGCTGAACCAGTTCCCAACTACGAGCCCGGTGGCCGCCACAGATGTGAGAGGGGCAACACATGAAGTCGGTCACCGGCTGGAAGAGCGTCCTCTCCCATGTACAAGACGACCCCCCGCACGAAGTGCCCGCCCTGGGCATCGACGCGGTCACGCAGGCTCGCCAGCGCGCGAATGGTGCTCTTGCTGACGGTACGACCCGCCTTAGCCTCGATAGCCACGATCCGCCCGTCCGCGGCCTCGGCGATGACATCCACCTCGGATTGGTCCTTGGTTCGGAAATGGTGCAGGGAGACGTCCGGATCCAGCAGCCGCGACGCCTGGCGAATCAGCTCGGTGACCACGAAGGTCTCCATCAGGGGGCCCCGGGCCGGTGCTCCTGGGGCAGCCAGACCGGCCGCGTTGACCCCGAGAAGATGAGCGGCCAGCCCAGGGTCAGAGATGTATGTCTTCGGGTGCTTGACCGCCCGACTGGTGAAGTTACGGGACCAGGCTGGCAGGGTGACGCTGAGGTAGACGGTCTCCAGAAGCGGCAGGTAGTTGCGTGCCAGCGAGGAGCGGTCAATCTCGGCATCGCGGGCGACATGCTCGACGACGAGCTCCTGGCCGGTACGCGCCGCCAGTACTCGCGCCAGCTTCGCGAGTTCACCGATGTGCCGGCCGCGCCCGATCTCGGGAGCGTCCCGTTGGGTGATCGTGCGCAAGTAGCTGTCGAACCAGTGGCGCCGGGCTTGGGGCCGAAGGTCGTTGACCTCAGGGTAGCCGCCACGGCAAATGCGTTCCAGGTAGTCGGATCGCCCCAATGCTCCGACCCTGAGATTGGGAAGAGCCGTGAAGCTCTCGTCGAAGAGCCGGTAAAGCAGGGTGTCGGCGTCCGGGCCAAGCTCGTCGGCTTCACCCTGCGTGTACGGCCAGAGATCGACGATCCGGACTCTGCCTGCCAGAGACTCAGAAATCGTGGCCATCGTGAGGAATCGGCTTGACCCCGAAAGCAGGTATTGACCGCGGGCTGGGTCCTGGTCGACATCAGCCTTGATGGCTCGCACCAAGGCGTCTCCGGCACGCTGGAATTCGTCGATGAACAGTGGCTTGTCGTAGGCCTCCAGGAAACCGGCCGGGTCATCCCGGCAGGCATCCAATGCCTGCTGGGAGTCGAGGCTCACCGATGGCCCGACTCGGGTAGCCTGGACAACTCGGCTCAGGGTCGTCTTGCCCGCCTGCCGCGGACCATTCACGACCACCACGCGCGAGTCTCGTAGTGCGTCGTTGACCACGGACTCCGCATGGCGAGGACGAAGACTGGTCACCTCGCCTCCCCTCCTATGCGCATTTGGTCGCCATCGTAGTGCGCATTTCGCCGTAGGTCAAATGCACGTTCTGGCGTCACTCAGAGCGATCCGGAAAGGCGGCCCTGCCCAGGTGGCCTCGGCACCCGGTGCGTGGTCGCCCCTTCCGCAGCCCTGCATCCCAAGCGAACCTTTGCCTAGGTGGGCCAGCACCCGCGGGTCGATCCCGTACTCGGGGGCTTTGGCTTGCGAACTTGCATCCGCTGCTTCCCCGGTGGCTGGGCCCCCCTCAGGCTTGGCTCCAGGGTGCCTGCCCACCGGGCCCACAGCCTGAAGTGGACCCGGTGGATGCAGAGCTTGCGAGCCGAGGTCGGCACCGACGCTCTTGCTCGACCTGGGCCCAGCCGAGCATCCCTTTGCCGTTTGGGGCCGTGCTCCACAACTGTGGCTCCGCTCGCACCTTCGGAGTTTGGATGTGCCGCGGGCTAGCGTCGGCAGGAGGGCGGGCCAGTACCAGCAGGAGGCCAGCTCGCGGATGTCGAGGTCCGAGCCGGATTCCGGGGTAAAACCATCTGCGGCCGGCTGTCCCGACCCGCGAGGTCCCAGTGTCTTGATCCCGCAACGGCATTGGCAATCTCCTCCGGATCCCCTCATGTCCACAACGATTGGTGGCACGCCAGCCTCGGACACCTGGCCAAAATTCCGGTGAGATGGCCGCCGAACAGCGATCCCGAACAGCCCGGATCGGATCTTCGGTGCGCCAGTGGAAGACTCGCGGGAAAGCTGCCTTTCCCGCGGGTTCTGGTCGTGCGCCTGGCTCTGACCTCGGCCCGTCCCTTCTTCTCGGGAATGCTGCTGACCATCCAGAC
>DATKSV010000146.1:0-64955 GCA_035531535.1 Candidatus Nanopelagicaceae bacterium | reverse complement strand
CTCATCAACCACGGTGAAGAACCGCATCCCATGGGCGGAGTGAGGCGCCTGCCGGGTTATCACCAGTCCCGCGGTCAGCACTCGGCTGCCGCGGCCAGCCGCTCTCACCTCGGCCAAGGGCAGCGCTCCCAGCTCCGTCAGCTGGGGGCGCAGGAACGAGACCAGGTGAGCTCCGGTGGTCAACCCCATGATCCGGTAATCGGCCGCGGCCCGCTCCCTGGCGGTCAGGTCGGTCAGTTGGGGAGGGTCCGCCGGCAGCTCCAGCAGCTGACCCTGGCGCGCGGTGCAGGTCTGGGAGCCGAGCACCCCCTCCCCGTGGAGTGGACGGCTACCGACCAGCGCCTCCTCCACCGACTTGAGTCGCCAGAGCAGCTTGCGGCGAGACTCGCCGAAGCTGTCCAGGGCGCCCACCATCACCAGGGAGTCCAAGGCGGGACGGGGTAACTCGGTGCGCCGCCAGAACTCCTCCGGGGATTGGTAGGGACCCAGCTCACGTTCTAGGTCCAACCGCTCTCGCAGGTTCTCGCCCAGCTCCCGGACATAGTTGAAGCCGAGCCGGACCCCGAACTGTCGAGGGGCGGCAGACTGGCTCTGAAGCTCCTCCAGGTGGCAGCGGCCCCGGCTCAGGTTGACGTCAACTGAGAGCACCTTCACCCCGCGCCGCTTGGCGTCCTCCACCAGCACCGATGGGTGGTAGAAGCCCATGGGCTGGTGATTGAGCAGACCGACCAGGTAGGCATGGTGGTGGTAGAGCCTGAGCCACGCCGTCTCGTAGGCGGTGCGGGCGAACGCCGCCGCATGGCTACGACAGAAGCCGAACTCAGCGAACCCCCGCACCGCCTCGAAGAGTTCGGCTGCGACCTGTGGGGATACCTCATGACGTGCGCAGCCCTCCATGAACCCCTGCTCCAGGGAGGTCATCTCCACCCGGGATCGGTGGCGGTTCATAGCCCGGCGAAAGCGATCTGCCTCCCCAGCGCTGAATCCCGCCAGCTGCATGGCAATCTCCAGGATCTGCTCCTGATAGAGGATCACCCCCATGGTGTCGCGCAGAATCGGCTCCAGCAGGGGGTGGAGGTAGGTCACCGGCTCACGGCCCTGGCGGCGGCGCAGGTAGGGATGGACCGCCTTGCCCTGGATGGGGCCGGGGCGGATGAGCGCCACCTCCACCACCAGGTCATTGAATTCCTTGGGATTGCTGCGCGGCAGGGTCTGCTGCTGGGCCCGCGATTCGATCTGGAAGACCCCGATGGTGTCGGCCTTGGCGCACATGGCGTAGACCTCGGGGTCGGCCAGATCCAGCGCCTCCAGGTCCGGGCGCTCGCCGGTCGCATCCTCCAGTTCCTGGAGGGTCTCGGCGACCACCGACAGGGTGCGCAGGCCCAGCAGGTCGATCTTGATCAGCCCCAGATCCTCGACGTCGTTCTTGTCGAACTGGACCACCACCCGGCCCGGCATGGTGGCCCTTTCCAAAGGGGCGATATCCCAGAGCGGCTCGCCCGTCACCAGCATGCCCCCGACATGGATGGAGAGATGGCGGGGCACCCCGACCACCGCCTGCACCAGCTGGGCGAACTGCCACCAGGATGGCGAGGTGAGCACCTGTTCGGGGTGTTCCCCTCCCGATTCCAGCAGCTGGGCGACCAGGGCCTGCTCACCTTTGCAATACCAGCGATCGACCGAGCGGCTGAGCTTGTCCAGCACCGACTGAGGCAGACCGAAGGCAGCTCCCACCTGTCGGATCGCCATGCGGGCCTGGAAGGTGATGACCGTGCACACCATCCCGGTCCGCTCCTGGCCGTAGGTGTCGTAGACGTGGCGAAGCAGCTGTTCCCGGTGGAAGCTCGAGATGTCGATGTCGATGTCCGGGGTGCCCTGCATCTCCTCATGCAGAAAGCGCTCAAAGAGCAGATGGTGGGCGATAGGGTCGACCCTGGTTATGCCCAGTAGGTAGGCCACCAGGCTATCCGCGGCCGACCCCCTTCCCTGAGCCGGTATCCCCTCCCGTTTGGCGAAGTCCATCAGCTCCCAAACGATCAGGAAGAACTCCGCCAGCTCGCACTTGGCGATGACCCGCAGCTCATGAAGCAGGCGCGACTCCACCTCCGGACCCGCCGTCGGGTACCGGGACGGCAGTCCCCGGCGGCAGAGTTGCTCCAGATACTGGTCGGGACTCAGTCCCGGGGGTGCCGTGAAGGCCGGAAAGCGGCTGTGGCGAAAGTCCAGCGTCAGCTCGGCCCGGGCGGCCAGCTCGGCAGTGGCCCGGAAGGCCTCCGGATACGGCAGCAGCTCCAGGAGCTGCTCGCCGTCCCGCAACCAGTACTGGTGGTTGGGCAGCAGCAGCCCCCGTTCCGCTGCCTCCTCCAAGGTGCAGTTGTGGCGGATGGCGCCGAGCACGTCCAGCAGGAACGCCTCGCCGGCGGTCGCATAGCGGGGAGCTCCCGAGACCATCAGGCCCACCTGGGTCCGCTTCGCGCAAGCCGCCGTCTCGGCCGCCAACCAGCTGTCGCCAGCCTGAAGATGATGCCGCAGAGAGAGGTAGACCTGGCCTGCGGGGAAGGCCCCACGGAGAGCCAAGGCGGCCCGGTCAGCAGCCGTCCGATCGCCTCGCATCAGAGCCAGGCTGATCGGGCTGTGAGGCCCTCCCACCAGCACCGTGCAGCGGCTGACCTGTTCCGGGGCAACCCAGCTGTCGGCGGCCGCCTCGCCACCGCCCGGTGGCGGCCGACGCCTGGCCAAAGCAGGCGGGAGGATGGCGTCTCTGTCGCCTCTGACCTCCCCGGCCGCTGTGGCCAGGGCTGGGGTCACCCCCACCAAATGCAACCGATGTGCCCCCTTGGCACCCGCCAGTTGGGCCCGGCTCACCGCCCGACAGAGCTGCTGATAGGAGGGCCGGTCGGTAGCCAACAGGGCCAGCCGGCCGCCGCCATCCAGGTCCAACTCCGCCCCCACCATCGCCGCCAACCCGGAACGTTCGGCTGCCTGAACCAGCCGCACCGCTCCGTAGAGACCGCCACGGTCCACCAGGCCCAAAGTGGTCATGCCCAACTCGGCCGCCCGAGTGACCATCGCCTCGGGAGCACTCGCGCCTTCCAGAAAGGAGAAATAGGAGCGAGCCCAGAGCTCAGCGAAGGCCACTTGAGTCACCACGCCATAATACGAACTGATGTTCGTATCTGTTGGCAAACTGCGGCACCAGGATTACGCTTCCGGGGTGACTGCCGCCCTGCGGCTGCTCGGCGCCGACGGTTGTCCGGGCGGCTGGATGGTGGCTCTAGAGTTCGACGATCACTCGACCGGTCTGGTGCGCTGGGATACCCAACACCTGGGTTCCATCACCCGGCGGGACTCCGTCGAGGCAGCTGTCCTCGACATCCCCATTGGGCTGACGGCCAGCGGGCCGCGACGCTGCGACCTGGAGGCCAGGCGTCTTCTGGGCCGGCCCCGCGGCAGCAGCGTCTTCCCCGCCCCCCTGCGCGCAATGCTTACCGCGACGAGCTACCAACAGGCCCAGTCGATCCGGCGCCGGATCGACCGCAAGGGCTGTTCGCGCCAGGCATTCGGCATCCAAGCCAAGGTGGCGGAGGTTGACCGAATGCTCCGCCACGGAGGAGCCGCCAAGCTCCATGAGGGACATCCCGAGCTGGTGTTTCGAGAGCTGGCTCAAAGGGCTGGTCTCCCGGCCTCCAAGCACACCCGCGATGGTCGCCTGACTCGGTGGCGGCTGCTTGAGGCGGAGTTCTCGTCGCTGGATCAGGTCGACCCGGAACGACCGTCGAGTGGCGATGCTCTGGACGCCTACGCCTGCCTCTGGACCGCGAGGCGGCTGGTCGCAGGCACGGCCAGTTGGGTTCCGACGGGGGTGGACCAACTTGACCCGGAGCTACAGTTCCCCATGAGGATCTGGTACTAGAGCGGCGCTACGGATCAGTCCAGGCCCACCGTTCGGTCTCGCGCCGCCAGCATCCCCGGCACGGTCTCCACCCCCAATACCAATAGGATCAGCACTAGGGGAATCGTCCAGCTCCCAGAGATCGCCCGCACCAAGCCCAGCGCCAGCGGCCCAGTCGCTGCGATCAGGTAACCGGTGCCCTGTGCCATCGAGGAGAGTCGGACGGCGGTGGTGGCGTCCGCCGACCTCACCACCACCAGCAGCAGCGCCACCGCGAAGGTGGCTCCGGTACCGATCCCCAAGATGCACACCCAGAGAACGGCGGTGCTGAGAGGCCCCAACAGCACGCCCAGCAGCCCCACCGCGGTGATCGAGATGCCGATCAGTACCGCTAATCGTTGGTCCTTGGTGCGGGAGGCCAAGGCTGGCCCGGCCAGGTTTCCAATGATCCCGATGGTGGCCAGGATCGCCAGCAACAGTCCGGCCGCGGCGGGGCTGTCTCCTCTGGCCCGGTACATCGAGGGGAGCCAGGAGAGGACGGCGTAGTAGACCAGCGACTGCAGTCCAAAGAATCCGGTCACTCCCCAGGCGACCGGATTCGTCCACAGGCGAGTCGGCGGTGCGTCTTTCGGCTGGCTGAAGCTCCGGCGCTGACTGGCAGTCGGTCGCCAGCTGGCGACCTGGGTGAGCCAGATCAAGCAGGCCACCGCTGCCGGCAGCGCCCACACACCAAGAGCGAAGTGCAGCGATCCGGTGGCGTGGAGGATCGGGACGGTCAGCCCAGCGACCAGCCCGGCGCCTACGCTGAGGGACACGGTGTAGGCCGCCGTCATCGCGGCGGCGTGGCCCGCGAACCGGCCGCGAATGACCGCCGGCACCACGACGTTCATGATCGCGACGGCCAGTGCCGCAACCACCGTCCCGGGAAAGAGTCCCCCAGTTGGCCAGACGGCCCGGACGGCCAGACCCACGGCGAGGGCCCCAATCACCACCAGGAGGAGCTGCTCCTCCCCGAGCCGGCGGCGCAACCAAGGACCGGCCAAGGCCGCGAGCCCGAAGCAGAGCACCGGAACTGTCACCAGCAGCGACTGGCCTGCGGCTCCGAGATGCAGGTCGGCCAAGATCGGCGGAATCGCCGAGACTGCAAGCCGCAGATTGAAGGCCAGTAGCAGAATCGCGACCACCGCCAGCACCGGTCGAGCGCCCTTTGCGGAGCTCAGTCCCCCCGAGTCGAAAGGGGCCTTCAGCGGGCTGGGAGAACCGGCTCCGGCACGACCGGCGGAGCGTTCTCAGAGCTCTCCGGGGCGGGCGCGGCGACCACCACCGGGCCGAGCTTCGGCGGCAATCCAGTGACCTGAAGGATCTCCTCCTCGTCGAGCGACTCATCGCGGAGGAGTGCCTGGGTCAGTGCTTCCAGCCTGTCCCGATTCTTACTGAGCAGTTCGCGCGCCTCGGTGAAGCACTCCTCGACGATCCGCTTGACCTCCGAGTCGATCACCTGGGCGGTCGCCTCACTGTAGGGTCGCTGGGTCATCACTAGCGCTCCGCTGTCCGCCTCTTCGGCGAGATTAAGCGGCCCAATCCGCGGACTCATTCCCCAGTGGACCACCATCTGCCGCGCAATCATGGTCACCTGCTGGAGATCGCTCTCCGCTCCGGTGGTGACTACGTCGTAGACCAACTTCTCCGCCGCTCGACCCCCCAGGGCGCCGACGATGCGAGCCCGGAGGTAGTTCTCGGGGTAGTTCTGGCGGTCATCAACCGGGGACTGCACGGTAACCCCCAGGGCCCGCCCGCGGGGGACGATCGACACCCGACGGACCGGGTCGGCCTCGGGGACCAGCAGGCCGAGGAGGGCATGGCCGCTCTCGTGGCAGGCGGTGCGGCGCCGATCCTCCTCCGAGAGGACGATTCGCCGGGCCGCTCCCAGCAGCACCTTCTCCAGGGCGTCGGCGAAGTCCGGCTGGGTCACCGCCTTGCGGTCCCGCCGGGCCGCCAGTAGAGCGGCCTCGTTGACCAGATTGCGTAGCTCCGCCCCGACCAGCCCGGGAGTTTGCGACGCCACGTTATTGAGATCGACGTCCTCGCCGAGCGGGACTCCCCTGGTGTGGATTTTGAGGATGGCCGCCCGGCCGACACGGTCGGGTGGCTGAACCATTACCCGCCGGTCGAAGCGCCCCGGGCGCAGGAGGGCGGAGTCGAGGACGTCCGCCCGGTTGGTCGCCGCTAGGACGATCACTCCCTCGCGGGAGTCGAACCCGTCCATCTCGGTGAGGATCTGGTTGAGGGTCTGCTCGCGCTCGTCGTGGCCGCCAAAGCTGGCCCCAACCCCTCGGCTGCGGCCGATGGCGTCCAGCTCGTCGATGAAGATGATCGCCGGGGCCGCCGCACGGGCCTTGGCGAAGAGGTCCCGAACTCGGGAGGCGCCCACGCCCACGATCATTTCGATGAACTCCGAGGCGGAGAGGCTGAAGAAAGGCACCTTGGCCTCCCCGGCCACCGCTCGGGCGAGCAGGGTCTTGCCGGTGCCCGGCAACCCGACCAGCAGCACCCCCTTGGGCACGGTGCCCCCGAGCCGCTGGTACTTGGTCGGTTGTCGGAGGTAATCCACGATTTCCTCGAGCTCCTCCTCCGCCTCCTCAATACCCGCCACGTCGGCGAAGGTGGTCGCCGGCCGCTCCGCGTCGTAGAGCCGAGCCTGGCTGCGGCCCATGCTGAAGAGACCACCTCCGGCCGAGGCGGCGGCGCGCCGCATGAAGTAAAGGAAGGCGAAGACGATGAGCAGGGTCGGGCCGAAGCTGAGCAGCAGCTCCTCCCAGAAGGGAGTGAGTGTGGGCTCGGCATTCACCTGAACCTCGTGCTTCTGCAGCAGAGCTTCCAGGCCACCGCCAGCGAAGCTCGGCAGCTGGGTGGTGAAGTTCTTGGCCTTGTTCTTGTCGGATGGCGAAGCCCCGGTCTTGTGCCGAAAGGTGCCCTGGATGGTGCCAGAGCTGGTGGTGATGCTGGCGACGTCGTTGTTGGTGACGTCGGTGACGAAGGCGTTGTACGGAATGGTGATCGTCTTAGGAGAGGTCGGGGCCAGGAAGACGTTGACGATCAGTACGTTGACAACCAGGATCACGATCAGCGGCATCCAGCTGCGCAGCGAGCGCCAGTTCATGGGCGTACGCCCACCTGGAGGTGGGCTCTGAGGGGAACGCTGAGCCGGCGTGGCCGGGCCGTCGGGCATGATGGCACGCTACCAGATGAGAAGGAGCCTCATCCCCAGCTCCGCTCCCGGCTCCAGCTCCGAGAAGCCAGCTCGAAGCGCAGATCAAGGCAGCTGTCGTCCTGGAGCAGCACCCGCCAGTAGTCCCGCCTAACCGGCCGCTCGGGGGCAACCCGCCACCAACCAACCTCGATCCGCCAGTGCTCCACAACCGCGGTCACCTCGACGAATCCCTGCCCCGAATCGACCGCACTAGGGCTCTCCTGAGTGCCCTCGGCGCGGACCTCGATCGCACTCATCTAGAGCTCCAAACGAACCGCTCCTCGGGAACGTCACCGGGATGCCCCGGCCGCACCTCCACCCGCCAGACCAAGCCCTTTCCGAACCGGTCATGGAGCCGGTCCACCGCCCGCTGGACCACCTCCCGGTCGGCCGCTCGCCCCTGCCAAAGGCCCACCTGGCTCACCGGGGGCGCGACCAGGTCGAAGGCCTGCAGCTCCACCACCGTGACCGGGGTCAGGGGGCGGGACCGGCCAAAGAGGCTGAGCAGCGGCCCCAGCAGCTCATCGGCGGTGGCCAGGGGGGCGGGGGGCGCAACCTCTCCCCACCAGACCTGTTGGTCGGCTGGGGACGGCAGCCGGGGCCCACCCTCTCCCCGCAGGACGAGCCGGATCCGCCCCGCCGCTCGCCCCTGCCGGGACAGCTCCTCGGCCAAACCCCTGGCCAGTTCCGCAGCTCCGAAGCGCAGCGACTCCGAGTCCTCCACTCCCCCGGCCAGGACCCGGCGGACCCCACAAGGAGGTGGCTCCCGCCAGGGATCGATCCGGGCTGAATCCAGGCCCCGGCAGAGTCGGTGGAGCAGAATCCCATCCGGTCCGAACTGTCGCTGCAGATCCACCAGGGTGATGGCAGCGCAGTCGCCGCAGGTGCGCAAACCGAACTGGATGAGTCGGTCCCCCACCTCCGGGGGGAGAGGCAGCGCGGTCACCGGCCAGGTGGCCAGGAATTCCGCGGCCTTGCCCTCCGGCACCAGTCGCACCCGGCCCGGAACCGCCATCTGCGCCGCCACCCAGGCCGAGAAGCGAGATGGTCCCACGCCAACGCTGGGGGTGGCTCCCAGGACCTCCTGCAGGGCCCGACCACAATGAGCTGCCCGGGAGCCCTCCTCCGGCCTAAGTGGGTCGCTGCCCGCCAGATCGACGTAGGCGCTGGCGTCATCGCCCCACTCCACCAGAGGGCTGCAGCTGGCCAGAGCCAACCGGGCCAGCTGCCTCAGCTCGGCCATGGCGGTTGGATCGACGTCCAGTCGCACCGCCATGGGGCAGATGACCTGGGCTCGCCGCCACTCCTGGCTAGGTCGGACCCCCTTGGCCCAAGCCGCCGGCGAGGCCGCCACCACCACCTGCTGGCCGCCTGGACCCTGACCTCCCACCAATACCGGCTCTCCTTTGAGTTCGGGGTGGGCCCGCAGGGCCAGCACCAAAGCGAGATGAGGGAAGGTGAAACAGGCGAGACGAGTCGGGCTTTTCGGCCGGCTCACCGGCCACTCCCACCCGACACCCGGAGCAACTCCACCCCCAACTCCTCACCCTCCGTCAGCTCCTCCAACTCCCCCAGGCCCACCCAGAGCTGATAGGGACGGGGGAAGTTGAGCTGCAGCCGGCAGCTGGCCCCGGGCGCTCCCAGGTGACTGCGGCTGACCTGCGCTTCCAGCCGAAGCCCGCAGACGTCCCCGTGCGCCAGGGCCCAATTGAGCCGCCAGCACTTCAACTCCAGGCAGATCCGCTCTTTGAGCGCGGCTGGAATCAGCCTCCCCCCCAGCACCAGACCCGCACAGCCCCCCTCGGAGAGCGCCGTCAACAAGGCGGCCGGGGCCGCGCTCGGGGTGAGTCGAGACCAGTCCTGAGCCACCAAAAGGCACAGGGCCACTCCCACCTTGGCCAGCGCCCGGGCGGCCGCCCACCCCTCTTCCGGGCGTCTGGGCCTGACCAGCCAGCAGTTGTCCAACTCGCCCCCGTAGGCTTCGACATTCCCGGGATCCAAGCTCAGAGTGAAGTCGACAATGGCTACCGCCGCGGATCGGGACACCACCGCCGCCAGGGCCAAACCGAGCTCGAACGCCCCGGGTGACGAGCCCTCCGCAAGCCGGCTGATCCGGCCCTTAGGCAAGCCCCGGCAGCCGGTGATGTTGTCCAGCGAGTCCACCCCAGTCGCCAGCCCCTGGAGTAGTGGTGGAGCTCCGGTATGAACCGCCCCTGGGCCATAGCGAAAGTTGAGCGAGGAGAGAGCCAGCGCCAGAGCCCCCACCTCCGGCTGGGCAGGGTCACCTTGCTCCCGCCTGGCCAGTTCTGAGGACACTGGAACCACCCGTTTGAATTTTTGGACCGGATCCGGGTGGAGCTGGGCCCCACCGGACTCTTCCAAATTGTACGAACGTCTGTTCGATAAAGCAAGCCGCCCTTCCGGCCTGGGGAAAGCTCGAGAAAGGTTGGGAAAGTTGGCGCGCTTCGCTACAAAACAGCGAAACCACCCACCTTTTCCTTAGTATTCGTGCGTCGCCTTGACCGTCCTAGTTCGTCCACGAGGAGGTGCTCATCTATGAATCGCCGTGAGTTGGCCAAAGACCTGCAGAACCGCATCCAGTTCGAGAACGACGAAGGCAAGCAGGAGCCTTTTTTCTCAAGTTTTCTACTCGCCGACGACACCCTCAAGCTGATCTTTCAGATCGTCGGCAACGAGCTTAAAGGCGGCGGTGAGGTCTCCATCGCGGGGTTCGGCCGCTGGAAGGTGCGTCAGACTGCGGCCGGGCTGAGGCGCAACCCCCAGACCCAGGAGATGGTTCGAGTCCCCGCCTCTCAGAAGGTGCGCTTTTATCCCTCGACCGCCCTCAAGGCAGCGGTGGCCGGCAAGTCAACAGCGCGCCGTCGCACCAGCAAGCGCGCCTGAGCTTGCGGCAGTAGCGAGTTTCCGATCTTGCGGGTAGCCGTCGTCGGTGGCACCGGCTTCGTCGGTAGCCACCTAGTGCCCCAGCTGCTCAAGGCTGGGCACGAGGTTCGGGTGGTCGGGCGCGGCGTGCGCTCGGCTACCCTCCCGCCCGGGCTGGCTCCCACGTATGGGGATGTGCTCAGCGGCGACGGTTTGGAGGGCGCCTTTCAGTCCGCTGACGCCGTGGTGAATCTGGTCGCGGTGATCCGCGCGCGCGGCCTGCAGACCTTCGACGCGGTCAACGCTCAGGGAACGGCCAACGTAGTCGCCGCCGCGACCCGGGCCGGCGTCAGACGGCTGGTTCAGTTCAGCGCCATCGGCGCCGATCCCGACCCCACCTTTCCCTACTTGGTGAGCAAGTGGCGGGGGGAGCAGGCGGTGACCGCCAGCTCCTTGGAGTGGGTGGTCATCCGCTCGTCGACGATCTTCGGCAAGGGCGAGGGCTTCTTCACCCTCCTGGCCAAGGCGATCTCCCTGCCGGCACCTTTTCTGATCATCCCCGGCGACGGGACCGCGCTCTTCCAACCGATCGACGCCGACGATGTGGCTCGGTGTCTCTTGGCGGGAATCGAGGACGAGGACCGCGCTCGCCAGACTTATGAGATTGGTGGCCCGGACCAGGTCACCCTGGAACAGATCACCTTGGAGGTGGCCAAGGTCATCGACAAAGAGTGGTTCGGAATCTCCAAGCGCAAGCCGCTCCACCTGGACCCGCGGCTGATCCGACCTGGGGCGATGGTGATGGACAAGCTGCTGCCGAATCCCCTGGTGACCCCCCAGCAGTTGGATATGCTGGCCAAGCCCAACGTCACCCGTCTGGACGCGGTCAAGACCGGGTTCGGTTTCGAGCCCCGCCCCATGTGGGGCAATCTCGGCTACCTGAAACGACCGGGCCGCTTCCCCAAGCTGGCGGCCTGAGCTGACCCAGGCGGCGAACCATCAGCCCAACTTCCGGGAGGAGATTGCGTGGCCGATCCCGAGCTGAGTCCGCAGGAGATCATCGACCAGATCCCGGCCGCGTTCCAGGCTGACAAGGCCGAGGGGTTAGAGTCGACCTTTCAGTTCGACATCACCGGTCCCCAGGGTGGCCAGTGGTATGCCGAAATCAAGGACGCGCATTGCCAGGTGACCGAAGGGACCTCCTCCTCTGCCAACATCACCGTCACCATTAGCGACGAGAACTTCGTCAAGCTGATCACCGGCAAGCTCGACGGCACCATGGCCTTCATGACCGGCAAGCTCAAGCTCAAAGGTGACATGGGGCTGGCGATGCGGCTGTCAGGCCTCTTCCGACTTCCCAGTTAGCGTTGGCAAGCTGTCTGATCGCCGCTCCGGGCAGCGCTCGACGAAGGGACACTCGGCGCAGGGACGGTCCGGGAAATCTTCGACCGCGCGGTACTGACCGGCCGCCACCCGCTGGGCCGCTGCGGCGGCCCAGCTGAGGGCGGCGGCGCGCTCCCCGGAGCCGCTCGGGACGGTGATCAGTTCCCCGGTCCGAAGCATGAGCAGCGCAGTCGCCGGAGCGCGCAAGGGGGAGCCCAAGACTCCCGCCTCCACCGCCGCCGAGTAGAGCTGAAGCTGGCGCGAGTAGACGACCAAGTCGGAATCGCCGAGGCTGAGGTTGGTCTTGTAGTCGATGATCAACAACTCGCCGGAGGCCAGCCGCGCGATCCGGTCGATCACCCCCACCAGGGGCGGACAGCTGGTGCCAGCCCATCCGGCCCAGCTGAAGGCGAACTCGGTGGCCACGGTGGGAAGCGCCGCCTCCGGGCCTGAGAGATACCTCCGCAACATTGACTCGGCCGCCTCCCGCTGCTCGAGTCCGAGTCCGTCGGCCACCAGGTTGAGCGCGGCCACCGCCCGCGTGACGGAGAAGGCTCGGTCGGGAGATTCGCGGTGCAACCGATCGAGCACCTGGTGCAGAGTCACCCCCAGCGTCAGGGCCTGCTCCCGCCCCTTCTCCGATGGTGCGACTGCACCGCCCACAGGTCGAGCCGATGAGATCGCGTCCGACACCGGGTAGTGAGCCAGGTACTGGTACCAGAATTGCCGAGGACAGCTCTCCAGCACTTCGATCGCGGTGAAACTGAGCTGGGCGGGCTGCGCCGGACTCGCCTCCGACGCCTTCCGCATCCCCTCGATCTCCTGCCAGCGCTGGACCAGCCGCGGCACTGAGACCCTGCGTCCGGGGACCCGGTGACCAGGGCGCTCCGGTAGGCTCGACAGCCCTCCCGAATCAGTCCAGGGAAGCCCCTCCAGTTCGCCGAACTGGGGCCACAGCCGAGCCCATGAGTAAGGTCCGTCTGCGGCCTCTGCCAGCTGGACGAACTCGCCAGCTTTGCCCGGTCGGGGAGTGGTGACTAGGAGGAGGTCACGAGCCCGGGTCATCGCCACGTAGACGAGCCGCCGCCGCTCTTCCCGATCCAGGGAAGCGGCGGCGCTGTTGCCCCAGCGCCCGAAGGCAGCCGTCGGCTCGCCCGCAATTCGGCTGCAGATCACCGCCCTTTGCTCCCGGTCCCAGAGCACCGGATCCTGGGGCCTCACGTGATACGGCCGGCAGTCGGCCAGGACCACCACCCTCCACTCCAGTCCCTTCGCTCGGTGGATGGTGCTGAGGGTGACCAGGTCTTCGTTGGTCTGGGCCGGTGGTTCAGCCGTCTTGGCATCCTCCTGCATCGCCTCCAACCGAACCAACAGCCCGCTGAGACTCAGCCAACGGGTGGGGGATTCAGCAGCCCAAGCCACCCGCTGCAGTTCGCGCAAGGAGGCCAGCGACCGCCGCCCGAGAGGATCTCCACCCCGCACCCGCGCCTCCTGGAGCTGCAGAAGTCCGCTGTCGCCAAGCGCCTGGGCGACCACCTCCGCGGCCGGCGCGGTGCGCGCGGATTGGCCCAACGAGTCCACGATCCCAAGGATCCTGGTGGCACGCTCCACCCAGGGTCGCTCCCACCCGCGGGCGCCGCTCGCCAGATGGTCCCGCAGCCGCTGACAGAGTGAGCTCTCCCTTTGGCCCGCCAGGGCCCTCAGGGCGATCAGCGCCCGGTCAGGGATCCGGCCAACCTGGCACTGCAGGGCCCGCAGGCACGCCAGGTCGTCCCGCTCGTCGGCGGCGAGCCGGAGGAAGGCCAGCACATCGCGCACCTCGGGACGGTCCAGCAATCCCCCGGTTGCGGTCTGAAACGGAATGCCTCGTCGGCGCAGGGCCTCCTCCAGAGGTGCGCCCAGACGGCCGTAGGTATAGGCCAGGACCGCCATCTCCCGCCAGGGGACCTGCTGGTGACTCAAGTCGGGGAAGGTGACCCCCTCGCGGTTGATCCGCTCCAGTGCGGCTGCGATGGCCTCTGCCTCCTGAACTGAATCCTTGACCTGTGCCACCCAGACCGGGAGCGAACTCTCGGAGGCGCGTGCGGCTTCCATCGATTCGTCCTTGGCAAAGTTGGCGTCAGCCTGGATGACGTGGTCGGCCGCAGCCAGAATTGACACCCGCGAGCGATGGTTGCGGAAGAGCCCGAACTGCCGACCGGAGGCATCGGCCATGATCCCCGGCTTGGCGTCCCGGAAGGCGTAAATCGATTGCCGCGCGTCCCCCACCATGAAGAGGCTGCGGTGGTCGGGCCCGGTCAACTCCTGGATCAGCGACTCTTGCAGGGCGCTGGTGTCCTGATACTCGTCCACGATCACCAGCCGGAAGTTGGCCCGGCACCAGCCGAGCAGGCGGGGGGAACGACGCAGCGCCAGCAGCCCCTCCCGAAGCAGGCCGTCGAAATCCCAAGCTCCGCGCTGTGCCAGCCGGCGCTCGTACTCCTGCCAGATGGTGGTGGTCAGTGAGAGCGAGGTGCTGTGCCAGGCGATCTCCTGGGAGGTATCTCCCAGGTCCTCGAACCGCGCATAGGCGGCCAGCGATTCCCGCTCGCACTCAGCTGGCCCCAGTTCCGTGGAGCGTAGCCGGCCGACAGTCCGGGACGCTCCACCGAGCAGCGAAAGCACAGTGCGGGGGTCGGGCTCAGGCGGCAGCCGCCGGAGCCACCAGGAGGCCCGAGACGTCTGCTGGCGAACCGCAGTGAGCGCCTCCTCCATAACCATTCCGGCAGCCACCTCGTCGATGAGCTCCAGGTCGCGGGGAAGACCGGCTAGGTAGGCGCGCTCACCGAGGAGGCGTCGGATCAGCTGATGGAAGGTTCCAATCCAGGCCCCATCCAGGGCATCTCCGGTGGCGTCCGGGGGCACGATCGCTGCCTCGATCATCACCGCCAGAACCTTCTGCCGCAGCTCTGCTGCCGCCCGCTCGGTGAAAGTGACCGCCACGATCTGGCCAACCGGCAGGTCATGAATTAGGGCAGCGGCGTAGAGCCAGGCCATGGTGGTGGTCTTGCCACTACCGGCCGCGGCCGCGACCTTGACCGGACCGTGGCCGAGCTCTCTCACCACGTCAAACTGAGCCGGAGTTAGGGCCTGCCGGGCCTGCTCCCAAAAGGAGTCGCGCTGACTCACAGCTCCGGACTCGGGGTCGGAAAGTCACTCCCAGCCGAACCCTCTCCATCGCACCAGAAGGCGAACTGGCAGCCAGAGCGCCCGTCGCGGCAGGTGCGTTGGGAATGGCGAGGTTGGGCGGGAAAGCGACCCGCCAGGATCGCCTGGGCCAGCTTGTCGATCTCTCTTTCAATCCGGTCCAGCTCGCCCTCCGTGAGGAGGCCAGGTCCCCCCACGGCCTCGGTCCCGTCCACGATCCGGAACCCGGTTGCCGGTATGGGATTGGGATCCTTGGGCCGAGCATCGGAGCCCACGTACCAGTTGCGCACTCGCGAGGGAACCTGGCCGCCGAGCTGCTCAGAGAAGGCCCCTCCCCTCGCGGCAAGCTGGTAGATCGGCAACTGCCACTGCTGCGGGCCGTCTGGCGGCTTGCCGAAAACCTCAGCCCGCAGAGCCGAGTCGGTGAGCGGGGTACGGGCCGTCTTGTAGTCGAGTACTTCAACCTCGCCGTCGGGATGGCGCCAGAGGGCGTCGACCGTGCCCTTCAGATGCCAGCCCTCCCGAGGCAGGTCGAATGGCACCTCCTCCGCGATCGGCTCCCCCACCGCACTTGTGCCGGCCGCCACGATTCGCCGGCCCCACCGAGCCACCAACCGCTCCAGCCAGAGCTGCACGTAAACGACCTGAAGCGGATCCGCTTGATCAGCGCGAACATCGGGCAGCAATCGTTCCCGCACCAGCCCATTCGCCACCTCTCGAAAGGCGTCCGGTCGGCCCTCCCAGGTCGCCCGCTGCTGGTAGAGCAGCTCCAGCAGCCGGTGGGCCTGGGAACCCAGGGTCAGGTTCACATCGGGCTGACTCTCCGGTCCCAGCAGCTGGGCCAGGTACTGGCGAGGGCAGGCCAGCCAAGAGCCGACCGACGTGGGGCTGATAGATAGCGTCCCAGTGATCATGGCGGGTCCCTCCGCGACGGGGTCCCACGGAGCCAGGGCCTGACGCACTTCGGCAGCAGCCAGTCCCAGTCCGAGCGGTACCCCGGACACCACTTGGGCCCGGGAGGCCAGAGCCAGTTCGGTGATCAGGTCGTCGTGCTGCACCAGCTCC
This sequence comes from Candidatus Nanopelagicaceae bacterium, assembly GCA_035531535.1. Taxonomy (GTDB): domain Bacteria; phylum Chloroflexota; class Dormibacteria; order Aeolococcales; family Bog-877; genus AG-12. The sequence goes on along the minus strand of DATKSV010000146.1, from coordinate 49,296 downwards.
GCTCGAGGGGCCGCCAACTCAGGCACTCCAGCGGAGTTCAGAGCCGCGAGAAAAGGGGACCTCTCGACCATTCTCCCCTGGTAGCGGCGAGCCCAGCTGCAGGTGACATCCTGGGTGGCCCTGGTCAGGGCCACCAGAAAAAGTCGGGCCTCAGCATCCTGCTGTCGGTCCCCGGCGGAAACCACGTCCTCCAGCTCTGGCACCCGTCGAACCAACTCCTGGACTTCCTCAGCGTCCAGCAAGCCCCCGGACTCGGCGGGCGCCGGGATGGTGCCGGCCACGCAACCACAGATGAAGACGCGGGACCAACTGCGACCTTTGGCCTGGCGAATGGTCATCACCGCCACCTCGGAGCGCTGGCCCTCGGCAGCCGGCTCGGCCTCTCCGCCAGCGTGGCGCACGGCGAGCTGCAGCAACTCCAGCCAACGGACCAAGGTGAGCGTCTCTCGTCCGAGTCGGCTTTGGACATCGGCCACGGCTTGGGCCACCCCGGCGAACTCCGCCAGAGCGGCGGCCACCTCGAGGTCGTGCAGCGCCATCTCGGCCGCTCCTGACGCCAGCTCTACCTGGCCCAGGATGGCTCGAAGCTGGGGCCAGTCCAGCTCTCGGTCGGCCGCCGCACGTTCCCCCGGGTCCAGGGAAAGCCAGGGCTGACCAGCCTCGCGCAACTGCTCCGCCGCCGTTGACTCTGCACCCGAGCCCGCCTCGGTCGACCGTTCGCCCTGCCCGGTGCGGGTCCACTCCCAGAAGACTCGCTCAACCGCGACGTTGCGCCGACCCGCTGCCCGGCGCAGGCTACGGATCGCGGCCGGGGAGACGGCCTTGGGGCCTGCCGCCAGCGCCGTGAGCAGCGCGGAATCGTCACCCGGGGAGCTAAGGACCCTCAGCCAGTTCAGAGCGACCGCCACTAGGGGATGCCCCGCTCGCTCCAGGCCACCCGGGCTGCGATAAGGGAGGCCCAGGCTTGTCAGAGCCGCCTTGATGGGAATCAGCTGACTGCTCTGGGAGTGCACCAGGATGGCGACGTCACGGGAGTCAACCTCGCCCTGCAGACAGGCCCGGGCGATCTCCCGCGCGACCGCCATCGCCTCCTCGGTCTCATCGGCAGCCACCCAGACTCGACTCACCGTCGGCACTCGGAAGGCCGCCTCGTCCAGTTGATCCACGTCGGCTGAGTCAGCTGGCCATTCTGCCGCCGTAAGCTCCAACCGCAGGCTCCCCGCGACCTCGTCAATCCAACCGGGCAGCGCCGGGCGCAACGGCCAGTCTCGGGGAGCCAGCTCGCTCGGAAAGTACTCTTCAAATGGGCGGCTGGAGGACTCGCTGGACACGCCTCGGAAACCGGGGGTGGATTCGGTCCAGTGGCCCGCCATCACCAGCCGGCCGGGTGGGCTCAAGCGGAGGCCCAGCTCCCGGATCAGAAGCCACTGTGCGGGGCTAAGGTCCTCCGCCTCATCCACCAGCAGAATGTCGGCCCAACCCCGCATCGCGGTTACGTCCGAGAACAGCGCCTCCAGCGCCAGGCTGTGGTTGTCCCGACGGTCGATGCTCCCCATCTCGGCCAGCACCTGTTGGTAGCTCGCCGAAAGCACTGCCAGCTCGGCCAAACTGTCGGGCGCGTCCCGCAGCCGCTCTGCCAACAAACCCGGCCCAACCAGCGCCCGCTTGCAAGCCGAGACCACCGCCAGGGCATCGTTGGTGCAGGAGGGCTCGTCGACCAAGGCCGCGAGCCGCGGCAGCGGCGATGCTCGATGCAGGGCCTCCCGCATCGCCAACCACTCCCCGACGGAGGAGAGCGGCTCGACCGGGCCCCCCACGACCCCGACCACCGTCAAGACCGAGCTTGCCAAGCGCTCGTGGGTCTGCACTCGCAGCAAGGGATGGGCCGTTCGAAGCTGAGCCTCGACACGGCGCCGGAGGAGCGCCGCGCCGTCCCGGCTGCGCACTACCATCACCAGCCTGGTCGGGTCTCCCCCTCCGGTAACCCATTCCACCGCCAAGTCCACCAACTGCTGGGTCTTGCCCGAGCGCGGACCTCCGACCACCCGGGTTGGGCCTGCCAGGTCGCCTAGACTCCGCCGCCCCGCTCTCGATCGGTCGGAAGGGATGGCTAGGCTCGCTCCAGGCCCCGGGCGCCCACCGACTCAGGAGGGTTGCGGAACTCGACCAAGGCGGCCATAAGTCCCTCCGGACGCAGCAACTGGCGGAGCGCGCCGGCTCGCAGTGCCGGATCCTCCCCCCGCACCAGCCCGCCCGCCACCCCTTCGACGATGGAGCTCACCATTCCAGCCAGCCAGGCCGCATCGGGGCTCGGCGCCGGCTGCTCGGCTAGCGCCGAGGGCTCGACCTCGGTCAGCAACGAGGCAACCATGGCCCGACCGACCCGGTCGCGCAGCTGGTCAACGCGCCGCTTGGCGGTCCCAGCGGCAGCGTCAACTAGGTGAAAGAGCAGGCGGAAGGAGGCCGGGGAGTCTGCGGCAAATTGCAGAAAGGCGGTCGTGAGCTGCTCGAAGGTTGGCCGCGTGTCCCTTCCAATTCCGATCCCCAGCAGCTCCTGCAACCGCTCACTCTCCCGCTCGACCACCGCAGCCAGCGCCTCCCGTCGGTTATGGAAATGGCGATATACCAGCGGCTTGCTCACCCCGGCCGTGGTCGCGATCGAGTCCATTGTGGTCAGCTCCAGTCCGTCCTTGGCAAACGCCATCAGGCAGGCCTGGAGCAGCTGTTCGCGACGTTCCGTACGGTGCATCCGGTGTTGCTTCGGTCGACCGCGACCGGGGTGTCGGTCCGTCACCCGACCCACCGTTTCGATAGTCGCGCCCACCAGCCAAGGTGCCAATTGACGCTCGTTCTTCATGCCGGCCATGGTGGACCCGGGCTAGTCGCCCGGGCCTGAAACCTCCGCTTGCACGGTATTGCGCAGCCTGCCGATGGGCTCGATGCGCACCTCAACGTCCTGTCCGGCCAGAAGCATCGCCCTGGGCTGGCGGTGCCAGCCGACGCCAGCGGGAGTTCCGGTCTCGATCACATCGCCCACTTCCAGGTCGACGTAGTCCGAGAGAAAGCTGATCAGCTGAGCTACCGAGAAGATCATGTCCTTGGTGTAACCCTCCTGGCGGAGCTCCCCGTCAACCCTGGTCTCGATGGACAGTGACTGAGGATCGGGGACCTCGTCTGAGGTGACCAGGTGAGGTCCCAGGGGGGCGAAGGTCGCCATGCTCTTGGGCAGGGTCCACTGCGCCATGGAGTCCTGGACGTCGCGGGCGGTAACGTCGTTGGCGACGGTATAGCCGGCGACGTGGGCCAGGGCTTGCTCCACCGGAACCCGACGGCCCTCCCTCCCGAGCACCACCGCCAGCTCCCCTTCGTAGTCGATCGCATCGGCATGCTCGGTCGGGAGGACGATGGGAGCTCCATCGCCGATCACCGCGGAACTCAGCTTGACCCAGACCGCCGGCATCGTGGGGGCCTTCGCCCCGCTTTCTTTGGCGTGAGCTAGGTAATTGCGGCCGACGGCGAAAATCCGGTTGGGCGCGATCGGGGCGACCATTGGAAGTTCGGGCCAAATTTCCGGCCCAAGCCGGGGTCCATGGCCCCGGAGCAAGGCAGTCTGCAACTCTGGGGTGGCGAGGCCAAGGTCCAGCCAGCGATGGCTCTGGCCAGGCGCCTGACTGGGATCGGCAGCAGCGAATCGGAACCCTTCAGGGGCGGCAAATCTGGCGATTCGCACCTGTGCTCTCTCCCCAACTTTGGACGACCTCATTATCCGACCCGAGTCGCCGGAACGCTCCCACCAATTGCTAGGATCGAGCGGTGATGGCAGGCGCGTAGCCCGAAGTCCGCCCACCGGCCGACCGTTCCGCGAGTGGGAGCTGCGGTCGACCCCGTTTCTAAGCGCTGAGGTGACCTTGTGAGCGAGCCTGACCTGTCGGAGGAGCCCCAAGTGCAAGACTGCTTGTACCTCGGCGGCGCCTGGGTCGCCTCCACTGCCGAAGACCGGATCGAAGTTCACGAGGCGGGCACGGGCCGGGTCATCGCGAGGGTCGCCGACGCCTCGGAGCTGGACATCGACCGGGCCGTCCAGGCCGCCGCGGAGGCTCAGCCGGCCTGGTCGGCGACGGCGGCCGCCGAACGAGCCGAATACCTGAGAGCAATCGCACACGGCATCGTCGAGCGCACGGAGGAACTGGCCAGGAGCATCTCGCGCGAAGTGGGCACGCCAATTCGACACTCGCGGGCCATCCAGATCGGCAACCCAATCCAGATTATTGAGGGCACCGCCACGGTGCTCCAGGAGTTCGATTTCCAGGAGGAGATCGGTAACGTACTGGCACTGCGCGAGCCGATCGGGGTGATCGCCGCCATCACCCCCTGGAACTACCCTCTGCAGCAGGTGGTGGCCAAAGTGGCCCCGGCGCTGGCGGCGGGATGTACGGTTGTACTCAAGGCCAGCGAGGTAGCGCCTCTGACCGCCTTCGCGCTCGCCGAGATCGCCAACTCGGTGGGGCTTCCCGCGGGTGTGCTGAACGTGCTCACCGGGAAGGGAGTCACAGCGGGGGAGGGCCTGGTGTCCCACCCCTTGGTCGACATGATCTCCTTCACCGGGTCAACCAGGGCCGGCCAGCGCATCTCGCGGCTGGCGGCGGAGAGGGTGACCCCCCTGACTTTGGAGCTGGGCGGAAAGTCGGCCAGTGTCCTGCTTCCGGACGCGGACATTGAGAAGGCGGCCAAGTTCGCTGTGTACAACGCCTTCCTCAATGCCGGCCAGACCTGCACCGCCCTGACGAGGCTGCTGGTTCCCGAGGGAGTCCAGGAGCTGGCGGTCGCGACGGCTGTGGAGACCGCGCAGAAGCTGACGTTGGGGGACCCCCTCGATGAGGCAACCAGGCTCGGCCCGGTCGCGTCGCATGCTCAGCTCGAACGGGTGCGCGAATTCATCGTCGTGGGAATCGCGGAGGGCGCCCGTCTGGCGACCGGGGGCGTCGAGACTCCACCCGGGCTGGAGCACGGCTACTTTGTGGCCCCGACCGTCTTCGCCGATGTGCGACCTGAGATGACTATTGCTCAGGAGGAGATCTTTGGACCGGTGCTGTCCGTGATCCCCTACCGCGACGAGGCCGAGGCACTGGAGATTGCCAACGGGACCAGATATGGACTGGCCGCCGCGGTCTGGTCCGGCGACCAGGATCGGGCCGTAGCCTTCGCCAGGAGGCTGCGGACCGGCACGGTCGAGGTCAACGGAGGGGCCTTCAACCTGCAGGCCCCGTTCGGCGGAGTCAAGCAATCTGGCCACGGTCGCGAGTTCGGACGGTACGGCCTCGAGGAGTTCCTGGTGGCCAAGTCCCTTCAGCTCTAAGCCCGTGACCAGCGGACAGGGGCGCACCCCCAACTAAGCTGCGCTCATGCGACGGTTCGACGTAGTAATCCTGGGCGGTGGATCGGGCGCTGAGGCGATCTGTGGTGCGGGCCTGACCGGGCTCTCGATCGCGGTGGTGGAGGAACTGCGCTTTGGCGGAGAGTGCCCCTTCGTGGCCTGCATGCCAAGCAAGGCGATGTTGTACTCCGCCGCCCTGGACAGGGCCCGTCTGGGCCGGGTACCGACCAAGCCCGATCTGGACGCGTATCGCAAGGCGGCGTCCCGGCGTGACCGCGTCGCCGAGCACCACGATGACTCCAAGCACCTGCGCGCGCTGCAAGACCAAGGCGTGGTGGCCATTCGGGGCCGAGGCCGAATCGTGACGGAGGGCCTGGTCGAGGTTGGTGGGGAGCAGATCGAGTTCCAGGACCTGGTGATCGCCACCGGCTCTGAGCCCACCCTCCCCGCAGTGACCGGGCTCAACCAGGTCGACTACTGGTACAGCGACCGGGTCCTCTCGTCCTCCCAGCTGCCCGAGAGTGCGGTCGTCCTGGGCGGTGGCCCGGTCGGCTGTGAGCTGGCGCAGGTGCTAGCCCGCTACGGCTGCCGAACGGTTCTTATCGAGCTCCAGGATCGGCTCCTGTCGGCAGAAGAGCCGGAGCTTGGTCGGGCCATGGCCCAGACCCTGAGCGCCGACGGCGTGGAGGTGTTGATCGGCCGGAATGTCCAGTCGGTCAGCTCGCCCTCCAGGGACGTGATGCGGATCCAGCGCGAAGGGAGTGCGCCATTGGAAGTCCAGACGGTGGTGGTCGCAGCCGGTCGGCGCCCCCGCATCCGGGACCTGGGTCTGGAGTCCTACGGACTGCAGGCAGACGCTGATCGACTCACGATCGACCAGCACTGCCGGGCTCTCGGCCAGCCCCATCTGTTCGGGGTCGGGGACGTCACCGGCGTTGCCCCCTTCACCCACACGGCCAACTACCAGGGCCGGGTGGTGGCCGACCAGCTCCGGGGCGGCCACGCGGTGGCGGACTACCGGGCGATTCCCCGGGCTGTGTACACCGATCCACCGGTCGCGGCGGTCGGATTGACCCGACGCCGAGCCCGCGACCAGGGCCTGCTCGCGGTGACCGCGACCTGCTCCCTGGGGAGCACCGCACGAGCCTGGGCCGAAGACGTGAGCCTGGGTGAGCTGGTGCTGGTCGCCGACAGCTCACGAAGGGTTCTCGTCGGTGCCGCGATCGCGGGGCCGGCAGCGGATGAGACCATCGGCTGGGCCGCCTTAGCGATCAAGGCTCAGATCCCCCTGGAGCTGCTGCGGGACACGGTGGCACCGTTCCCGACCTACAGCGAGGCTTACCTGGCGGCCCTCGAATCTCTCGGGCCGGGAGCCGACACGGTCACCTAGTCGGTGTGAGCCAGAGCCTCAATTCGGGCCTGGGCCGCCGCCAACCGGGCACCCGCCACCCGGAACGGAGAACAGGAAACGTAGTCCAGACCCAGCCGCTCACACAACGCGATCGACTGGGCGTCTCCCCCGTGCTCCCCGCAGATTCCCACCTCGAGCGCTGGCCTCGTGGCGCGACCCGCAGCAGTGGCCAGCGCCATCAGCTGACCCACGCCGTCGGGATCCAGGTGCTCAAAGGGGTTGGAGGGCAGGATGCCGTCGCTGACATATCGATTGAGGAACTTGCCCTCGGCGTCGTCCCGCGAGACCCCATAGGTCATCTGGGTTAGGTCGTTGGTCCCGAAGGAGAAGAACTGGGCCTGCTCGGCGACCTGACCGGCAGTGAGCGCGGCCCGCGGCACCTCGATCATGGTCCCGATCTTGATGTCCAGCCGGACGCCCTGTTCCTTGGCGACCTGCTTCAGGGTGGCCTCGATGATCGCCCGAGAGCGCTTGAGCTCCTCCACATGCCCGACCAGCGGGACCATGATCTCCGGGATCCCTTTGATCCGTCGCCGCCGCAACTCCGAGGCCGCCTCGGCGATGGCTCTGACCTGCATCTCGATGATCTCAGGGAAGAGCAGTCCCAGCCGACACCCGCGCAGCCCCAGCATGGGGTTCTGCTCTCTGAGCTGCTCCACTGCGGCCAGCATCTTCTCGGCGCGGGCCAACTTTTTGGGCGACTTCCTGAGCGCCCGCAGCCGGGTTACCTGCTCCAGGAGGTCGTCATGGTTGGGCAGAAACTCGTGAAGTGGCGGGTCGATCAGCCGGATGATCACCGGTAGGCCCTGCATCGCCTCCAGGATGCCGATGAAGTCCTCCCGCTGATACGGCAGCAGCTGGGCGAGCGCCTGGCGGCGCGCGTCCGCGTCCCGGGCCAGGATCATCTCCTGGACGTGGGGTAGCCTCTCCTGCTCCATGAACATGTGCTCGGTCCGGCAGAGGCCGATTCCCTGAGCCCCAAAGGAGCGCGCCCGGGCAGCGTCGGCGGGATTGTCGGCGTTGGCGAGTACCCTCAGCCGGCGCACTCGGTCGGCCATCTCCAGGAGCTGCTCCAGGTCTCCCGAGACCACCGGTTCGACGGTCGCCACGACCCCCTCGATGACCCGGCCGTCCGAGCCGTCGAGGGTGAAGACATCCCCTTCATTGATGGTCACGCCCCCGGCCCGGAAGCGGCGATTCTTCAGGTCCACCTCGACTTCTTCAGCCCCCGCCACGCAGGGCTTGCCCATGCCCCGAGCCACCACCGCCGCGTGGGAGGTACGTCCTCCTCGGGCGGTTAGCACGCCTTCGGCGGCGATCATGCCGTGGACGTCGTCGGGGTTGGTTTCAATCCTGACCAGGATCACCTTCTCGCCGCGTTTAGCCGCGGCCTCCGCCCGGTCAGCGTCGAAGACGGCAGCTCCGGTGGCTGCGCCCGGCGAGGCGGCAAGCCCGGTCGCCAGGACCCGCACCTCGGCATGGGGGTCGATGGCCCGGTGGAGCAGGTGGTCGACCTGCTCCGGCTCTACCCGACCCAGCGCCTCAGCCTCGGTGATGATCCCCTCGGCTAGCATCTCGACCGCGATCTTGACGGCGGCCGCGGCGGTGCGCTTGGCGCCTCTCGTCTGGAGCATGTAGAGCTTGCCGCGCTCGATGGTGAACTCCATGTCCTGGACATCGCGGTAGTGCGCCTCGAGCTTGCCGGCGATCTCCGCGAAGCTGCGATAGACCTTGGGCAACGCCTTGCGCAGACTCTCGATCGGCTGGGGGGTGCGGATCCCGGCGACTACATCCTCCCCCTGGGCGTTGAGCAGGTACTCCCCAAACAGCCTCTTCTCGCCGGTCGCCGGGTCCCGGGTGAAGGCGACCCCGGTGCCCGAGTCGTTGCCCATGTTGCCGAACACCATGGCTTGGACGTTGACCGCCGTGCCCAGGGTGTGGGGGATGTGGTTGTACTCCCGATAGGCCACCGCCCGTCGGCCGTTCCACGAGGAGAAGACGGCGGCAATGGCCAACGTCAACTGCTCCCAGGGATCCTCGGGAAACGACTCCTTCGTGTGCTCTTGATAGATCGCCTTGAACCGCTCGGCCAGCTTGGTCAGCGCCTCGGCCGGTAGCTCCGAATCGCTGTTCACCTTGGCGGTCTGCTTAGCGGCCTCCAGCTCCTGCTCGAAGCGGTCACCATCCACTCCTTTCACGATCCGCCCGAAGAGCTGGATGAAGCGGCGGTAGGCGTCGAGGGCGAAGCGGCGATCACCGGTCCTCTGGGCCAGCCCCTCCAGCGTTCGCTGATTCAGGCCCAGATTTAGGACGGTATCCATCATCCCGGGCATCGATAGCGCAGCCCCGGACCGGACCGAGACCAGCAGGGGCTCAGCTGGATCACCAAGTCCCTTCTTGGCCTTGGCCTCCAAGCCCTCCAGGTGCTCTTTGACTTCCTCAATCAGCCCGGCGGGGAACTTGTCGCCCGCCTTCATGTAGGCATTGCAGGCCTCGGTGGTGATGGTGAAGCCTGGAGGCACGGGCATTCCGGCCTTGGTCATCTCGGCTACGCCCGCGCCCTTGCCTCCGAGGAGCGTGCGCATCTCAGCGCTCCCCTCTTCGAAGTCGTAGACGAACTTCGGATGCGACTTTCGTGCTGAAGCTGGCCGAGCGCGTACCGCGGTCTCCGTCATTGACACCGCCTCCTTGCCTGAAAAGTCCCCGCTGAGTTTACCTGCGAGTGTCCTCGATCCCGGCTCGCTCAGAGCTCCTCGAACGCCGGTGCTACGATCGAACGGTCGGCCGCCGACCGGTTCCACGCCCCCTGCGCGGAGAGCCGTCAGGACCATCCCCGCCCCTCCACCTGGGCCAGAGGACTTTCCGGACGTAATGGGAATGCACTACACAGGAGGTAGGGGCGCAGGCCACTCGCCCAGCTCCTTCTCCTCAGCCGGAGACCCCTCCCAGATCACTCCGCGCGCCAAGGGCACGGTCCGCCGGGTGGTCAAGCTCTTCCGCCCTTACCGGCTCAAGGTCTTCGGGATCCTAGGAATCCTGATGGTGGTGGCGATGTTGGGGATCGTCAACCCCTACATGCTCAAGCTGATCATCGACGACGCCATCCTGAAGCACGATCCCCGGCTGCTGCTGATCTTCTTCGGGATCATGGTGATCACCCCGGTGGTCAGCACCGGGCTGGGCGTGTGGCAGACCTACCTCAACGCTGTCGTCGGCCAGCGGATGATGCAGGACCTGCGGGTGGCGCTGTACACCCACCTGCAGAATCTGCCGTTACGGTTCTTCACGGCGACTAGGACCGGGGAGATTCAATCCCGGTTGGCGAACGATGTCGGCGGGGTGGACTCGGTGATCACCAACACCGCCACCAGCACCGTTTCCAACTTGACCAGGACCGCCGCCACGCTGGCAGGGATGGCCTTCCTCAGCTGGCAGTTGACCCTGCTCTCGGTCGCGGTGCTGCCCATCTTCATCCTGGTCACGGTGCGGGTCGGGGAGGTACGCCGACGGGTGAGCGCGCAGACTCAGGTGACCCTGGCCGACCTCTCAGCCCTGGCCGAGGAAACCCTCTCAGTGAGCGGGATCCTGCTCACCAAGGTGTATGGGCGAGAACAGCGGGCCCGCGACCGCTACGTCGGGGAGACGGCCCGCCTCACCACCTTGATGATCCGCCAACAGATGGTGGGGCGCTGGTTTTTCGGCTTTATCCAGACCTTCTTCTCCATCCTGCCTGCTGGGGTGTACCTGATGGCCGGATTGGTCCTGCACGCCGGGGTAAAGGGTGGGGTCTCGGTAGGCACCTTGGTCTCCTTCACCACCTTCCAATCAGCGCTCTTCTTCCCCATCGGCCAGCTGCTCAACATCCAAGTGGAGATGCAGGGCGCTCTGGCACTTTTCGACCGGATCTTCCAGTACCTGGATATTCCGGTCGAGATCGAGGACCGCCCCGGCGCCATCACCATCCCCACTCCCGACATCAGAGGCCGGATCGGCTTCGAGAATGTGACATTCAGCTACGAACCGGGTGCCACCCCGGCGGTGAAAGGCGTCAGCTTCGACGCCGAGCCGGGCCAGCTCGTGGCCCTGGTCGGCCCGAGTGGCGCCGGCAAGAGCACCCTCACCTATCTGATGGCCCGGCTCTACGACGTCGACCGGGGCAAGATCACCCTGGATGGACACGATCTGCGCGACCTCACCACCGCCACCCTGCGGGCGGCGATCGCAGTGGTCACCCAGGAGACCTTCATCTTCCACAGCACCATCAGAGAGAACCTGCTGGTGGGTCGCCCCGACGCCAGTGACGAAGAGATGATCGCGGCAGGCAAGGCGGCCGCGATCCACGACCGAATTATGGAGCTGCCGAACGGCTACGACACCGTCGGCGGCGAACGCGGGTATCGGCTCAGCGGAGGCGAGAAGCAGCGTGTCGCGCTCGCTCGCGCCATCTTGAAAAACCCGCGGATCCTGATCCTCGACGAGGCGACCAGTGCTCTCGACAGCCACAGCGAGCGGGCCATCCAGGACGCCATCGCCCTTTTGATGGAAGGGCGCACCACGATAGCCATCGCCCACCGCCTCTCCACCATCCTGGCCGCCGACCTGATCGTGATGATGGAACACGGCCAGATCGTCGAGCGGGGAACGCACACCCAGCTGATGGCACAAGGGGGGCCGTATTCCCGCCTCTATCTGGAGCAGTTCGCGCGGCAGCCAATGGAGCCCGCCAGCCAGCTGGAACGCTGACCCGCCGGCCTTTCCAATCTCGGCAGGGCGGCTCTAGCTCGAACGAGAATCGACCTCGGCCGAGGTCGATCCGAGCAGGTGAAGCGCGTCGTTCGGGAGGCCACCCTCTTGCAGTAGGGGACAGAAAGTACTCGAAGTGACCACGATCCGTGCACAGCCGGTGTCGTCGTACAGCGTGAAGTTCGGCGCGGCTGCCGGGCTGACTCCGAAGCGAAGGGTGCTGGTCGCCCCAAGCGGCAGTTGACGGTCCCGGGAGGCGCCTCGGTTGGGAGTCCGTCCACCACCGCGCTCAAATGGCAGAGCTTCGGCGAAGAATGCAGGTTTCCGGTCCAAGTGCGCCCCATCCACGCGACGGTCAGCTCACCGTACCGGTCCTGGGTGGTAACGAGAGAGGCCGAGAGTCGAGGCGGCAGCCAGATCACTAAGGAGTCAAGGCGGAGCAGCGTTTCTCCGCCACCCGGCCGATAGCGGTACTCCAGCAATACGAGGCTGGCAAAAGGAGGAACGTGCGCCTCCTGGAACTCAACCATCAGCGGTCCACTCTGATCCGACGAGCCACCGCCATCCGACACCAGGCCTTGCGGGCCTATGGGCGCGTAGAAAGATAGTCACCCTACCCACCGGTACCGGAATTCGCCAGTAGCTGGTTAGATCGATGCGGTCTCTACCGTCGAGAAGAGCAAGCGCCGCCAGTCGGATTCCCCCGGGCGGTCCCGGTTGCGCCTCGGCGGAGGCCGGCAAGACTGCTCGACCCTGTAACTGTTGGGCCAGGCTCTGGCCCAGAAGCTGGTTACTCGGTGGGCCTAGTTGGTCGAGAGAATCGTCGCCGTCGCGACGACCACCACTGCTGAAAGCGCCGCGACCAGGTGAGGATAGCGGAGCAAAGCTGGCCGCAGCGCCACACGCTCCCGGGAATGAAGCGCCATAACGCGATTTTGGCCACCTCTGCACCGGGAGTAGGCGACATCTCGGTGACCGAGCCCGACTGCCAGAGTCGTCGCACATGCGGCTGCCGAGATCGTGCCGAAGCAGCCGTCCTCATGCCAGCCACCGGTACCCGGGGGGGATCGGGACGGTCGGCGCCCAACGACCGATCGTGACTTGAGCGCGCCTGCTATCTAACAGGCCTCGCCACGGCCTCGAAGGCGCCGCTACGATCCCCGTCATAAGTTCTCGCTTTTACACAGTTGCGATCGACTCCGCCGACCCCTCGGCGCTGGCGCGTTTCTGGGCGCAGGTGCTGGACTTCCAGATCGTGTCCGAAGAGCCGAATGAAGTAGTGGTCGCTCGCGATGACGACATCTATCCGGCTGTGGTTTTTGTTCCCGTTCCCGAGCCCAAGACGATCAAGAACCGACTGCACATCGACTTGGCTCCCGACGACCGCGACGCTGAGGTGGCGCGGCTGCTCGAGCTGGGCGCGCATCGAGTCGACATCGGTCAGGGACCGGACGTGTCCTGGCCGGTGCTGGCTGACCCCGAGGGGAACGAGTTCTGCGTGCTCAGCACCCGGGATGGGGGCCTATAGCGCTTCAGGGGTAGCGCAGGATCCCGACCCTCTGGCAGCTGATCGGGGATAGGGATACGGTTCGGTACACCCACTCGCTAACGCTGTATTCCGCTGGCGGAGAAGGGCGTTATCGCCCCGCGATCAGCTTGTCAGCGCAGGCCTGGGCTAGCTGGTCCACGGCGACCCGCACCTGTTCCATCGTGTCCCGGTCACGGATCGTCACCGAGTGGTCCTCCAGACTGTCGAAGTCGACCGTGACGGCCAACGGTGTCCCGATCTCGTCCTGGCGGCGATAGCGTCGCCCCAGCGATTGCGTTTCGTCGTAATCGGTCGAGAACTGTTGGCGCAGCTCCTGCTCGACCCCCCGTGCCAGTTCCACCAGTTCGGGCTTCCGCTGCAACGGCAGCACGGCAACCTGGAACGGGGCCATATCCGGCTTCAGATGCAAGACCACCCGGGTCTCTCCCCGTACCTCCTCCTCGGCGTAGGCGTCGAACAGCAGAGCTAGGAAGGTGCGGTCCACTCCCAGCGAGGGCTCGACCACGTACGGGAGGTACCGTTCGTTGGTGCTGGGATCGGTGTACTGGAGATCTCGGCCACTCACCTCCTGGTGCCGCTTCAGGTCGAAGTCACCACGCCGGGCGATCCCTTCCAGCTCGCCCCAGCCCCAGGGCCAGGAGTACTCGATGTCGCTGGAGGCCAGCGCATAGTGGGCCTTTTCCTGCTCACCGTGGGGACGCAGTCGGAGGTGGTCGGGCTTCAGTCCCAATGACTGGTGCCAGCGCAGCCGCTGCGCGCACCAGTACTCAAACCACTCCACATCCTGACCTGGCTGACAGAACCACTCCAACTCCATCATTTCCAGTTCGCGAAGTCGAAAGATGAAGTTGCCGGTTGATATTTCGTTGCGGAAACTGCGCCCGATCTGGGCGATCCCGAAGGGGATCCGCTGCCGCGAGCTGTTCACCACATTCTTGAAGTTGACGAAGATCCCCTGTGCGGTCTCGGGTCGGAGGTAGACAACTCCGCTCTCGTCCTCGACCGGGCCTACGAAGGTCTTGAACATGAGATTGAACTGGCGGGGTTGACTGAGCGGGCCTCCGCAGTTCGGGCAGGTGGTGTCCTCGAGCTGGTCGGCGCGCCACCGCTGGTGACATTTGCCCAGACAGTCCACCAGGGGATCACTGAAATTGGTGAGGTGACCTGACGCCTCCCAGACGGTGGGGTTCATCAGGATCGCTGTCTCCAATCCCTCCACGTCGTCGCGGAGGTCGACAATCTCGCGCCACCAGGCTTCCCGGATCCGCCGGCGGAGCCGCACGCCCAACGGCCCGAAGTCGTAGACGGCATTGATGCCGCCATAGATCTCGCTGCTCTGGAAGACGAAACCTCGCCGCTTGCAGAGTGAGACCAACGTCTCCAGCGGAGTGGCAGTAGATTCCGTCATCAATACCTCCAGCGGTCCCGGCAGGGCGCGCCGAAGGGACCAGAGCTCAACCAGTGGGCGTCATTCTACTGGCGGCGCTGGTCTGCCCTCCCCCACCTCGAGCTCTCCCGACGCGTTCAGCACCACCGCCCGACCCGGACCGCGGACCGCCCAGTCGCAACCGTCCCAGCAGACACCGGTGGACTCATCGATGGCAAGCACCTCGCGCTCCCGACCCAGCTGCGCCGCCATCTTGGTCCACCGCCGTCCAGCTCCGCTCCAGTGCGGTACAACGATCGCTCCAAACAGCCCAATACCCTCACCCAGATCGAAGTCCTGACCTGGGAGCAGGCAGGCCCTGGACAACACCATGGCGCCCGCGCTGGACCCGGCGACGGGAACCCCCTGGCGGTAGGCCGCTCGCAGCGCCTCCGCCGCCGGGGTCCCGGCCAGAGCCCGCCGGGCCGCCGCGGGGTCTCCACCGCATAGGTAGATGGAAGCCGCACCAGCCAGCTGCTCTAGCAGGTGAGGCTCAGCGGCGTTCTCGCGGGTCTGGATCTGGCACCCGTCGACCGTCCCTCCCAGCTCTCGAAAGTAACTGGCGGCCCAGCTCACCTGGGTGTCGGGTATGTCCTGGGCGGCCGAGGTGACGATCGTGACCCGCGGCTGGGCCGCCCGGCCGAGCCACCAAGTGTCGGCCGCTTCCGAGCCGTGGCGCCACTCATTCCCGCCCAGCAGCATCAGCGTGCGGCGGATAGTCAGCATGTTCATCGGAGACCTCCCGTCGAGCCGCGAGGCTGCATCTAGGGATTCCATTCTCACCGCATGCCCTAGGCGCCCGGTGAATTCTCAGGTCCACTGCTAGCATCGAGCGGTGCTCCGGCTCCACGACACCCTGACCCGACAGGTCCGAGAGGTGGAACCGCGCGAGCCGCCCCGGCTGCGTATGTACAGCTGCGGTCCGACTGTGTATCGCTCGGTCCACATCGGCAATCTCCGCACCTACCTCCTGGCCGACTGGGTGAAGCGGATCGCCCGCAGCCAGGGTTGGGACGTCTTCCACGTCAAGAACATCACCGATGTCGGCCACATGCGCCAGGAGATGGCCGAGCGTGGGGGCGACAAGGTGATCGCCGCCGCCTTGGCGGCAGGGCGCACGCCGCGGGAGATCGCTGCCGAGTTTGAGGACGAGTTTCACGTGGCCGAAGGGCTGCTGGGGATTGAGCCGGCCGACGTCTTCCCCCGAGCCACGGATCACGTGCCCCAGATGATTGCCTTGGTGGAGCGCTTGCTCGAGCGGCGCCTCGCCTATGAAACGGACGGGACGGTTTACTTCGACACGGCCGCCCAGGAGCCCTATGGATCCCTCTCTGGCAACTCGCTGGAGCAGCTGCAACGCGCCGCTGGAGCCGAGCCCGATCCGGCCAAGCGCCACGCCGCCGACTTCACGCTTTGGCGCCAAGCCGAGGCTGGGCGCCAGCTGATGGTTTGGGACAGTCCCTTTGGGCGGGGCTACCCCGGCTGGCACATCGAGTGCTCGGCCATGTCGATGGCCTACCTGGGCGAGGAGATCGACCTCCACACCGGCGGAGTTGACAACATCTTTCCTCATCACGAGGACGAACTCGCCCAGAGCGAGGGAGCCACCGGCAAGAAGTTCGTGCGCCATTGGGTCCACGGACAGCACCTGCTCGCGGACGGCGTGAAGATGGCCAAGTCCCAGGGGAACGTATATACGCTTCAGGACCTCCTGGAGCGAAGCTTTGACCCGCTTGCCTTCCGGTACCTGTGCGCGACCGTGCGCTACGGCACCCGGCTCAACTTCACGCTCGCCTCGCTGGCCGCGTCGCAACGCGGTCTGCAGCGGCTGCGCCACTTGGCGGAGCCGGACGGGGGAGCTCTCGATGAAGCGCGAGTCCAACCGCTCCTCGACTCGGTCCAGACGTCGATGGAAGACAACCTCGACCTGCCCCGAGCGCTGGCCCTGACCTGGCAGTTCGCGCGGACGAGAGATCTCTCCGGGGCCACTCGGCGAGCCGGGGTACTCGGCGCGGACCGCTGGCTCGGCCTGGCCCTGGATCGGCTCGCGGTTACCGCAGCCGAGTCTGGCACCTGGCGCGAACTGGCCACGGTCCGCGACGAGGCCCGTCGCCAGCACAACTTTGACAGGGCCGACGCGGCTCGCCGATCGCTAATTGGCTTGGGGGTGGTGCCGGAGGACCAATCCACCAGCACCAGCTACCGAGCCACATCCGCGCTCGACCGTCGGCACGGACTGATCTCGTCCCCCCAGGAGGTCCTGGACCAGCGCGCCGAAGCGGACCTGGTCGAAGTGTCGGTGAGCATCGTGAGCAGCGGCTACCCGGAGGATCTGGCGAGATGCATCGCCAGCCTCCAGAAGCATCGGGATGGCCACTCGGTGGAGATCCTGGCCCTCGACAACGACTCCCCGGAGGTGGGGGCAGTGCTCGACGAACTCGCCCGCCAGGATCCCTCGATCCACCCGTTCCATGCCGACCATCAGCTAGGTGAAGGAGCTGCCCGCAACGTCACCATGCGGGCCGCCCGGGGTGCTGTGGTTCTGATCCTCGACACCGGGGTGGAGATGACCGGCGACTGCTACACCCCAATTCTGCAGGCCCTCCGTGACCCCCAAGTCGGCGCCGTGGGCCGATGGGGTGCCGTGAGTCGGGATATGCGCGAGTTCCAGGACTCCGAGAAAGTGGAGGTCGACGCGATCGACGGCTACTGCCTGGCCTTCGCCCGGGGACGTCTTCAGGAGGCGGGGTTGCTGGATGAGCGGTTCCGCTTCTATCGAATGCTGGATTTTCACTACTCGCTCACCCTGCGCTCCATCGGTCTGAGCCAGCGCCGGGTCCCGGACCTCCCGGTAGTGATGCACCGGCATCGCGGCTGGGAGGACACCGACCCGGACGAGCGCGAGCGACTCAGCCGGCTCAACTTCCGCAGATTTTTCGAGCGGTGGCATCACCGTCCCGACCTTCTGTTAGGCGCCGACCCTGCCGCCACCACCACCCACACTTGATCTAACCCGCGACTCAGACCTGGGGAGCGCCCACTCCGCGGAACTCAGCGAGGATGCGGGCGGACTTGATCGGTTTGTCCAGGTGGTGCTCCAGGTGAGCGAGTAGGATCGCCTCCACCTCATCCCGTAGGGACTCCGACCAACGGAGCCGACGCAGCAACTCGAGGTCTCCCGCCTCCATTCTCCGGAGGACCCGAAGCGCCGGGGCCGAGCATGGCAAAACCCCTAGCTGGGCGGTCCAGCAGCCGCCCTGGACCAGCCCACCCATCGCTGGAATGAAGCCCCCGTCGCGGTCCTGGAGCGCCTCGCCGCAGATCGCGCAACGCCGCAGCTCGGGAAGGTAGCCACCCATGGCGGCAATCTGGAACGAACTCAGGGCCAGCTCCAGTCGCGCCTCAAAACCCGGATTGGCCATCCGCTCCCGGGTCGCCGAGATCAGCTGGTAGAGCTCCTGGTCGGGGTGGCCATCCTCCAAGGTCGCATCGACCAGCTCCGCCAACACCCCGCCGCAGGCCGTGCGGACAATGTCGGCTCCCGGCCAGGGCAGGCCCACGGCCCGGGCCTGAGCCAGCACCGCCATGCTTCGCCCCGGGACCAGCAGCAGCTCGGAGCGGGTGAGCAGGTCCAGACCCGCCGCGTTGCGAGCCTTGGCCCGCCTGGCGCCCCGGGCCAGAACGCTGAGCTTGCCCTGATCGCGGGTGAAGATGACCAGGATGCGGTCAGCTTCGGCGAAGGTCCGGCGTCGGAGGACGATCCCCTCGTCGCTGACGAGATCGGGCACTCGCTAGCTGGACTCGGGGGGAAACGTGGTGGATTCCGCCGATCCCACGCCCAGGTCGGGAGCCGATCCGTCCGACTCCACCGTGAACGGCCGCTCGGAACTCAGCCGCACCGTCCGGATCGCTCGCCGGTCGATGGCCTCGACGGTGATGGTGATCCCCTCTCCGGCATCGATGCTGTCGCCTACCGAGGGGATCCGTCCCAAGTGGGCGTAGACCAACCCACCGACAGAGTCGAAGTCCTCTCCCTCTAGGCGCAGGTGCAGCAGCTCGTTGACGTCGTCGAGGCTGACCGAGGCGCTGACCAGCGCCTCTTTCGGGCCTACCAGCTGAACCTCCTCCTGCTCCGCCAGGTCGTATTCATCCCGGATCGGACCCACGATCTCCTCCAGCAGGTCCTCGATGGTCACCAACCCGGCCGTCCCGCCGTACTCGTCGACCACCACCGCCAAGTGGGTCTTGGCCAGCTGCATCTCCTGGAGCAGCTCGCCCAAGCGCTTGGCCTCGGGGACAAAGGTGGGCGCCCTGGCGAGGCTCCCCACCCGGCTCTGGGCGGGACCGCTTCCGCCGGCATTGCCCAGCAGGTCCTTGGCGTAGATGACGCCGGTGATGTTGTCGACCGTTTCTTCATAGACCGGGATGCGGCTGTGACCGTGCTCTCTTATCTCGGCGATCGCCTCGTCGACGGTGGAGTTCGACGGCAGGGCGACCATCTGGACCCGAGGCACCATCACCTCGCGGACCGGCTTGTCCGTCATCTCGAGGACCCCGTGGATCATCTCCCGCTCCTCCTCCTCGACGATCCCCTCCTGCTCGCTCGCGAGGACTAACTCCTTCAGCTCCTCCTCTGTTAGGAAGGGATTGCGCCGCCCACCCGCGCCGGGGAGGAGACGAAAGAAGACCGCCGAGATCGCGGTGAGCACGGTCACCAGCGGACTCAGCGCCCGAGTGAGCAGATCCACCGGGCGTGCCACCCGTCGACTCATGGCCTCGCTGTGCTGAAGGGCGTAGGTCTTCGGCCCCAGCTCACAGAAGAGCAGCACCAAGATGGCCAGTGCCACCGCCGCCCAGAGCGCGGCCCCCGCGCCCAGGTGTTGCTCCGCCAGCAGGGTGGCGGAGGACGATGCCAGCATCAGGGCCAGGGTGTTGGTGACCAAGATCGTCCCCAGGTAGCCCCCCGGATTGCGGTGGAGCCGTTCGACCAGGGCCGCCCTCGGATCGCCCTCGGATCGCCGGGCCCTGAGCCAAATGCGGCTGACCGCGGTGAGTGAAGTCTCCGCGGTGGCCGAGAGACCGGCCAACACCAGGGCCACGACCAGGACGGCGACCAACCAGCCACTCATGAGGAAAGCGGCGCCGGCCTACCTCGGGTCATCGGCACTCAACCGAGACGTGCCCAGTCGGTGTCTCTCCCACCATCCCCCAAGGGGACCAAATCAAGGGCAGGCTTGGTATCTCGGCGGGTGAGCCAGAGCTCATCTTCCGACCGAGTCTAGCAGGCGAATCAGATCACCGAAACAGTGCCGATACGCTCCGTCCCTCGTGGACTCGGACTATGGCCTCCGCGATCAGCGGAGCCACCGAGACCTGGGTCACCTTGGGGCTGTCGGCCATCTCTTTGGCCAATGGGATGCTGTCGGTGACGACGACCTCGTCGACTGGTGCCTCTTCGAGTTTGGCCAGGGCGCCGTTGCTGAGCACCCCATGAGTGGCCAGCACGTCCACCGAGGTCGCGCCCTTGCTGATGAGCGCATGGGCCGCGCCAGCCAGGGTGGAGGCGGTGGAGATGAGGTCGTCCACGAGAACGCACCGGCTGCCCTCCACCTCACCGATGACATTGAGGATCTCGATGTCATCGTCTCGGGGTCGCCGCTTGTCGATGATGGCCAGGGGCGAGTCCAGTCGGCGAGCGATCGCCCGCGCCCGAGCGGTCCCCCCGACATCCGGTGAGACCACCACGAGCGGTTGGCGACCGTGGCGGCCCCGCACGTGGGCGGCCAGGATCTTGCTGGCCGTGAGCGCGTCGACGGGGATGTCGAAGAAGCCCTGGATCGCCTCAGCGTGAAGGTCGAGAACGATCATCCGTTCCGCGCCGGCGACCTGTAGAAAGTTGGCCATCAGCTTGGCGGAGATGGGATCCCGGGCCTGGGTCTTCTTCTCCTTTCGGGCGTAACCGTAGTACGGGAGCACCGCGTTGATCCGGGCGGCGCTGGCGCGACGGAGAGCGTCGAGAATCACGAAGAGCTCCATGTAGTTGTCGTTTACCGGGGGACAGGTCGACTGGATCAGGAAAACGTCATGGCCCCGCACGGACTCTCCGATCTTCACGTCGAACTCGCCATCGGCGAACCGGGTGACCTCCATCGGTGCCAGGGGCACCCCGACCTCCTCGGAGATCCGCCTCCCGAGGTCAGGGTTGGAGGTGCCGCAGAGCAACATCAGCGGTCCTTCCGAGCCGTTCACTCGCCTCCCCCTGTCCCTTGCGCACCCTTCGACCTGCGGCGCGCGACCCAGCCCAGGACGTTGCGCTGGCGCGCCCGAGAGACCGCGAGAGAGCCCTCGGGCACGTCGGTGGTGATGACGGATCCGGCTCCTGTGTAGGCAGCTTCGCCGACTTCCACCGGTGCCACCAAGATGGTGCCGCTGCCCAGCCGGGCGCCGTCGGCGATCACTGTGCGATGTTTCACCTCCCCGTCCCAGTTGGCCGTGATGCTGCCGGCCCCGTAGTTGACATCGCGACCCACCTCGGCGTCTCCCACGTAGCTGAGGTGGGGGATCTGACTGCCCTCACCCACCCGGCTGCGGACCACCTCGGTGAAGGTACCCAGATGAGACCTCGAGCCCATCTCGGATTCGGGGCGCACGCGGTTAAAGGGTCCGACATCCACTCCGTCAGCCAGCTTACAACCGCTGAGGTGGGACCGGCCGATGCGGCAGCCACTCCCCGTCTCGACGTCCTCCAGTTCCGCGAACGGACCGATCTGGCAATCGGAGCCAATCCGGCTCCTCCCGCGGATCACTGTTCCCGGCCCAATCACCGTGTCCTGCCCCACCTCCACGTCACAGTCGATCCAGGTCGCTCGAGGATCGATGACCGTGACTCCCCCCAACATCAAGCGTAGCAAGGTCCTTCGTTGCAGAGCCTCTTCGGCCTGGGCCAGCTGGACCCGATCGTTCACCTGGATCGACTCGTCGGGTGCCGTCGACCCGACCATGACGGCCCCGCCGGCGACCATCTGTGGGAGCCAGCTCAAGTAGAGCTCACCCTGGGCGTTATCAGCGCTGAGCCGGTCCATCGCCTCCCACAGACCCGGCAGCGTGAAGGCGTAGGCCCCGAGATTCACCTCCGACGGCCCGCCAGGCCAGGGCTCATCCGCATCCTCGACGATCTTGACCAGACTCCCCGATGGCGAACGCACGATCCGACCGTAGCCGCTCGCCTCGCCCACAGTGGCGGTAAGCACCGCCGCTCCCGCCTGCGAGTCCTCGAGCGCTTGGAGTAACCGGACCAGCGAGCCGGCGCTGAGCAAGGGCATGTCCCCGGGCAGCACCAGTACCTGTCCCTCCCCGGCCAGCGCTGCTCGCGCCTCGGCCAGCGCCGCCGCGGTCCCCTTGGCTTCCTTCTGGAGAACCAGCTCGGCGCGCTCCTCGAGCCTGGAGCTATCCGAATCCTCCAACTCGGAGACGACCAGGATCGGCCGGCCGGAGGTCGCCGCCTCCGCCGCGCGCAGGGAGTGCTCCAGCAGAGCAAGACCCCCCACCTGATGCCAGACCTTGGGCACCCGGGAACGCATCCTCGTCCCTCTTCCGGCGGCAAGCACCACCGCCCGCGCAGCCGAGCGTTCGCTCAAATTGCACCCCGCTGCCAGCCTGGTCCGTGAACTCGCCAGCGGCTTCGGAGTATACCAATGGGCGTTTTGCCCGGGCCGACTCCCGGGAGCCCCCGGTTATGCTCCCGAGCGTGACTCCCAAGGCGGGCGATTCTAGCGCCCAGCTTGTCATCAGCTCGCGTCCCGCGCCGGGGGTCAGCCAGATCTCGCTCAACCAGCCCGAGCGCCGCAATGCGCTGAGCGAGGAGATGGCCAAGGAGCTTCGCCGGGCGCTGGCTGAGGTCGCCGCCGATCCCTCAGCTCGCGCCCTGGTGGTGAGTGGCGCTGGTCCTGCCTTCTGCGCTGGGGCCGACCTAGGATCGCTAGGCGCCGGAGCCTCGAACCCCGCTGCCAAGCGCCAGGAGCTGAGGGATTACTACCGCGCTTTCCTGGACTTGCGGGACCTCGTGATCCCCACCATTGCGGCGGTCAACGGACCGGCGATCGGGGCCGGACTAAATCTCGCCCTGTGCTGTGATCTCCGGGTCCTCGCCGAGGACGCGCGGATGGCCGCCCCCTTCGTCAATCTGGGCATCCATCCCGGAGGAGGTGCCACCTGGATGCTGACCAGGACGGTCGGGGCGGCCGCGGCGCGCGAGATGCTCCTGCTGGGGCAGCCGATCAAGGCCGAGCGAGCCCTCCAGATAGGGCTCGCCAACCGCGTGGTGCCGGCGCTCAAGCTTCAGGAGGCGGCGCTGGAGTGGGCGGTATCCCTGGCCGCGCTTCCCCTTCCAGTCCTGCGCAACCTCAAGCGCACCCTGGCCATGGCCGAAGCCGGGGAGAGCCTGGAGGCCGTCCTGGCCTTCGAGACCGAGGCCCAGGCCGAAGCGCTGGCTAGCGAGGACGCCCGCGAGGGCTGGGTCGCTTTGCGGGAGCACCGGAAGCCCGAGTTCCACGACCGCTAGCTGCCTTCTGGGGCTTTGCTCCCGACTTCAGTGACGAGGACGGACACCACGCTTCGAGAATGCAGGCATCACACCGGGGGCGGCGCGCCAGGCACACCTGACGGCCGTGCAGGATCAACCGCAGGCTGAGTCCCGTCCACTCCTCGGGAGCCACCATTCGGCAGATCTCACTCTCGATCTTGACCGGGTCCTGGGTCCGGACCAACCCCAGTAGGTTGCTGAGCCGGGCCACGTGGGTGTCCACCGGAAACCCGGGCTTCCCGAAGGCCACTCCCAGGATGACGTTGGCGGTCTTGCGGCCGACTCCGGGCAATCTGGTCAATCCCTCCATCGTGTCTGGCACCTCGCCGCCGAACTCGTCGCAGAGTGCCCGTCCCATCCCCATCAGTGAACGCGCCTTGGCCCGGAAGAACCCGGTGGAGTGGATTAGCTCCTCCAGCTCCTCCGGGTTGGCCGCGGCATAATCCGCCGCCTTCGGGTAACGGGCGAAGAGCGCCGGAGTCACCTGGTTGACCCGCTCATCAGTGGTCTGGGCGGAGAGAATGGTGGCGACCAACAGTTGGAGCGGATCGGCGTGGTTCAGAGCGCAGGCAGCGGGGTAGTTCTGCGCTAGTGCCGCTGCCGTGGCCAGGGCCTTCTGGCGTGGTGTGCGGGGCACTTCGGAGCGCGAAGTAACCACGACGGCCCCGCTCATCCCGACCGCCCCGCCAGGGTCGGGGCGGCTATCCTGAAGCCATGCTGGCGGGTCGATGGCACGGAACGGCTGCGCGAGTTCCCCGTCGCGGCGCCGGAGCCGTTGTCGCCACCTTGGTTTTGGGCGGTTTGCTGGCGGGCTGCGGCTTCTTCGGGGATGCCGGCACCCCCGGTGGGGCTCACATTCCTACCCAGCCGGGCAATCAGGTCAAACAAACTGACTCCAACCTCAAGATCAAAGCCATCACCGCCCCGCCCAAGAACCCCGAGTACCGAATCATCATCTACCACAACGTGAACACCGTGGGCGCCTTCGTCCCCGACCTGATGACCGTGCCGGTGGGGGCCACGGTGGAGTGGGTCTGGACTGACGAGTATGACCAGCACAACGTGTGGTGGATCGACCAGAACCTCGTCAACTCCCCCACCAAGGGCTCCGGATACCGGTGGGCGGTGCAATTTCTGACGCCCGGAACCTATGACTACTACTGCACCCTCCACCCGGGAATGCAGGGAACGGTGATTGTCAAAGGCTAGCCGCCCGCGCCTGAAATCCGCCCTGGGAGTCGTCCCCGGCGTGGCCCTGGCCGGGGTTCTGCTTGCCGCCTGCGTCGGCCCGGCGCCCGCCGCCAGGGATGCTCTTAATCAATGGTTGGCCGACGTCAGGATTCACTCTGTCGCCTACGCCTACACCCTGCTCAGTCAGCACGCCGAGCAGCACACGAAGTACGACGTCTTCTTCAACGGGGTGAACGCCAGCGAGGCGACCTACAAGGTGCTCTCCCTGAAGGTCATCTCCGCCAATGACGTCTCGGCGCTGGTCCAGGTGCAGAACCGCGACGGAGCGCACCCGACGACGGTTAGGGTGCAGGTCGTCGAGGAGGGCAACGCCGGCGACTGGTTAGTTTCCGCTCCCTTTTCGACCGAGGGCGCCCGAGCGATCGCGAAGTTCAAGTAGCCGGTTCGTCCCTGGTTAGGCAGCGGGCGGCGGCCCGCTCCCGGTTCGGGCTCGCGGTCGCGGCGGCAGGTCACTTCCCCGCTGCAGCATGGGCAGCAGGTGGTCGGAGACTCCGTCCTCCCTGAGTTTCTGCCACCCTGCTTCGACGGAGAGCGGAGTGGACACCACCACGTCATCGCCCACCACCCGAACCTCCCACTCCAGCACCTCGAGTCGCCGCAGCACATCTGACATCAGAGTCAATCGGCTCTTGATCTCGTTTCCCACTGCGGCCAGCCGGACCGAGACCGGCAGCCGGTCAAGGGTGGGCCGGTCAGGGAAGGCCAAGCTGCGCACGTCGAAGTAGGTGGCCAGTGACGTGGGAACCGGCTCCTCGGTGACCGCGGCTAACTCCTTGGCGGCCTGCCGGATCGGACGAATCACCAGTTTCAAGGTCCCGCATCCCAGGGCATGATGATTCCCACGCTGGAGGTGCCATTCATGGACGGGCCGGTCGAAGAGGGCGGCGTGAAGTTCTGCTGCTGATTGATCAGCACCTTGTTGGTGATCAGGAAAGGAGCGCGGCTGTCCTCACGGATGTAGCCCATCAGGGCCATGATCAGACTCACGGCAATGCCCACCGTGATGAGTGCCGCTCCCTGGGCCCGCCCCGCGTCTCCCCAGCGCATCGAGCCCTTGTTGACGTGGCGCAGGTAGGCAGTCACCGCCACGATCGCCACTCCGGTGAAGGTGATCAGAGCAACCAGCTTGAAGGGGATCATTTGACCCCAGGGAATCTCGAGTCCCCCTTGCCAGATGGGCACGTTGGCGTTGGCGCCAACCACGTCCTCGTAGCTCCAGGCCAAAGACGAGGGGGTAGATATGAGCAGCCATGAGGCGAAGGACAGGGCCGTACAGATGGCCAGCGTCGGCGATCTAGAACCGCCCAATTTGACTCGGCGCCACAAGTAGAAGATGCCCACCGTGAAGATCGCTCCCAGGAGGAAGACCTGGAAGAGGAAGGCGACGCTCAGTCCGCCGAGCATCATGCTGTACCAGGAGGCGTACGCGTGCAGCTGGATTTCCTTGGCGTACTCCCATCCGATGAGCGGTTGAGCAATGGTGAAGCCAATCGCGTAGATGAGCCCGTAATGACCAATCCAATCGCCGTAGGCTCGCTTTTCCGGACTCCTGGAAAAGAGAATCCGGAGGCCGCCGACCAAGGCGATCATGGCGCCGGCGAAGGCGATGTTACCCACGAATCGGTGCAGTTCCAAGGGAATCTCGGTGGGGTTGAGCAGGTTCAGCGCCAGACTGTTGGACGGCCGCGGCGTCAGCATGTAGGAGGCGACCACATCAATTGCCAGCATCTGGATCGAGGCGTTGATGGAGAGCAACAGCTCCAGCCCCACCCGCAGGGATCGCACATTCGCCAGCCGATCCCACTGGGAATAAACGGTGTAGAGACAGGCGATCTCCCCCACGAAGGCGATCCCCTCCACCACCAGGGGCCAGAACATGATCCGCACTAACTCCACGAAGAACTGGCTCCAAAGTCCCAGGAAGAGGATCAAGACCGAGAAGATCGCCAGCGCGGACCCGAAGGCGAACGTGGCCCCCAAGGCCGTCACCAAGTGCTTGGAGAAGCGGGTCTGGCGCTCGTCCTTACGCTTCCATCCGAGGAAGTCGGTGACGGCCAGGATGATGTAGCCGCCCTGCTGGAAGGCTGCGAACTGGATATGGGCCAGCATCAGCAGCGCCACCAGCGCCGTGGCTACTCCCGTGGAGATCGGCACCCGGACCAGGTGCGGGGAGGTGGCGGCGATGAGCGTGGGGAAACTCACAGGTTGAAGAGCCGGTTCACAGCAAGCAGTGCCTCGAAGACTAGAAAGAGGACGGCGAAGAGTGCCGGCACCATCACCTCAGGCCGCCGCCAAGGCTCGCGGTCTGGGGAGCGGTCCAGAAACGGTACCAGGATCAGCAGGGTCGTCCCGATCCCGGGGAGCACAAAAACCCCGACCGGAATCATCCAGGCCTGTGGGAACTGCACCAGGAGCTGATCCAAGGGCAGGAAGAACCACTCCGGAGTGGGCACATAGTTGAGCGCGGCCGGATTGGCGGCGCGCTCCAAGGGCGCCCCCACCACCACCGCCATTACGAAGATGATCACCACCAGGGCGAAGCTCACCAGGGCGTCCTTGAACACCTGGGAGGGGAAGAAGTCGTCGAGGTCGACTGGGACCGCGTACCCCGGGTCGCTGGGCACCGCCGGGTATGGATACTCCGCCGAACTCATTCGCTCCTTCCTGACCTCTTCGGACTCGGTTTCGACCCCCTCGTAGTTGACCCAGGATCCATGCTCCCCGTGGCGTCGGAGCAGGATCAGATGCAGCCCGATGAGCGGCACCAGCAAGGCTGGCAACAACCAGATGTGGATGGCGAAGAATCGGGTCAGGGTCTCCGGGCCCATCTGGGGGCCGCCGCGCAGGATCTCCTGCACCCAGTTGCCGAAGAACGGGATGTAGTCGACCACGTGAGTCACCACCACCGCCGTCCAGTAGGCGGCCTGGTCCCAGGGCAGCATGGCCCCGGTGATGCCGAGGCCTAGCACCATCAGGAACAACAAGACCCCGACGATCCAATTGAGCTCCCGCGGCTTCTTGTAGGAGCCGCTGACGAAGGTGCGGATCATGTGCAGGCCGATGATGATCAGTAGCACGTAGGCACCCCAGAGATGCATGCCCCGCACGATGGCCCCGAATTCGTCGTGGTGCTCGATGTAGTTGAGGCTCTCCCAGGCCTCGGTCGTCGAGGGCACGTAGGTCCAGAGCAAGAAAATGCCGGTGACGATCTGGAGCACGATGATGATCAAGGTGGCGCTGCCCAGCGAGTAGGCCCAGGCGCCCCGACGCGGCACCGCCTCGTAAAGCAGCTGGTGGGTCAGGTCGGAGATCCCCATCCGCTCGTCGACCCAGCGGTACGTGGCCGCCATCGGCCGGGCCACCGGGCGTGTCAGCTTGGCGACAAGCGCGCTCCGGGCGGGCTGGCTGGGACTCGACACCCGGGCTAGGCTCCTGTCAGGTCATTGCGGACGTAGAGGGTGTTGCCAACCAGCTTGTGTTCATAGCGGAACAGTGGCCAAGGAGGCGGCCCCCCGATGTTGGTACCGTCGATGCTGTAGAGGCCGCCGTGACAAGGGCAGAGAAACATATTCAGATTGATGTCCCAGTGCACGTCGCACTGCATGTGGGTGCAGACGTTGGAGAGGGTGAGCATCTCGACCTTGCCCAGGAGGTTGAGCTTCACCACGTACACGGTGCGGGGGACGGGCGGCACCGACCAGCCCTCATCGATCGGTAGGTTGACCACATAGGCGGTCGGCACCCCCACCGGCACCTGGCCGATGTCCGCCACCAGGACCCAGGGCGTCCGGCGCTTGGCGAAGACCGGGCTGAGCACCGAGCCCACGATCGGCGCCCCGATCAACAGCGCGGTGCCGGCACCGACGCCGTTAATGGTCATGATCATGAACCGGCGGCGGGACAGCCGCTGCTTGGCTAAGTTCTGGCCGTTATCAGCCACCGGCCAGAACCACAATCCCGACTAGCAGAGCCAGGCAGATCCCGACCAGGAACAAGAAAGTGAACACGGCGGACGCCACCGCCATCCAGGCGATCACCGCCCCCTGCTCGGTGGCCAGCTGTCGGGCGTGGCGCATGATCGCGAAGAACCCCACCAACATGATGCAGAAGAAGCCCGTCACCATCAAACCCAGGTACCAGGCGGACTCGAAGTCCTGATAGTTCAAGGCTGGTCGCCCCGCGGAACGGTGAAGTTCTGCGCCGATTGCTGCAGGCTCAGCAGGCAGCTGTTCTGACCAGTCGTGGCGTCAATCCCGCAGGGCAGTTTGGCGTTCTCCTTGATCACGCCCATGTACAGGCTCAGGACCAAAGCACAAACGCCCACCACCCCAATCAACCGCCCCGCGAGGGGGGTGATCTTGGCCGAGCTGGCCCCACCGCGCAGCGAACGCAGGTAGGAGACCAGATTGGCCGCGGTTGCGAGGAAGGCGATCAAAAGTGCCAGGTAGCGCAGGAGCACCAGGTTGGAAGGGATCACCGCCGCCGGCAGTGCGGTGGCCGCCATCCCCAGCAGCGCCACCACAGTTAGCGTCCCCCCGCCGCCGGCCGCACTCGACTGGTTGTGGCGCCAGAAGACCAGGTTTGCCCCCACCACCAGAACTGCCAGCAGCGCGACCTGTCCGATGAACAGGGAGGCCGAGTTGAAGACGAACAGGTTGTCGAAGGCGGGCAAAGAGCTGGTCTTGACGGTCTCAGCCAACAGGAACCCGGTGATCGGCTGGGCCAGCAGGAAGACGGATCCGATCGCGAACATGATCCGAGCGGCCCAGCGCTGATAGGTGATCTCGGCGGCGGACTTGGCCCGCCTCCCCCGCCAGACGGCGATGCCCGCCAAGAGCAAGGGTGCCCAGGAGAGGTTGGCTCCGGCGTAGTGGAGCAGCAGCCACGGGTAGCTGGGGGAGAAGGCAGCCCCGACGGCGCTCACCGCAGTTCCGGGGGTGAGCACGTAGCTGTCCAGCTCCACGATGGTGAAGAGAAAGACGTACTGCACAGCGGCGAACGCAAAGCCCACGGCCAGGTGCAGTCGGGGTGAGAAGCGATCCCAGCAGTAGGCATAGAGGAGCATCAGCGGGATGCCCACAAAGAAGCTGGCGAAGGCGATGGTGAGCGGCAGCAGCAGCTCGTTGAGCAGGGTCCCGATCAGGCGACCGTAGAGGCCGGCCAACAGGAACACCGCCAGCACGGCCCAGGTCGCCCCCAGGCTGTACAAATAAAGGATCGCCCTGGAGAGGCCGCGGGCATATCGGAGACAAGATGGATCCCCGCCCCGCCGCCGCCCGGCCAGCTCCAGGAACGGGGCCATCCCGGTGGCGGCCAGGATAAAGCCGACCAGGGCGATATGGATCAGGAAGACAGCCCCGATCGCGAACTGGGCGCCCAGGGTGCCGAATGGCAGCCTCGGGAGCGGAGTGGCGAGCGAGGACAGCAGCACTTCGCCCCAATGCTGACGGGACCACCCTCTCCAAGGCAACTCCCAACTGGGCCGATTCCTGGTCCTGAACTGCCGAGCGCCGATAATCGCCGGGTGGTCGAACCGCTGGTCCTAGTACACGGGGACGACCCCTACCTGGTTACGACCGCCGCGCTCCGGATCCGGGATCAGCTGACAGCCGATTTGGTCGCTGACCTGGGCCTCGAGGACTTCCGAACCTCGCGTGACCTCGACGCCATCGCTAGAAGCATTGCTACCCCCCCTTTCCTGGCAATCCGGCGGCTGGTGATGATTTGGGATCCGCCGCAGCTAGCGGGTGGGCAGCGCGCGGCCAAGGAGGTTGAGTTGCTCGGGACCACCCTGGCCAGTCGCCTGGACACCACCGCGGTGGTAGTGGTCGTCCGGGGCGTGGTGTCGGCCAGTTCACCGCTCCTCCAAGCGGTTCGCACCCAGCGGGGTGAGATCCGGTTACTGAAGAAACCGAAGGGTCGCGAACTGCGGCGCTACGTCGATGACGCCGTGCGGGCGCACGGTCTCCAGCTCGGCCAGCCGGTTAGGGCCCGGCTCACTGACGTTGCGGGCCAGGATCTGGGTCGGTTGCATCAGGAGTTGGAGAAACTGGAGATATTTGGGCTGGGCCGGAGTCGGATCGCCGACTCCGAGGCGCTCCTACTGGTGCCCCCCGCCCCCCCCACCGAGCTCTACCGACTCACCGACGCCCTCTTCGAGGCGCCCGGCCGGGTTGGGGAGCGGCTCAACGATATCGCGGGACGACCTGACCTGCCGCCGCCGGTTGTGGTGGGGGCTCTCGCTCGGGTGGTCCGCGAGCTCATCCTGTTCGCCAACGATCGGAGCCAGAGCCTGCCTCCCTGGAAGGAGGAGAAGCTAAGTGCCCACCTCAAGCGGGCGGGCGAGCCACGGCTCCGTCGGTGGCTGGTCGACCTGGCCGACCTCGACTGGTCCACCAGGACCGGTTCCGTCGACGGCCAAGACGGGTTGGAACTGCTGCTCGCCCGAATGGCGACTGAACTGAGCGGCCGGGGGTCGAACTGACCTGGAGCTGAGCCGCCGAGTCAGCTGCCCTTCGTCTCCTTGCTGGCACTGCCGGCAGACCGTCGTCGGGAGCTGGAGGTCCGCTCGGTCTTGGTGGCCGGCCGGCCCGCCTTGGGAGTCGCCGCAGCCTTGCGGGCGGTCGCGCCCGACTTGGGTTTGGTGCCCTGCGCCGACACCCGCTTGGTGGCCGCCTTCGGGGCCTTGAGCGCGGCTGTGTCCTGGGCTTCGGCCTTATTGGCGGAGCGCATCAGTCGGGACTTGCGCCGGCTCACGTTGCGGGCGTGCAGAACCCCGCGCTCCGACGCCTTGTCGAGGGCCGAGGTCGCAAGCTTCAGCAGCTCCACCGCCGAACCCTCCTCGACGCCGTCGATGACGTGCCTGGCCCGCGCCACAGCAGTGCGGACCGAAGACCGGACGCGGCGATTGCGCTCGTGCTTCCGAGCCGCCGATCGGATGCGCTTGCGGGCTGAACTGGTGTTTGCCATGATCTCTCGGCTTGTGGTTGAGGCCCCAGTAGATCTGGGCCAGATGGGCGCCGACACCGGGGTCGGGCCAGCGCCGCAGTATACCAATCGGCCCGCCGGGGCCTTGCAAGCCGCCGCTAGAGTGAGGCTGGTGTTGCGCTTAGGCCGGGCCCCCGCAAAGTTAAACCTGGCCCTGGAACTGACCGGCCGTCGGGCAGACGGCTACCACGAGCTGGCGGCGGTTTCCCAGACGGTCGACTGGAGCGACGTGGTTGCCCTCGAAGGAGAGGAGCCTGACGGGCGCCCGGCCCCCGCTGCTCCAGAGTTGCAGGTCTGGGGCCCGCAGGCGCACCGAGTGCCACTGGGTAGGGAGAACATCGCGGTGCGGGCCGCCGTCCTCCTCAGAGAGCAGAAGCTCGCCCCTCCGATCTGCCGGCTGGCTCTCGAGAAGCGGATTCCCACCCAGAGCGGACTCGGCGGCGGGTCGGCGGACGCGGCCGCCGTGCTCCGGTTGGCCGGAGCTGGCTTGGACCGACGTCAGCTCGAGCGGATCGCCCTGGCGTGTGGGGCGGACGTTCCCTTCGGCCTGATGGGCGGGGCCTGCCTACTGACCGGGATCGGCGAGGTGATCGACCCACTCCCCGCACTTGGATCCGGCGCCTTCCTCATCGTCGTGCTGGGGAAAGTGGCCACCGCGGCAGCCTACGCGGCCACCGACCCTCGGGACTTCAGTGACGGCAGCAGGGTGGAGAGGCTCGCCACCACACTGCGCGACGGGCGACCACCCAGCCCGGAGCTCTTCGGCAGCGCTCTGCAACCCGCTGCCTTCCGGTCAGTTCCCTCTCTGGAGGCGCGTTGGCGCGAACTTTCTGCGGCGAGCCCGGACGTAGCTTGGGCCATGACTGGGAGCGGGGGTGCCTTCTTCAGCTACCTACCAGACGGGCGGGCGGCGGAGGCCCTGGCCAGGCAGGTGGCGCCAGCTTGCCCTGAGGCTGACATCCGGGTGGCCCTGCCTCTGCCGGCGGAGGCTTCTTAGCCGGGAGCCCCGTCGGAGGCAAAGGAATGGTCAGCGACGAGCTGAAGCCCTGGGGGAGTGACGCCGACGCTCAGCTGAGAGCGCTGGCCAGCCCGCTGGGGGTCGGCAACGGACCGGCCACGATGTCACTGGGCTTTTGGAGCCCAAAGGCCTTGCCGTAGTCGCTGAAGTTCCCGGAGAAGGTGAGCTTCATCGACGCCGTACCGGCCGGGAGGCCGGTCTGAGCGGGTGCCAGCGTCGCGAGCTCCGCGAGATTCAGGTTGAGTCCCACTGTGATGTCGGTCCGCGCCAGCTGTCCGGAGGAGGTCAGCACGTAGCTGTCGGTCTTCACCTGGGTGAACTGCAGCAATCCCTCGATCGCTGGCAGCTCCGAGTTCAGTGAAGCTCCCTCAGAGCCCAGCGCCCCGACCACATCGCCCAGGATGCTAGCCATAGAAGAGTTGAGACTGGAACCGGCGATAGTGGTCTGGAGATGTTCCACCTGATTCCCCCCGATCGTGGTCGTGCCCAACTTGGTCACGGTGGCCGAGCTGCTCAGCTCCTTGCCCCAGCTCTTGACTTCGGTCTTCAGATTGCTCAGGCCGCCCGCAACAGCGCCCGCCCCAGTGCTGCTGACCGAGTGCCACTGGGTGCCGTTCTCGGAGATGTATTCACTTCCGTTGAGGTCGAGCACCCGCCAGGTCTGGGTGAGCAGCGGGGCCAGCGTGAAGGACATCTCGAATTCGGTGGGGCTCTGCACCTGCATGACTGCGCTCAGTCGAGCGGAATCGACCTCGTCCTGAATCAGAGTGAGCTCCCCGGCCGTCACTCCCTTGGGCGGCGTCACCCGGCTGAGGTCGACCTGTAGCTGCCCGGTGAAGGCCACCTGGAAGGAGCTGCTGAGGGCTTGCGTGTTGGCAGCCTGGAGGATGGTCCCGGCCGACCCCTTCATGAAGATGCCGCTGCTCGCGCAGCCCACCAGAGCCAGGGTGCCGAGGGCAGCCAGGGCGGTTGCACTCCGGCTCAGAGCGATCTTCATGCCCTGATCGTACCTCGACCCCCGAGAATTGCGGCTCGCCAACAATTCTGCGAGCGGATTGTTACTGCCATCCTTCACCATCGGGCCGGTGTTAGCGTAACCGCCGTGACTGAAGCTAAATCCCGGCGCTCGGAAGTCCAGGGTGCCCGTCGCAAGGCCGGGTCCCGGGCGGCCAAGATCGTCGAGCTACCGGTCGGTGGCCACCACGAGCAGGACGGCCGGCTGGGCGACCCCACCAACTACATAAACCGCGAGCTGAGCTGGCTCGACTTCGACGCCCGGGTGCTGGCCGAGGCGCAGGACCCCAGGGTGCCGCTCCTGGAGCGGCTCCGATTCCTGGCCATAACCGCCAGTAACCTGGACGAGTTCTACATGATCCGGGTCGCCTCCTTGAAGAGGCAGATGGCCGAGCGAGTCCAGAGCACACACGCCGACGCCATGACCCCTACCGAGCAGCTGCGGGCCATCGGGAAGCGCACCCGCGAGATAGTCGCCGCGGAGGGTCGCTGTCTCCGCGACGACGTGGCCCCTCTCCTGGAACGCCAGGGAGTACGGCTGCTACTGCATGACGAGCCGCTCTCCAGGACCGATAATAAGGCGTGCGACGGATATTTCGAGTCGCAGCTGTATCCCCTGCTGACGCCCCTGGCGATCGACCCCGCCCACCCCTTCCCGTATCTGAGCAACCTCTCGCTCTCGATCGCGGTGATGCTGGGAGAGCCAGGCGAACGGGCCCCCCGGGTGGCGCGGGTCAAGGTGCCGTCGTCGGCCCCTCGGTTCTTTCAGGCGGGACGCCGAGGACCCTTCGTGCCGATTGAGCGGATCATCGCCGAACGGCTGGATCGGCTCTTCCCCGGCATGGAGGTGGTCGCCCACGGTCTCTTCCGAGTGACCAGGGACGCCGACTTCGATGTCGACGAGGACGAACCCAACCTGCTCTCGGCGATCGAGGAGGAGCTCCGCGAGAGACGGTTCGGCGCGGTGGTCAGGGTCGAGACCGCTCCCGGCCTGTCTCGCGAGATCCTGACTATGCTGGAGACCGAGCTGGGAGTAATCCGCGACGAGGTCCAGGAAGTGGACGGACTGCTGGACCTGACCGGCCTGGGCAGTGTGGCCGACGCGGTGGAGCGGCCGGATTTGGCCTACCCCCAGTTCACCGGGACGACCCCGCCCCGGCTGCTCACGATGCAGGACCAGGATCCCGACTTCTTCGCAGTGCTGCGGCGTGGCGATGTCCTAGTCCAGCACCCCTACGACTCGTTCGCCGCCACCACCGAGCGCTTCATCGAGCAGGCGGCCCGGGACCCCAAAGTGGTCGCGATCAAGCAGACCCTGTACCGGACCAGTGGGGACACCCCGATCATCGACGCTCTGACGCGAGCCTCCGAGGACGGCAAGCAGGTGGTGGTGCTGGTGGAGATCAAGGCTCGCTTCGACGAGCAGAACAACATCCGTTGGGCCCGCCAGCTGGAGCAGGTGGGAGCCCATGTGGCCTACGGCGTGCCCGGGCTCAAGACCCACGCCAAGCTGGTCCTGGTGGTCCGCCAGGAGGAGGGCGGCATCCGCTACTACGCCCACGTCGGAACCGGAAACTACAACGCGGTCACCGCCCGGCTGTACACCGATTTCGGGCTCCTCACTGCCAAGCCGGAGATCACCGAAGAGGTCGCCGACCTCTTCAATTACCTGACGGGATACTCCCGCAAGCGGGACTATCGAGACCTCTGGGTGGCCCCGATCAACGCCATCCAGAGTTTTGAGCAGTTAGTGGCGCGGGAGGTGGAGCACCACAAACACGCCCGGCCAGCCGGGCTCCTGCTCAAAGTGAACGGACTGACCGATGAGCGGGCCATCAACGCCCTGTACAAGGCGTCGCAGTCGGGTCTGCCGATCCGCCTGTTGGTGCGCGGAATCTGTGCCCTTCGACCCGGGGTTGAGGGTCTGAGCTCGACGATCCAGGTCCACAGCGTGGTGGGACGCTTCCTGGAGCATGGCCGCGCCTTCATCGCCGAGAACGGCGGCCAGCCCGAGGTCCACATCGGATCTTCGGACCTGATGGGCCGCAACCTCTACCGGCGGGTGGAGTGCGTCATCCCTCTGCTCGACCCACAGGCCAGGGACGAGGTCCGCCAGGTGCTGGAGCTGACCTGGGCCGATCGTCGGCAGAGCTGGAAGCTCCAGTCCGATGGGCGATGGGTGCGGGTCGACCCGTCTTCCTCGGAAGAGGGTATCCAGGAAGATCTGATCCGACGGGCCCGGGCTCGTCCACTGCGTTGGGAAGGACAAGGTAGGAGGGCTGCCCACCATGGACGCCGAAGCGGCTAGGCAGTTCGCCTCCCAGCATCACCACGCCATCCTGGCGACCCGTCGTCGGGACGGCAGCCCCCAAATGTCACCGGTCGCGGTGGCGGTCGACCCCCAGGGCCAGCTAGCCGTCAGCAGCCGAGAAACCGCGGTAAAGGTTCGCAACCTGAGGCGCCACCCGAAGTACGACCTCGTGGTGTTCACCAACAACTTCTTCGGACCATGGATCTCGATCCGGGGCGAGGTCGAGGTGGTCTCCTTGCCGGAGGCGCTGCCCTTGCTGGTGCAGTACTACCGGGATCTCTCGGGAGAGCACCCCGACTGGGACGAATACCGCGCCGCCATGGTCGCCGAGAGGCGGGTTCTGCTCCGACTCTCCATCGAAGAGGTCGGCCCCAAGGTGAGCGGATAGCTTGAAGCTGGCCCCGGAAGAGTTCGCCTCCGCGGCGGCCGAGGTGGCAGCCCACGCGGCCGGCCTGATCCGCCCCGGAATGCGGCTGGGCCTGGGCAGCGGCCGCATGGCGTCCGCCTTCATCGAAGCCCTCCGCCCCCGGATCGCGTCGGGCCTCGAAGTCAAAGGACTCTGCGCGTCCGAGGCGAGCGAGGCTCTCGCCCGCGACGTTGGGATCGAGCTCCTCTTAGCAAGTGGCGGGGTCCTCGACCTAGACGTGGATGGGGCCGACGAATTCGACACTCAGCTCAACCTGATCAAGGGCGGCGGTGGCGCCTTGCTGCGAGAGAAAGTGGTGGCCCAGAGCAGCCGGCGGTTCTGGGTTCTGGCCGACTCCTCGAAGGAGGTGGGGCAACTCGGCTCTACCAACACCCTCCCGGTCGAGGTGCTCCCCTTCGACTGGGAAGGCACCGCGGCCCGCTGCCAGGCGCAACTGTCTTGCCGGTCAGAGAGACGTCGACAGCCGACCAACGAACCCTTCGTGACCGACAACGGAAACTTCCTGCTCGACCTCCATTTCGAGACAGGGATGGCGGACCCCCGGGAGGCAGCCAGTCGCTTGGGCGAGATTGCTGGGGTACTGGGCCACGGCCTCTTCCTAGGCCTGGCGACGGCGGCCATCGTCTTCGATCAGGGCACAGTCCGGGTCCTAGGCCAGTTGGACCAAGAGCGGATCCTCTGAGCTGTACCAGGCTATGGACGAGGTTCGGCGGAGGCGCGCCGCTTGCGGTTGAGCCCCAAACTCAACCCGAGCGGGATCATCACCCCGAGGAAACCGGTGATCACCGCGATCCCGTTGGGCAGCCGATGGGGATTGGCCATGCCGACGTACGAGAACAGCGACGAGAGGAAGGCCGCGATCAAGATCAGGGCGATGGCCCCCACCAAGACCCAGGTGCCGTTCTCTTGCCGGCTGATCACAAAGTTCGGCCAGCGGTTGCGAACGTAGCGATAGACGTTCACCGCGGTCAGGCTGTTCAAGATCAGGGCGCTGACGAAGGCGCTGACCGCCACCCCCCAGCGGAAGGCTCCCAGCTGCGAGATCACCCAGGCCGAGAAGTTGACCACCAGCAGCCCGACCGGGGTGGCCAGGCCGATCACCGGGAGGATGCAGGTGCGCCAGTCCTCCGGCAGCGGGATGAACAGCCCGCTCTGCACCGAGCCGCGGCTGCGCCGCGCCCGACTCACATGACCGACGCCGTTTCGTTCCGTGCTCACAGCTCCTCGCTCTGGGGTGGTCGCGTGCATTGTGACGAGATCAGAAGTGACAGCGCTCCCGCTGCTTCGGAGCCGCGATGATGCCGGACACCCGATGGACCTGATCGACATCCTCATCATCGTCGCCCTGCTGTACGCCGCGATCCGCGGCTATCGCCGAGGCTTCACCTACTCCCTGTTCTCGCTACTCGGGCTTTTGGTGGGGCTCGGGGTCGGAGCTTGGTTGGCGACCTCTGTTCCCCCCCTCCTCCACGACTTCACCGTCGAGGTCCGCTCGGGGATCGCGATCGGGATCCTGCTGGCGCTGGCCCTGCTCGGCGACGGCCTTGGCACCTGGATCGGGCTGCGCCTGCGGCTGACCACCATCCGAAGCCACCTGGGGCTGATCGACTCCTTCCTGGGGGTCGCATGGGGCCTGGTGGTGGTGCTAGTGGCCAGCTGGTATCTGGGCCTCACCTTCGCCTCGGGTCCCTGGCCTCCCCTCTCCACCCAGATCCAGAAGTCAGCGGTCCTGCACGCCTTGGCGGACCAGTTCCCGCAAGACCCGGCCTGGCTGGGCGGGCTGCAGCACATCTTCAGTGCGGTGCCTTTCCCTGAGGTCTTCGCCAATCTGATACCCCCGCTCCCGGCGCCGGTGACGGTCCCCGCCAGCCTGGCCCAAAACGCCCAAGTCAGGTCGGCGGCGGCGGAGACGGTGAAGGTAGTCAGCGTCGGCTGCGGCGGGCTGATCGAGGGCAGCGGCTTCCCGGTGGCCCTGGGGGTGATCCTGACCAACGCCCACGTGGTGGCTGGCAGCCACGACTCGCGGATCTTGGTCCCGGGCCAGCTCGGCTCGCTGGCGGCCCAGGTGGTCCTATTCGACCCTGAGCGAGACATCGCCTTACTTCGCGTGCCCGGCCTGAATCTGGCGCCACTGACCATCAGTACCTCGGGTGGCAGGGCCACCCCGGGGGCGGTCATCGGGTACCCGAACGGAGGGCCTGAGCAGGTGGCTCCCGGCGCCATTCGGGGGCAGTTGGATGCGGTGGGGCGCGATATTTACTCTCGTTCGATCGTGAGCCGAGAGATCTTCGTGCTCCAGGCTTCGGTGATCCCAGGCAACTCCGGCGGTCCCTTCGTGGATCTCCAGGGGCAGGTGGTGGGCGTGGTGTTTGCCAAGTCGCTGGTGGTGAGCGGAGAAGGCTACGCCCTAACCGCCGGGGAGGTCCTTCCAGACATCAGCAAGGGCGAGTCCAGCACGGCCACCGCGTCGACTCAGAGCTGCGTCGACTAAGCTCGCCACCGTCTCGACCACTTAGTTGTGCTAATTAGGTAAACTAAGTAGGTGACCGATGCACCGACGCGCTCCCGCCGACCCGCCTCGCCCGCTGCTGACGAGGCCTCCGAGCTGGCGACCGAGCTTCCCACCGTTCTGACTCGACTCAATCGTCGCCTGCGTCAGACCTCGGGTCCACTCGGGGTGCCACCGGGGCACTACCCGGTGCTGGTCGCGCTGCTGGACCACTCCCCTGCCACCGTCACTCAGCTCGCGGCGGCTGAGCATGTGCGGGTGCCCTCCATGACAGTTCTGCTTGGCCAGCTGGAGGCTGAGGGGTTGATCCAGAAGAAGGTGGACGGGATCGATCGCCGCTTCGTCCAGGTGTCCCTGACCCGCCAGGGCATCGCCATAGCCCGGGCGGCCCGGCAGCTGAGGGGCGCCTGGTTCGCCCAGCGGCTGAGTCACCTCTCCGCTCGAGAGATCACAGCTCTGCAGCGCGCTCTGCCCGCCCTCGAGCACTTGATCGGGGTGGAGCGATGACTGTCACTGCCCGCGCGATGACCACGCGCACCTTCAACGCCCTCGGCAACCGCAACTACCGCCTCTTCTTCAGTGGGCAGGCGGTGTCGGTTACCGGTAGCTGGCTGCAGTCGACTGCCCAAGCCTGGCTGATTCTGGAGTTGACCCACTCCCCGCTAATGCTGGGTCTCCTGCTGATGGTCCAGTTCCTGCCCAATCTGCTGCTCCAGCCGTTCGGCGGCGTCATCGCGGATCGCTGGCCCAAGCGCCGCCTGCTGATCCTCACCCAGAGCTGCTTCGCAGTCACCGCAGCGATCCTGGGAGTCACCGAGGGGCTCCATATGGCGCGGGTTTGGGAGGTCTTCCTCGTGGTCGCGGTCTTCGGCGTGATCAACGTGGTGGACGGCCCCACCCGGCAGGCGTTCGTTCCCGAGATGGTCGGTAAGGGCCGGATGCCCAATGCGGTGGCCCTCAACTCGATGGTGTTCAACGGCGCCCGGGTGGTCGGCCCGGCCATCGGCGGGGTGCTGATCGCCACGGTTGGCACAGCGGTCTGCTTCGACCTCAACGCCATCTCCTACCTGGCGGTGATCGGCGGTCTGATGCTGATGCGCTCCGCTGAGCTGCACCCCACCCAGCGCCTGGGCGGACGGCCCAGCGCGGTCATTTCCCAGGTACGGGAAGCAGTTGGCTACGTCCGACGCACCCCCGAGGTCAAGTTGGTGATCGTCCTGATGGCGATCGTGGGCACCTTCTCCTACAACCTCACCATCCTGATCACCGCCCTGGCCCGTACCGGGCTGCACGTCGGGGCTGGTGGCTTCGGTTTGCTCAGTGCGTCCCTCGGTTTGGGGGCATTGGTGGGAGCGGTCGGGGTCGCCTACGCCAGCCGGGCTTCGATGCTGGCGCTGCTGGTCGGGTGCGGGGTCTTCGGCCTCTTCTTGGTCCTGGCGGGCCAGGTGGCCGCGTTGGCGTCGGCCATGGTCCTGCTCGCCCTGGCCGGTGGGGGCATGATCGTCTACAGCGCCATGTCCAACAGCGTGGTGCAGACCTTCACCCCCGGGTACCTGCGGGGTCGGGTGATGTCGCTCTACCTCTGGGTCTTCCTGGGCACCACCCCGCTCGGAAGCCTGATCTTCGGCGGGGTCGAGCAGGCCTGGGGAAGTCGGGTGGCGATGGCTCTCGGCGGATCGATCGCGGTTCTGGCCGCGCTGGGCGCCGCTTGGTGGTGGAGCAGGACGTTACGGTCCCGACGGACCTACTCGGTAGGGGTGCCGCCTACCGAGCCCATGGCCGCCCCAACCGCATGATAGCCACCGTCAACGTGGACGATCTCACCCGTGGTGGCCGGAAAGTAGTCGGACAAGAGGGCCACGCAAGCCTTGCCGATCGGATCGGTGTCGCGGCCGTCCCAACCCAGCGGCGCTTGGCGCGCGAACACTTCAGGGAAGTTAGGGAAACCGGGGATCCCTTTGGCGGAGATGGTGTACAGCGGTCCGGCTGACACCGCGTTGACCCGGATCCGGCGCCCCCCCAGGTACTGAGCCAGATACCTCACGACTGACTCCAAAGCGGCTTTGGAGACCCCCATCCAGTCGTACGTCGGCCAGGCCTGGCTGGCGTCGAAGTCCAGGGTCACGACGCTAGCCCCGACCTCCGGGATCAAGGGTTCCAGCGCCACCACCAACTGCTTCAACGAAAAGGCACTGGTCCGGAGCGCGATCGCGGCCGCCTCCCAGGGAGTGCTGAGGAAGGCCCCCCCGAGTGCTTCGATCGGCGCGAAGGCAACTCCGTGGACGATGCCATCCAGCTGCCACTTGCGCTCCTGCAGCTCGGCTGCGAGCGCCGTGAAGTCCTCGTCCTGGTTGACGTCCAGCTCCAAGACCGGGGGTTTGGGGGACAGTCTTTCGGCGGTCCGCTCGGTCAGCCGCATCGCCCGACCGAAAGAGGTGAGCACCACTTCGGCACCGTCCTCTTGGGCCTGGCGAGCGACCGCGAACGGTAGGGAAGCCGGGGTGAGGACCCCCGTAACCAGGACCCTCTTGCCTTGCAGCAGCATGGTCGCCAAGGTTAGCGCCCCCAGCCAGGTCCCCGGGCGCCCAGTTATCCTCAAACTCCTCTCAGGATGTCCGGGTACAATCCGGCGGCATGCCTGCCGGGACCCGGCCGCGGCGCCGACGCGCCGGGCTTAAGTCACATCAGACGTCCTTCTCTTGGGGTCGGCACCGAGTGCTGGTGGCCGCGCTGCTGGCTTTCGGGTTCGGTCTCTCCGGCGTGAGCGGGGTCGTAGCGTACTTTCTACCTGCCATCTCGGCCGCCCTCCACAGCACCGGCCAAGCGACCCAAGGCGGCTCGAAGAATCATCCCCAGGCGTCGCCCAGCGCCACCCCTGCCCCAGCCTCCAACCAGCCCTTCAACGTCATGTTGCTGGGGTCGGACAACGACAGCAAGTTCCCCCCATCCGGGGTGCTGACCCAGACCATGATCCTGGTCCGGATCAATCCGCAGACCAAGTCGGTCGTCATGTTCTCCATCCCGCGAGACCTCTGGGTACCGATCGGCGACGGCGGATCGTCGGCCAAGATCGACGCCGCGTATTTAGATGGCGGCGCCGCGGAAGCTATCGCCACGGTCCAGAACGACTTCAACGTCACGGTCAACTACTGGGTATGGATCGGACTCGGCGGCCTAGTCCAGGTGGTCAATGACGTGCACGAGGTCAACATCGTCGCGCAGATGCCGATCCTCGACGACGAGTATCCCTATGACATCTCCGGCACTGATCCCTACAACCAAGCGCGAGTCGCGATCCTGCCCGGGCCGCAACGGGTTGCCGGGGTCGCCGCCCTGGAGTACGCCCGCTCCCGGCATGGCGACGTCCTCTCGGACCTCGCTCGCTCCCAGAAACAGCAGCAATTGCTGCTCGACATCAAGGCCTCCGCCAACGACGTCGGGCTGGCCGATGTCCCGACAATCGCCGGTTCGCTGGGCAACGCAGTGAAGACTGATATGAGCATCACTCAGGTGGCATCGCTGCTGCCCTTGGCCAAGGCGGTGAGCGACGGGAGCGTGAAGCAGGTGATCATGCTCGGCGATCCCTACTTCACCAGTGACCCTGATCTTAACGGCCAAAGCGTCCTGCTGCCGAACTGGACCGCCATCCACGGACTGGTCTCCCAGTACTTCCCTACCTCGTGAGGCGCTTGCTGCCGATCGCGGCGGCGTTGGCGCTGATGGCCGTGTTCGGATTTGCCATCTACTCGGTGCTGGGCACCCTGAAGAGCAATAAGCACCACAGCCAGAAGCCCACCCAGATCCAGGCCCTGATCGACCTCCCGGGAACGGTGGACGTGGTCCAAAACGGAGATATCTACAGTCTGTCAAACCTCAAGTTCACGCAGCTAAAGGCCCCCGCTTATGACTGGGTGCAGGTGGAGCCGGCCCCCGGCGGAGACATCCTGGCGGTGGCGTATAACGCCATGTACAGCGATGTTTACCTGCTGAACGCGCAAGGTCAGGTCGTGCGCCTGATGCTCTCCGAGAGCTCATCGCAATACTTCAACAATCACTGGGCGTACTACCCCAGGGTGAGCCCCAACGGCAACACCCTGTTCTACGTCCAGGACTACTTCCCTCCCGGGGGCGCCTACAACGTCAACTTCCAGGTCCGAGCCGTCCCGTTCTCTGACCCAACGGCCAACCCGGTGGTTTGGAGCGAGCCCGGACTCTACTACCAAGGCGGCGATGTCGAGCCGATCCCGCTTTCCAACGGGGGGATCATCTACGCCAAGTACTCCGTCGACACTTCGGGCGGGCCTACCGACGGCGACACCTACGCCCGACTGGTCTATGTCAGCTCTCCCTACGCCACCCCGGACTACCTCACCACCGAAGCTCAGGACTGCGCTGAGCCGGCGCTCTCCCCCAACGGAACCGAGATCGCCATGGTCTGTAGTGATAACAGCCTCCAGACCAGCACCCTGCAGGTTGCCAGCTGGAATGGAACCACCTTGGGAACGCCGGTGACCATAAGCTCCGGACCCCTGCCCGCCAGCCCGACCTGGTCCCCGGACGGCAAGAGCGTCCTCTACCTCAACACCCTGCTCACCGACAAGTCATCTCCATTCCAGTTGTGGTGGGTGCCCAAGGCGACCACCAAAAAGCCGGGCGCCCCTCAGCAGGTAACCGCCGACCTCAACTTCACGGCCACCTCGCCGCCGATCTGGGCCTCCTGACCAGGAAGGCTTTCCGACCAGAGCTACTGCCCGCGCCGAGGCGGCCGCCACGGCGAGCGC
Organism: Candidatus Nanopelagicaceae bacterium; assembly: GCA_035531535.1. Taxonomy (GTDB): domain Bacteria; phylum Chloroflexota; class Dormibacteria; order Aeolococcales; family Bog-877; genus AG-12. Next base: position 5,914 of record DATKSV010000146.1, on the reverse strand, counting down.
AGCTCCTGGACCATGAGGGCCGCCAGCGCGGTCCAGCCGGTTTGATGGGCGGCCCCATGACCGGAACCAGTCTCCCCGTCGAAGTACTCATAGAAGAGCAGGTTGTCTCGCCATTTGGGGTCTTTCTGGAAACGCTCGAGTTCGCCGTATAGGGGCCGACGGCCGTCCGGTCGTCGACGGAAAATGCCCACCGTTCGCTCGGCCAGCTGGTCGGCGATGTGCCCGAGGGTCATCGGCCGGCCGGCCGGCGACGGGAAAGGATGGGTAAAGGAGGGGCCGAGCCCAGTCCCCAAAAGGCGAAGCGCCTGGACGAGAAGGTAGGTGGTGGGGAACCAGACCGGTCCGCGCCAGTTGGAGTTGCCTCCGTAGATTCGCTCCGCCGAGACTCCGGGCTCGTATCGCACCGGTGGCATTCCCGGCACCAGCGCACATCTGAAGGGGTGGCTGAGATGAGCCTTGGAGAGGGATCGGGGGCCGTGCTCCGAGAGAAACTCCGAGGGGTCCAATAGGCGGTCCAAGAGGCGGTGGATGCGGTCTGAGCCGACCAGGCTAAGACAGGCGTAGGGGTCGTCGCCGCTGGCCTTGCGGTAGTGGATGACCTCCTGTTCGGCTGCCTCATCCAGTTTCTGAGAGAGTCGCGGTAACCGGTCCAAGGTGTGGCGGTGGACCACCTCGCTGGCGGCCAGGGGCATCAGCCCCACCAGGCTGCGCACCCGGAGCTGCTCGGTGCGCCCGTCAGCTAGGCGCAGTACGTCGTAGTAGAAACCGTCGTCGTCGTCCCAGAGCCCCGCCTGGCCATCCTGGCCGTTGAGAGCGCTGGCGATGCGCACATAGTGCGAGAAGAAGCGAATCGCCATGTTTTCGTATTGCGGCTCTTCGATGGCCAGCTCGGCCGCCATGCGAAACATCTTGGCCACCATCATGCCCATCCAGGCCGTGGCGTCCACCTCGGAGATGCCGGCGCCCGGCGGAAGGTGGCTGCGATCCACCGCAGAGATGTTGTCGAGCCCCAAAAACCCCCCAGAAAAGATGTTGTTTCCTTGGGGGTCGTGGCGGTTCTCCCACCAGCCGTAGTTGAACAGCAGCGAGAGAAATGCCTGCTCCAGGAAGGCTCGGTCGGGGACGCCGGTGCGGTTACGGTCGCGAATGAAGATCTGCCATACGGCCAGCACTGAGGTGGGCGGATTGCAGTCCGAAAACGCCCACTCGTACGCGGGCAGCTGTCCGTCTTCGCGCAGATAGCGAGGTTGGAGCAGCAACAGCACCTGCTCTTTGGCCAGGGCCGGATCAATCGGTTCCAGGGCCATGGCGTGAAAGGCGAGATCCCAGCTGGCGAACCAGGGGTACTCCCAACTGTCGGGCATCACAATGACGTCGGCCGCCTTGAGTGTCCCCCAGCGGTCATTTCTGCCCTGCAAACGCTCTGGAGGTGGCGCTGGTTGGCTGGGATCGCCGGCGAGCCAGCGGGCCACGTCGTACTCGTAGTACTGCTGAGTCCAGATCAAACCGGCAAACGCCTGGCGCTGGATCAGCAGGTCGTCAGCGTTTCCGGAGCAGATCCCCTGATAGAACTGGTCGGAGGCAGCCCGACGCTCGGCGCAGATGTCATCCACCTGGCTCGGGTCGCGCCCCGGGTCGTTGCCCCAAACCAGCCGCACCGTCTCGGACTGTCCGGGCCTGACCTCCAGCAGGAAATGGGCGGCAACCTTGCTGCCCCGGAGCGCCGGGTTGCAACGCGCTGGGTCCGCGTTGACTACCGCGTCTCCGATGGCGTCCTTGGGATACGAGCTGAAGTTAGGTGAGTCGAAGAGCAGTTGGGCGTTGGTCTCGTTGTCGCAGACCAGCCAAGCGAAGTCGCCACCTACTTGCAGGCGATACCCCTGCAACTCGGGATCGCCGCCAAGCTCCGCCGTAGAGCCACTGACCTGGAGCTGAGGTGGGTCCCCGCGCGGCTGCTGCCAGGCCCAGGTGTTCCTCAGCCACAGATGGGGCAGGAGGTGCAGCCGGGCCTGCTCATGGCTCTCGTTGGTGACCCTGATCCGGCAGGCCACTACCTCGGGAGTGGGCCGGGCGTACTCGACCTCGACTGTCCAGTACCGGTCGTCGGCGAAGGCGCCTAGCTGAAGCAACCCGAGCTCGGGCCCAGGAGTGGAGTTCCTTTCCTTCAGAGCTTCATACGGGAAGGCGGCCATAGGGTATCGATAGAGAGCGCGCAGATAGCTTCCGTCAGGCAGGGCGTCCAGGTAATGCCAATACTCCTTGACGTCCTCGCCATGGTTGCCCTGGGCGTTGGAGAGCCCGAACACCCTCTCTTTGAGGATAGAGTCCTCACCGTTCCAGAGCGCCGGCGCCAGGCAGACCCGCTGGCGGTCGTCGCAGATGCCCAGAATGCCATCCTCGCCCCAACGATAGGCCCGGCTGCGGGACTGTTCGAAGGGGAGGTAATCCCAAGCATCACCGTCGGCGCTGTAGTCCTCCCGTACCGTGCCCCACTGTCGCATCGACAAATAGGGGCCCCAGCGGGATGGCCCCGGCCGAGGCGGGAGACCACCGGCAGACGCTTCCGAAGGCGCGCCGTCCTCAGTTGCTGCCACGGAGCTCGATTCTCGCACCCTCAGTCGCTGGGGGCTGCGCCTTCCGATCTTGCTATTGATCGCTCGATCGGAATACGCACCGTGAAGGTGGCGCCACCGCCCGGCGTCTCGTCCAGCCGCAGCGTCCCCTGGTGGGCGGAGACGATCGCGGCGACGATCGCCAGCCCCAGGCCCGCCCCGCCTTGCTCCCGCCCCCGCGACGGGTCCGCCCGCACGAAGCGCTCGAAGATGCGCGTGGCGATTACGGGGTCTACCCCAGGGCCATGGTCGGCAACCTTGAGCACCGCTACCTCCCCTTCCCTCTCCGCCGAGACCTCGATCGGAGTCTTGGCGGGAGTGTGGGCGGTCGCGTTGCGCAGCAGGTTGCTCATCACTTGGCGCAGCCGCGCTTCGTCCCCCAGCACCAGCACCGGGTCGGGAGCATCCACATGGATCGGGTGTTGACGATCGGCCACAGAGGCGTCGGCAACCGCGTCCACAGCCAATTGGGAGACATCCACCGTCACCAGGTCCAAGGGTCGGCCCTCGTCGAGCCTAGCCAAGAGCAGGAGGTCGTCCACCAGCTGACTCATGCGAGCCGATTCGCTCTCGATCCGGGTCATCGCCTTGCCCAGATCGTCCGGGCGCCCCTTGGCGCCGTGCCGGAAGAGCTCCGCATAGCCCCGAATCGAGCTGAGCGGAGTCCGCAGCTCATGTGATGCGTCCGACATGAATTGCCGCATGCGGGCCTCGGATGCGGACCTAGCCGCAAAGGCCCGCTCGATCTGGCTCAGCATCTCGTTGAGACTGGTGGCCAGCTCGCCCACTTCCGTGCCGGGTGGTCCGGGTTCCACCCTCTGGCTCAGATCGCCGCCCGCGATAGCGCTGGCGGTTGTCCGGATCCGAGCCAGAGGCCGGAGTCCCAACTGCACGATCCACCACGCCAGACCCCCCATGCCAACGAGAACCGCCACTCCTACCAAGATCAAGACGGCGCGTAACTGATTGAGAGTGGCGTCAACGTCGGTCAGGGGGATACCGAGAATCAGGTTGACGCCCGGCTCATTGGTGCCAATCACCAAAAGCCGAAACTCTCCTCCACCGTTGGAAGCCGGGACCGTGAGGTAGACCTTCCCGTTCACAGGTCCGCTACCCAAGCCCGGGGGCAGGCTAGGCGTTGGTGGCTTGCTGTTGGGGTTCGTGACGAACGATCGCGCGAACGAGCCTTCTGGACTCACCAGGTCGCCGAAGCTCTCTGATGGGATGTCCGGCCCTCCTCTGGGCTTCAGACCGGTCGACTGTAGGATGCTCAGATCTCGAGCTATCTCGGGGGCGGAGTTATACGCCTGCTGGTCGATCTGAGAACTGAGGGTGGACTCCAAAACCACGTAGGTGACCGCGTCGGTCACCCCGAGCCCGATGGCCACCAGGGCCACCAACCCGAGGAGAAGCCGCAGGCGCAGCGACATGGTCAGGCGCGAGGCAGGCGGAGTACGTACCCCATCCCGCGGATGGTGTGGATTAGGGGAGGCTCCTTGCGGTCCACCTTCTTGCGCAGATAGCTGATGTAGGTCTCCAGGATCCCCGCGTCGCCACCGAAGTCGTACTTCCAGACATGGTCCAGGATCTGGGCTCGGGTCAACACTCGCCGGGCGTTGATCAGGAGATACCGCAGGAGCCGGTACTCGGTGGCCGTGAGCTCCACCAGGTCTCCGCCTCGCCGAACCTCGCGCAGATCCTCGTCCATCTCCAGGTCGGCGAAGGTGAGCAGCGTGTGGCTCTCCGCCTGGTGACCCGCCCGGCGCAGGATCACCCGAACTCTGGCGATGAGCTCGTCTAGGCTGAAGGGCTTGGTGACGTAGTCGTCGCCGCCCACGGTCAGGCCCCGTACTTTGTCCTCCGTGGCGTCTCGAGCGGTCAGGAACAGGATGGGAGACTGGGTGCCAGCCTCAGCCAGTCGCCGCGAAACCTCGAAGCCGTCGAAGTCGGGGAGCATCACGTCCAGGATGAGCAGGTGGGGTCGGAAGTCGGCGACTTGAGCGATTGCGGCCGCACCACTTCCGGCGGTGGCCGTCACGAATCCCGCATACCGGAGAGCGGTGGCCACCAGTTCGGCCAGATTGGTCTCGTCGTCGACCACCAGGATCCGCGTTTCCTCATCCATCTCTAAGGCTGAGTCTGCCAGTCTTTCCTGAGTGTTTTCTGTGCCTGCCCTGAGAGATATCTGGGCTGTTGCCGGTAGCCGGCCGCCTCAAGGAAAGGTCTGGGGGAGCTCTCAGCCCTGTCCCAGCCAGCTCCCAGGGCTGGGCCGCAAATTGAGTCCTGCGGCCAGCAGCGCCCACCCGCCTAGTCGCCACGACCAGCCCTCCCCCAGCGGCCCGGCATTCGCCGGGTCGCTGTTCTTTTGTGCCTCGAGCCGAGCTCGCCTGGTGAACTGGTCAGGGATCGAACTGGTGGCCCGCTCCGACAAGCGCGGAGCAAGCCCTCTCAAATCGATCCTCCGGAACCAGGACCCAGTCCGTGTCGTAGGTGGAGACAGCGAAGATTGGAACCTGGGATGCCGCCAGGGTGGCGGTGATGGACGCCAGGATTCCAACCAACTGGTGATCCAGCGTTCCCGCCACCTGCAAAGCTCGCCAGGGACCGGTCTTGGCAACCCCCTCCGGCACCCGGCCCTCTTCACACACGATCGAAAGCTCGGATTGGGTGTGGCTGACGGTCCACCAGGGACCAGCGGTGGCCCACGCCGGGATGGGCTCCTCCGCATCGAGACGGCAGACCGCCAGCTTCGTCGTGTCTGAGGTGAAGCTGAGGCTTGGGGGCGCCGCCGAGTCCAGGAGGGCCACTCTCTCTAGTTTCGCGCCGCCACGCACTCCAGTACTCGGGAACCGACGACTGCACTGTCCCACCGAAAGACATCCGGCGCCCTATCGAGCGCGCCTTTGATACCCTTCCCCAGTTCCTCGCGTTAGGCGCGAGCAGATGGGGCCGTGGCGCAGCGGGAGCGCGCTTCCTTGGCATGGAAGAGGTCGCGGGTTCGATTCCCGCCGGCTCCACACCACCGGCTCCACTCGAGTTCCGTATTCGAACTCGGACACGGTGAAGAACCCGTCGAAGGGCGGCCGGTCGGAGTGGGACGCTTACTTCGAACACGGCTTTTGGCGCACCCAGAGAGCCGTATCCGGGCCGGTGGCGGCAGCTCGTCAAAAACGGCCGTCGGTAGGACGGCGGTAGCTGACTTGTCTACGGCTCGGACACGACGAGGACGAGCGACCCGTCCAACGTGGGCTGGGTGCGTCGTCGAGGCCACGGCCTAGGTGGTCGACTCTCCTCGCGGCCCA
>DATKSV010000145.1:0-2095 GCA_035531535.1 Candidatus Nanopelagicaceae bacterium | reverse complement strand
CGGAATGTCGCCGGAGACCTCTTCCCAGCTGCTCAGAACCAGAGCCGCCCCGACATCGCCGGTCTCGAAGGCGAGGACCTGGCGGCCCCGGCTGGAGAGCAGGACCGGGCGGTGGGCCATGAGGGCGGCCTGCCTGACGATGTCACTCGTGGACGCGCCTTCGATGGCCATCTCGGTGAACGTCCCATGGATCTCCTGGCTGGCCCGGAGCTCACCCAGCTGGGAGTCGATGATGAAGCTGTGCGCCTCCTCCGTGACCCGGACGAACTTGACCTCACGCCGGAGCAGGATGACGGGGAGTCCGAGCCGGTCGGCCGCCTCCACCATCGCGCTAGGCACACAGTCGAATCTCCGGCCAGCCTCTATCACCAGTGCCGCCACATTCGCAGCGGCCAGGCTTTCAACGTAGCCAACCAGAGCCTGGGGACTGGTCTCCAAGGCGACCCCTGTGGTCAGCAGAAGCTCGCCTCCGCTGAGCAGATGCGCAATGTCCTCGAGCTCACTGACGTGCACCCAGCGCACCTGGTTTCTGAGTCCGCCGCCGCCGGCCACAACTTCGGGCTCGCCTGAGGCTAGCTCCGGCAGAGCGAGTATGTCGGTGAGGGGGGGCAACCACATTGTGCGAAGACCTCCAATACGACGCCGACAGCTAACCTCGTAGTGGCAAGGCCCAACGGGACGCCCGCGGCCACGCAGACTCCGAGCGGCCGATACCGAGGTCTCTTGAGACTACACCATGTAATGGTGGGAAGAACCATCTTTACACAGTAAGCATTGACAGAGAGTCGCCCGAGTGCCACGATCTAGTCATCTTCTTCCCGCCGTAGCGGTAGGCACGGGTCCCACTTCAATGTCGCCGCGGTTTGTGAGTTCTTTGGAGGTGACAAGCCGTGAGTCAGGTTCTCAGCGCTACCGGTTCTTCCCACACGGAGGTGGCCGCGACTCATGATGGGTTGCCGGTAATACCCCACTTCATCGCGGGTGAGGGGAGTGGCGGCACTTCCGATCGCTGGGGCACTGTATTCAACCCGGCTGTCGGCATCCCGGTCGCGGCCGTCCCGTTCGCGGATGCCGACGAGGTGGACCGGGCCGTGGCCGCCGCCCGGGCCGCCCAGTCCGCTTGGGGTGGGGTCAGCATTTCTCACCGAACCGAGGTTCTCTTCACCTTCCGCCACCTCCTGGACATCCATCGCGAGGACCTGGCCGGACTGGTCACCAGAGAACACGGCAAGGTTCGCTCCGATGCCATGGGGGAGGTCGCCCGTGCCATAGAGCACGTTGAGTTCGCCTGCGGCTTGGGCCAGCTGCTGAAGGGCGGCCATAGCCTGGACGCTTCAGGTGGAGTCGATGTCCACGAGTTGCGGCAACCACTGGGGGTCGTGGCCGGGATCACGCCCTTCAATTTCCCCATCATGGTGCCCCTCTGGATGCTCGCCAATGCGGTGGCCTGTGGCAACGCCTTCGTGCTCAAGCCCAGCGAGAAGGACCCCAGCGTCTCCATGCGGGTGGCGGAGCTGTTCCTGAAGGCGGGGCTGCCCCCTGGAGTGCTCAACGTGATCCATGGCGACCGGGTGGCGGTCGATCGGATCCTGGAGCATCCCGGGATAGACGCGGTCAGCTTCGTGGGCTCGACCCCGGTGGCTCGCCACATCTACCAGCAGGCGGCTCTGCACGACAAGCGGGTGCAGGCTCTGGGTGGTGCCAAGAACCACATGGTGGTGCTGCCCGATGCCGACCTCAGCCTGGCTGCCGATGCCGCCGTCTCGGCCGCCTATGGCTCCGCCGGAGAGCGCTGCATGGCGATTGCCCTGGTGGTCGCCGTCGGTGCTATCGCCGATCCTCTGGTGGCGGCCATCAAGGAGCGCATCGGCAGGCTCCGGATCGGCCCCGGCGGCGACCCCGGCTCCGAGATGGGCCCCTTGGTGACCAGGGAGCATCGGGACCGGGTGGCAGGGTACATTGATATCGGGCGGGAGGAGGGAGCGACGGTGGTGGTGGATGGCCGCCAGCAGCGCTTCGCGGAGCCCGGCTTCTTCCTGGGCGTGTCGCTGCTCGATAACGTCACTTCGCAGATGCGGGTCTATCAGGAGGAGAT
>DATKSV010000144.1:0-12023 GCA_035531535.1 Candidatus Nanopelagicaceae bacterium | reverse complement strand
TGACCAGGGGTTGGGCCAAGGCGCTGGCGCGGGCGGGCTTTGGGCCCCAGCCTGCCTCAGCCGTTTCAAAGGCCCTTGTTGGAACGCAGCGAATCCTGGGCCGGGTCCAAGGCCGCCAGCACCAAGAACTTTGGCTCGGCGGGAGTCCTCGAATTCAGGAGCGGGCAAAGCCGGCTAACCGCTCCATGGGACCGCGGGCGCGTTGACCACCAGCCGCCAAGAAATTCTCCTCCCAACCGGCTCTGCTCTCATGTCACAGAGGGCCGGGCTGTCTCGTCTCAGGTCTCAGTGACCGACTCTGGAATCAGGAGGTTTTGGGCATGCGGGTGTTCGTGGCAGGCGGGAGCGGGGTCGTGGGCCGGCGGCTGGTGCCGCAGCTTGTGGCTCGTGGCCACCAGGTGACAGCTACGACGACGAGCGTGGCCAAGTTGGCTTTGCTGGCAAAGCTGGGCGCCGACGCAGTCGTGATGGATGGACTAGATGCGCTGTCGGTCGGTGAGGCGGTGGCCGCGGCCCGTCCGGATGCCATAGTTCACCAGATGACGGCCATAGCGGGCCAGCCCGACATGAAGCACATGGACCGGTGGTTCGCCACCACCAACCGGCTGCGCACCGAGGGGACGGACCACCTGCTGACCGCCGCCGAGGCGACTGGAGTAGCTCACGTTGTCGCGCAGAGCTACGCCAGCTGGAACGGCGTCCGCGAGGACGGATGGGTGAAGAGCGAGGCGGACCCGCTCGACCTGCACGCGGGGACGGAAGCGCACCTGGTGATGGAGGCGATCAGCCACGTCGAAGAGGTGGTTGTCAAGGCCGGGGGCGCAGTTTTGCGATACGGCGGACTCTACGGGCCGGGCGCTACCGACGATCAGGTCGAGCTTGTGCGCAGGCGCCAGTTCCCGGTCGTCGGGCGCGGCACCGGCTACTGCTCGTGGGTGCATCTCGACGACGCGGCGAGTGCCACCGTCCTGGCGGTGGAGCAACAGGCGAGGGGTGTGTTCAACATCGTCGACGACGACCCTGCCCCAGCCAGCGAGTGGCTGCCGTTCCTGGCAGTGTGCGCGGGCGCGAAGCCACCGATGCGTGTTCCCAAGTGGCTGGCGCGGATACTGGCCGGAGAAGTGGCCGTGACTATGATGACGGAGGGGCGCGGCTTCTCCAACGCCAAGGCCAGGCGGGAGCTCGGCTGGGTGCCGCGGTATCCATCCTGGCGGGAGGGCTTCAAGGAAGGGCTGCTGTGACCCGGACCGAGGAGTTCGAGGATGTGCGGCCGCTGCTGTTCGCGATCGCCTACCGCATCCTCGGCAGCGTGAGCGAGGCCGAGGATGCGGTCCAGGAGACCTGGCTGCGCTACCACAGCTCCCCGACACAACCGTCTTCGACCAAGGCCTTCCTCTCCGCCGTGGTGGCCCGGATCTCGATCGACGTGCTGCGCTCGGCCCGCCTCCGGCGGGAGGAGTACATCGGGCCCTGGTTCCCCGAGCCGCTGACAACCGACCCCTACGAGGACCCGGAACGATCGGCGGAGCTGGCCGACTCGGTGTCAATCGCGGCCTTGTTGCTGCTGGAGCGGCTCAGCCCGCTTGAGCGCGCCGTGTTCGTGCTGCGGGATGTGTTCGGACTCGGCTTCTCCGAGGTCGCCGCGGCGGTGGGGCGGTCGGAGGCGGCGTGCCGCCAGCTGGCTGTGCGGGCTCGGCGCCACATGGACGCTGGGCGACCTCGGTTTGAGGCGGATGGCCGAGCGCGGGAGAAGCTGGCGTCGCGGTTCTTCGAGGCCCTTCGGGAAGGCGAAGTGGACAGTCTCAGGGAACTGCTGGCCGCCAACGTACAGGTGATCTGGGACAGCGGTGGCAATGCCCCGCAGTGGGCCAGGGCCGTCGTCGGACCTGAGCGGGTGGCCAGGGTGCTCGTAGCGATGGTCCCGCCAATCCTCCGCATAGGCGGCAGCGTGGAGCCACACCAGGTGAACGGCCAGGCGGGCGCAATCTTTCGGGACCGGGACAACAAAATCCTCTGCACCTTGGCTCTCGACATACTCGACGGGCGGATCCAGCTGGTCCGCTCGGTGATAAACCCTGACAAGCTCGGGCACCTGGGGCCGGTGGCGGACCCCTGGGCGGTTATCGGAGAGGCTAACCAGGCTCGCCGGGCGCCCTCGGACTGAACATAGCGGGCGCCTGTCCTCCAGATCTGGCAAGCCGTTCAAAGGCAGCTGATCGAGGCCGCGGCGTGGCCGCAAAGGACGCCCCTGCGTCGAGAGCTCGGGCCGCAGTACCGCAGGAGACATCAACTGTGAGTTCGGGGTCGGGCCCACCTCAACCGTCGGCGCCAAGGCGGTCCGTCACCAGCTCGGCGCTGGTGCGAAAGCAGGCCTCATGCTTGTTGAGCACCTGGGCGGCGCACTTCGAGACCAGGCCGCCGTCCCGGCCCACGAACGGATCCGACCGCCAACGCTGCCGTCAGTGGTAGCCGGCGTCGACCGATGTCGACCAGGAGCACGGCGCCGGCTGAACGCCCCGGCGCATCAGCCGGCGGGCGCGGTGAGGTCCTTGTCCTCCATCTCCCAGGCGTGGTCCATCGTGTGGAATGCACTGTGGCGGATGAGAAATGGCAGGTTCCACGATCGCATCCGCTTGCCATCGCCGGCGTTGTACGCTCGCATGGTGGCGACGTAGGCCTCTCGGTAGGCACGCAGGCCCATCGCCGTGAGCGCACCGCCCTCCGGTATCCGCAACCCCAATCGCCTCGCGAACGCCTCGCTCTCGGTGCGGATGGTGTGGCGGATGATCTGGTCGCGGTCGCGCCCACCGCCACGAGGGCCGAGGCGCATCTCGGGGGACACCCGCGCCGCCAGCGCGTCGAAGAACCCCCAGCACGCTTGCAGCAGCTCGATCTTGCGGTCGAGCTCTTTGTCATCCATCGGTTCCTGCTCGAAGCCCGACGGAGAGAAGGAGATCCCCCAGAAGTCGGTCGAGCCTACGCCGATACGGTCCTCGACGACCAGGAGGGGGCCGCCGGCGTCGAACTCGTCGCTCATCCGGGCCGCGAGCGCGACCGGACGGTATCTCTGGCGATACGTCTCGAGCAACTCGACGGCCGACTCCGGCGTTTTCCCACCGCGGCTCCAGCCCGGCCAGTCGACCGCGAAGGCGACCGCCTTCTTCCCCTTGGGCCCGCGTTCCACGACCGTGCGAATCGGCATTGCCCGAAAGGGTACTCGCGCCTACTCTCGCTTCGAGGAGAGGCGGATGGATGGGGACCCAGCCGACTCCGCCCGCCAGACTCTGGCGGGTGCCCATGGAGGAGCAGAGCCGGATTCAGGCGGTCCCCCGCACCCCGCGGGCCCTGCGATGAAGAAGCGCGGGCCGGAACCATTCCCACGACCGACAACGCGATCGCGCCACGACGCTGTTCGAGGCGGCCCCAGTCCCGGAGGGAACGGAGTTCCGGGAATATCGCCCCCACCACCGCCGCGGCGGGCTGCTCACGCTTTCACCCAGAGTCGACCGCGAAGTCCGCCAACGCCTCCAGATTTACGTGATTCCGGAAGACCACGGCACGCACGGGCAGCAATGGTTTGAGCGAGGCCCAGGCATCCACCAGGGGCTCCTCCTACGGTTCCCTCCGCCCTCAAGCGCAACTGGGTGCAACGATGGCCCCGCGACCGGGACGACCGGGCCATCCGCGGTGGGTCCCTCAGCTCCGTGCTGAACTTCGAAGCTGCCATCGACGCCCACCCGAGCCCTCCCAAGGCCACTCCGCGCTAGTTGGTCTGGACCGCCGTCGCCCAGCGGACCTGACCAAAGGCCGGCGCGGTCGAGCAGCACTCCAGCAACCAGCGGCCCGCAACGGGGGCATGACACTTGAGGACCGCCGACGGAGTCAGGCCGCCTTGACCGCTGCCACCAGCTGGGTCAGGGAGTCCTTGGCATCCCCGAACAGCATGATGGTCTTGGGATCGTAGAGGAGCTCATTGTCGATCCCGGCAAACCCGGGGCGCATCGAGCGTTTCATGAAGATGATGTTCTTGGCCTGGTCGGCGTTGAGAATCGGCATTCCGAAGATGGGGCTTCCGGGAGAGTCGCGGGCGGCCGGATTCACCACGTCGTTGGCCCCCACCACCAGGGCCACATCGGCGGACTTGAAGTCGTCGTTGATCTCGTCCATGTCCTTGAGCTGCTCGTAGGGGATGTTGGCCTCGGCCAGGAGCACGTTCATGTGCCCCGGCATCCGCCCGGCCACGGGATGGATGGCGTAGTCCACGCTGACGCCGCGCTTTTCCAGGGCGTCGGCCAGGTCGCGCACCGCGTGCTGGGCCTGGGCCACCGCCAAGCCGTAGCCGGGGACGATGATCACCCTCTGAGAGTAGGCGAGCAAGGTGCCAATGTCGTCGGCTGACCCTGAGCGCACACTCCGCTCGCCGCTGGCGGCGGTCTCCGTTCCCACCTGAACCTTGCCGAAGGCTCCGAAGAGAAGGTTGCCCAGGGACCGTCCCATGTTGTCGGACATCATCTTGGTGAGGAAGGTCCCCGAGGCCCCCACCAGGGTGCCGCCCACGACCAGGATGGGCAGGCCCAGCACGAATCCGTCACCGGCGACGGCCAAGCCGGTGAAGGCGTTGAGCATCGAGATCACCACCGGCATGTCGGCACCCCCAATGGGGAGCACGAAGGCAACTCCCAGGACCAGGGCCAGCAACAGCAGCAGCCACAGGCCGATGACCCCGATGCCACTGACCACGATCAGGACGCCCATGACGACGATGGCGGCCGCCACCGCGCCGTTGACCGGCTGCTGCCCGGGATAGGTGAGGGGGGTGCCGCGCATCAGCTCCTGCAGCTTGGCGAAGGCGACTCCCGAGCCGGAGAAGCTGACCGCCCCGATCACCACCGCAAAGACCACCGAGATGGACAGCAGCAGGGAGGCCGTGCTCCCCTTGGGAACCATCAGAAACTCGATGATCGCGACCAGGGCCGCGGCTCCGCCGCCGACCCCGTTGAAGGTCGCCACCATCTGCGGCATGGCTGTCATCTTCACCGCCCGGGCCGCCACCGCTCCCACCGGAATCCCGATCAGGATGGCCAGCGCCATGAGGACCCAGTTCAGGACGGAGTGGTGCAGCACCACGATGGTGGCGATGACCGCGATCAGTGCCCCCAGCGCGGCCACCAGGTTGCCCGAGCGGGCGTGCTTCGGGGAGCTGAGCTGGTGCAGCCCGACTATGAACAGGACCGCGGCCAGAAGGTAGAGCAGGGTGAACCCGGAGGAGAGATGCATCAGCGGACCCCGGATCCGGCCTCGATCAGGGGCGCTGGCAAGCGGCGCGCCGCAGACTCGCGCAAGCAGTTACTCACGGTTTGCTGGGCCCTTGGGATTGCGGCTCTTGAACATCTCGAGCATCCGGTCGGTGACCACGTAGCCTCCCACCATGTTGATGGTGGCCAGCACCACCGCCACGAAGCCCAGCGTCAGCTCCAGCGGGCCGCTGGCCGACGCCATGATCACCATGGCTCCCACCAGGATCACACCGTGGATGGCGTTGCTGCCCGACATCAGGGGGGTGTGCAGGATGGTGGGAACTTTGGAGATCACCTCGAATCCAAGGAATATCGCCAGCACGAAGATCGAGATCTCGTTGACCAACTGGGTGTTCAAGCCTTTGCCTGCCCCACCTGGGCAGCCTCCCGCAGCAGTTGATTGCGGATCTCGCCGTTGTGCACCGCGCAACTGCCCCCGGTGATCTCGTCATCAAAGTCGAGCGCCAGCTTGCCGTCCGCGATCAGATGGCCGGCGATCGCGGCCAGATTCCGAGCCAGCATCTGGCTGGCGGTGGTGGGCACGGTGGCGGCCAGATTGCGCCAGCCCAGGATGACCACGCCTCCGACGCGCACCTCCTCGCCCGGGCTGGTAAGTTCGCAGTTGCCCCCGGTGTCGGCGGCGAGGTCGACTATGACCGCGCCGGCCCTCATCCGGCCCACCATCTCCTTGGTGATCAGGATCGGCGCCCGGCGCCCGGGCACAGCCGCGGTGGTGATCACGAGGTCACTCTGCTCGACCCGTTGCGCGATCAGCTCTCGCTGGCGGGCCAGGAACTCCTCGCTCTGCTCGCGCGCGTAGCCGCCCTCCCCCTCCTGGGTCTCCAGCTCCAAGCCCACGAAGGTGGCGCCCAGACTCTGCACCTCCTCCCTCACCGCCGAGCGGACATCGGTGGCCTCGACCACCGCCCCCAGGCGGCGCGCGGTGGCGATGGCCTGCAGGCCGGCCACCCCCGCCCCCATCACCATCACCCGGGCGGGCGCGATGGTGCCGGCGGCGGTCATCTGCAAGGGCAGGATCTTGGCCAGCCGCGCGGCCCCGACCAACACCGCTTTGTATCCCCCGATCGACGCCTGTGAGGACAGGGCGTCCATGGCCTGTGCCCGGCTGATGCGGGGCACCAGCTCGAAGCTGAAGGCTGTGATGCGGCGCTTGACCAGGACGTCCAGAACTTCGGGGGGCGTCGAGGTGGGCAGGAAGCTGATCAGCGCCGAGCCCTCAGGGAGAGCCCCGGCCTCAGCCACGGACGGGGGCTGCACCTTGCAGACCAGGCTGGCGCCTTTGAGACAGCCGGCCTGGTCGGGCGCGATCTCGGCGCCGGCATCTTTCAGACTGGCGTCTGGGAAGCCCGCCTCCACGCCGGCCCCCGCCTGCACACAGACCTCCAGTCCGAGCGCCCTTAGTCGTGGGATTGAGTCTGGGCTGACCGCTACGCGCCGTTCCCCGTCGACGGTCTCGCTGGGAACGGCGACTCTCATGCCAGCAATCGTACTGGAGCGATGCGCCGTGCGAATAGGCGATTTCCACGGTGGTGACGGGTGGATTCCCCTGCCCTGTCGAGGCCCGGCGCGGCCCCGCTCCCCTTTCCCCCGGGCCTGGCGGAGGCCCGGAGCCGGCACTCCGCCGCAGTTGGGTGGACCGGGCGTGGATGGCCCCATCCGGGCGGCGGCCGGTGGTTGGGATCTGCCCGGCTGGGAGCTAGGTAAAACCACCTGTGCAGCGCCTGGGTCCGAAGTCCCAGAATCTCATCTCGGCGGCTCTGGGGAGGTCCGACCGACGGCACGCGGAGCGCGATCCGCTTGTCGGGTCGGCCAGACCTGACCCGGTTTGGCCGATCAAGTGGCCC
This sequence comes from Candidatus Nanopelagicaceae bacterium, assembly GCA_035531535.1. Taxonomy (GTDB): domain Bacteria; phylum Chloroflexota; class Dormibacteria; order Aeolococcales; family Bog-877; genus AG-12. The sequence goes on along the minus strand of DATKSV010000144.1, from coordinate 4,861 downwards.
CTGTCAGTGGGCATCGGCGAGTCCGAGTTAAATTAGGTGACGAGATGACGGTGGCACCAGGAGCCGATCCGGATCCAGGGGGAGTACCAGCCCCAACTGATGTCACCCGCCCCGCCTACTACCACCGCGTGGTGGATTGCCAGTGGGCCTGCCCGGCCCACACCAACGTGCCCGGCTACATCCGACTGATCGGGCAGGAGCGCTACGGGGACGCCTACCTGCTTAATCGCGAGTCCAACGTATTCCCGGCAATCCTGGGCCGAACTTGCGATCGGCCCTGCGAGCCAGCCTGCCGCCGCCAGCGCGTCGACGGCGACCCGGTTGCGATCTGCCGGTTGAAGCGGGTGGCCGCCGATCTGCGGGGAGACATCGCCGATCGGCTTCCCCGGGCCCCCCAGGAGAAGAACGGGAAGCGGATCGCCTGCATCGGAGCGGGGCCGGCTTCGCTTACGGTCGCCAACGACCTGATGCCACTCGGGTATGAGGTGACGATCTTCGAGAAGCACCATCTGCCCGGTGGCTTGATGCGCTCCAACATCCCCGCCTTCCGGCTGCCTGCCCAGGTCTTGGATGAGGAGATCGGGGTGATCCTGGAGATGGGCGTGGACATCCGCTACGGGAGTGAGATAGGCAGCTTGCGAGAACTCCTGGGGCAGGGATTCGATGCCCTGTTCATCGGCAGCGGGGCGCCCCGGGGCAAGGAGCTCGATCTGCCTGGTCGGCACGACGCCGACCGCGGAGATGCGCACATCCACCTCGGCATCGACTGGCTGGAGTCAATCGCCTTTGGCCACGTGAGCGCCATCGGGAAGCGGGTCTTGATCATCGGAGTGGGCAACACTGCCATGGACTGCTGCCGCTCCTCGCGGCGCTTGGGTGGAACGGAGATCAAGGTGATGGCCCGCCGTCCCCGGCGCTTCTTCAAAGCCTCGCCGTGGGAGCTTGAGGATGCCGAGGAGGAGGGTATCGAGATCGTGGTCAACCACGCCCCCAAGCGCTTCGTGGTCGAGGCCGGCCGGCTGGTGGGGGTGGAATTCGACATCGTGGAATGGGACGAGAACGCGGTGCATTCCCGTGTTCTCGACACCGTGACCATCCCCTGCGATGACGTGATCCTGGCGATTGGCCAGGAGAATGCCTTCCCCTGGGTCGAGCGTGACCTGGGCCTCGAGTTCGGCAGCGGCGACCTCCCGGTGGTGGACGAAATCACCTTGCAGTCGACCCTGCCGGAGGTGTTCTTCGGCGGCGACGCCGCCTTCGGCGCCAAGAACATCATCTGGGCGGTCGAGCACGGGCACCAGGCCGCCATCTCCATCCACAACCACTGCCAGGGGCTCGCAGTCACGGAACGGCTGCAGCCGACCATGAACCTGATCAGCCAGAAGATGGGGCTCAGCCAGTGGAGCTACCACAACGACTACAACCCCGCCTCCCGTCAGCCGATGAAGCATCTGGAGCTGTCGCGCCGGTTCAAGGAGCTCAACTTGGAGGTCGAGCTGGGTTTTTCCGCGGACGCCACCGCCAGGGAGGTGCAGCGCTGCCTGAACTGCGACGTGCAGACAGACTTCACCGCCGCCCTCTGCATCGAATGCGACGCCTGCATCGACATCTGTCCGGTGCGCTGCCTGACCATGGTGCACACCGAATCGCTCTCCGAAGCCGAGCTGCGGGGCCGGCTCAGCGCCCCCAGCACCAACCTGGAGCAGGCGCTGTTCATCTCCACTCCCCTCAAGCAGACCGGCCGAGCCATGGTCAAGGACGAGAACCTGTGTGTCCACTGCGGCCTCTGCGCTGAGCGCTGCCCGACCGCGGCCTGGGACATGGTGAAGTTCGATTTGCAGATCCCCTACGCGGGACGAGTCGGGATCCCGATCGAATGACTTTGCCAGCAGGGCCGGCGCGTGAGTGGGGAGGCGGGAGACATGCTCCAGGCTGAGAGCCAGGTGGCGACTCGGGTCAACGATTTCGCGATCAAGCTGGCCAATGTCAACGGGACCGGCTCCGCCAGCGCCAACAGCCTGTTGATGCAGGCCATCTTCCGCATGGGGGTGCCGGTCTCGGGCAAGAACCTGTTCCCGTCCAACATCCAGGGCCTGCCCACCTGGTACGAGATCCGGGTCAATGCCGAGGGGCACACCTCCCGCAGCCTCGAATACGACCTGATGGTGGCGATGAACGGTCAGACCTACGCGCAGGACATCGCCGAGGTCCGCTCCGGGGGCTACCTTCTCTTCGACGACAGCTGGCCGCTGGAGGCCGAGCTGCGGCGCCCGGACGTCACCTTTCTGGGGGTCCCGCTGGCGCGCCTGTGTGCCGACAAATTCGGCAGCTCCCGCGAGCGCATTCTGATGAAGAACGTCGCTTATGCCGGGGCGCTGGTGGCGCTGCTCGACCTGGCTCCCGAGCTGGTCGAGCAGCTCCTGAAGGAGAGCTACGGGCACCGTCAGCAGCTGCTGGAGTCGAACCAGCTGGCGCTGCGCTTGGGCTACGAGTACGCCCGAGAGAACTTCCCCTGCCCGCTGCCCTGCCACGTGGAGCGGCTGGACAAGACACGCGACCTGATCATGATCGACGGTAATACCGCGACCGCCCTGGGGGCGCTTTACGCCGGGGCGACGGTGGCCGCTTGGTATCCGATCACGCCGGCCACCTCGGTGATGGAGAACTTCATCCGGCTCTGCGCCAAGTACCGGCGCGAAGCGGTCCCGGACGCCAAGCCCGGCGAGCCCGCCTTCCGCAACAACTACCTGGTCGTCCAGGCCGAGGACGAGCTGGCGGCCCTGGGGGTGGTCGTCGGGGCCAGCTGGGCGGGGGCGCGATCGTTCACCTCCACCTCCGGTCCCGGCCTCTCCCTCATGAGTGAGCTGCTGGGCCTTGCCTATTACACGGAGGTTCCGGCGGTGGTGGTCGACGTCCAGCGGGCGGGTCCCTCCACCGGGATGCCGACCAGGGTCCAGCAGGCCGACATCCTGATGGCCGCCTACGCCTCCCACGGCGACACCAAGCAGCTCTTGCTTTTCCCGGCCGACCCCGGCGAGTGCTTCTACCTCACGGTGCTGGCGTTCGACCTGGCCGAGCGCTTTCAGACCCCGGTGCTGGTGCTCTCCGACCTCGACATCGGGATGAACGACTGGGCGGTGCCAGAGCTCACCTGGGACGACGCCTACGTGCCCGACCGGGGCCGGGTCCTGGGCGAGGAGGAGCTTGAGGAGATCACCCAGTTCTTCCGCTACAGCGACGAGGACCAACTCTCGGTGACCCCGCGCACGTTGCCCGGGGTCAGCCCGCGGGGGGCGTACTTCGTGAGGGGCTCCGGGCATGACCGCCTGGGCGGCTACACCGAGCGCCCGGACGACTATCAGCAGGTTGTGGATCGGCTCCTGGCCAAGCACCGCGCCGCCGCCGATCACATACCGGCTCCAGTGCTCGAGCTGAGAGCGGGCGCCCGGGTAGGGGTGATCACGGTGGGCGGCTGCGACCTGGCGGTGCGGGAGGCGGTGCAACTGCTGAGCCAGGCCGGGGTTGAGGCCAGCTACATGCGGGTTCGCGGATTCCCCTTCCAGGCGCAGGTCCGCCAGTTCATTGACGACCACGAGATGTGCTTCGTCGTGGAGCAGAATCGCGACGGGCAGTTGAAGGCCCTGATCGAGGTCGAGACCGGCGCCGCCAGCGCGAAGCTGCGCTCGGTGCTGGTCTACGGCGGACTGCCCCTCAGCGCCCGGGAAGTCGTCGCTGGCATCAAGCGCCAGCTGGAGGTCTGATCGTGCCATCCATCACCAAGCCGCTGATCCCCCTGGTGCCCCTGCTGCGCAACGAGTTGGGCCTCACCCTCCAGGACTACGCCGGCGGCATGTCCACTCTGTGCGCTGGCTGCGGCCATGACTCGATCACGGCGGCTCTGACTCAGACCTTCTGGGAGCTCTCCGTCCCGCCCCATATGATCGCCAAGCTGAGCGGGATCGGCTGCTCCTCAAAGACGCCTGCCTATTTCGTCAGCCACGCCCACGGGTTCAACTCGGTGCACGGTCGGATGGCGACCATTGCGACCGGCGCTGGCGCGGCCAACCGGGACCTGCTCCTGGTAGGTGTCTCGGGGGACGGGGACTCGCTCTCGATTGGGCTCGGCCACCTCTGCCACGCCATCCGCCGCAATGTCCGCATGCTCTATCTGATTGAGAACAACGGGGTCTACGGCTTGACCAAGGGCCAGTTCTCGGCCTCCGCCGACATCGGCTCGACCTCTCGTCGGGGCGAGCCCAACCTCCTCCAGGCCGTGGATCCCATCCTGCTCGGCCTGAGCCTGGGAGCCACCTTCCTGGCCCGCGGATTCTCCGGTGACAAGCAGCAGCTGGTGCCCATCCTCAAGGCCGCGGCCGCGCACGACGGATTCGCCCTGGTCGACATCATCTCGCCTTGCGTCCAGTTCAACGACCACGAGGGATCCACCAAGAGCTACCGATACATGCGCGACCATGAGCTCAAGGAGATCGACGCCGACTTCATCTCCGCCCACGAGGAGATCGTCGAGGCTCTGGGGCCAGGGCGGGCGACCGACGTGGCCATGCACGATGGGGGCAGGGTTCGCTTCCGGGCGGTGCCGGAGGACTACGACCCTCGGGATCGGGGCGGAGTCGAGGCCTACCTCCGGGAGCGAGCGGGTCACGGGGAGATCGTGACCGGCCTGCTCTACATCGACGAGTCGGTGGCGGACATGCACGGGCTGGGCCGGACCCCGAGGGAGCCCCTGGTGAACCTTCCCTACCAGAAGCTCTGTCCGGGAAGGGACGAGCTGGTCAGGTTCCAGGAGAGCTTCCGGTAGGGATCCGCTGCCCATTGCGGGGCCGATAGGGTGGTCCCCGCC
>DATKSV010000143.1:0-62838 GCA_035531535.1 Candidatus Nanopelagicaceae bacterium | reverse complement strand
GCGCTGACCTCAGCCAGCTGGGCGCCACCTTCCCCGGCACTGCTCTACCCGTCACATATCAGGTCGCAGTGCACCATTCCGAACGTGCCGCCTGACCCTACATGTCCAGTGGTCTGAGGTCAGATGCCTCCGGGAACCCCGCCGACGGTGGATGTGACCTGCCCTCCGGCTAGCTGAGCCACAGCCCTGAGACCAGGCGAACGCCGTGTTCTGCGGGGCGCGCTGTTGGGGCGAGCCCATCATGCTGTCTCCCCTCAGCGCCCTCTTGGCGCTGCCCTCTGCGCTCCCCACTTCCTCGCTCCGCCGTTGGCCTCGATCAGCTGGTCGAGCACGTGCTTGAGCAGGACCGGCCGGTAGGCGATCCTCTCCACCGATGCGGTGAAGTGCTTAGCAGTCGGTGGCGGGTTCTGGTGGATGTGGCCGTGGACGTTGAGTTGTGGCACTACCCTTTGCGTCTGTCTGCGGAGGCTTGACATCTTCCGCAGGAGGTCTATGATCCTGGTGTGACCTTGATGCCGGTCCGGCGGGTAATGGTCTTGCGAGCGGCCCGGCTTTCGCGCGGGTGGCCTCTTCTCTTGCTCATAGGCGTACTGGCCGGTTGCGGAGGAGTTCCGACATCTGAACCTGCCTCAATACCCACACCAGGCATGCTACCCTCCCCGCCCACGGCTAGCCATGGTGTGACTCTGATGCCGATCACTCCGAACACGGCCCTAGAGTTTGAGAGTCCTAGCGATGGCTGGCGCGTGGTAGGTCAAGGTGCAGCACAACCCGCCGGAAACACGCCGTCGGCAGCCCTCGGGTTGTCCTGGCCTGGAGATTCCGTTCAACGTACCACAGACGGCGGTTCATCTTGGACTCAGAGCCTCACCGAACAGTCAGGGATCTGGGGGGTAGACTTCGTCTCCTCAAGCACCGGATGGGCCGTAGGGACCACCACGCTATACGCAACTGCCGATGGGGGGCAGTCCTGGCAATTAGCGGGAGAACCGTCCTCGCCCTTGGTGGCAGTAGACTTTCTAGATGCCTCCAACGGGTACGGCATCACCAGGGTCGGCACTCTGGAGACCTCTGCCGACGGTGGACAGGTTTGGCAACCCTCTTCCTTCAGTCAGCCGGTGAGTTCAGTGTGCTTCACCAGTTCTGATGTTGGCTACCTCGCGACCCAACTGGGTGGCTTCATCGAAGCTACGGCTAACGCTGGCAAGTCTTGGACTTTGAGCTACGGGCTGCCCCTCAACATCATGTCGTCAGGTGCGGTGGATACAGATCTCGCATGTGCCGGTTCTACCGTCTGGGCGCTCGAAGACTTCGGGAGCGCCTTCGGAACTGCTACTGCCGCCTCTTACGCTGTTGCCCGCACCCTCGACGGAGGTGCGACGTGGATCATGGTCGGTAACAACATCGTCGGCAGTTCAGCAGAGGTGCCGGGACAGCCGATCCCAGTCGCCATGCCAACATCCATCCTTACTACCGGGTCCACGAGCGCCGCTCTCCTAGGCTACGGTAACTCGGGTCAAACACTGGCCATCGCGACTACGTCGGACGGGGGACGCCACTTTATCAATGTGTCATTGCCGGTGCCTTCAGCTACAACCTCCAGTGCCAATCCTATTTTCCAAGTCGCGATCCAGGGCTTTGCGTGGCCGGCGACCGAAGATGCGTGGATACTCGTGGGAACAGCCTCCCCACAACCCGGTACGTACAACTGTGCCGTCATAGAATCAACGGACGGAGGAGCTAGCTGGTCGACTGTTTCCGAGCAGGCTGTCGCCGTGGGTGCTCAGTGAAGACGAAATTAAGTCGGCAGGTGTTATTGGTCGTTGTCATGGCCAGCGCACTTGTGATGGTGGCCGTTCCGATCCCACGAGTCTTGGCGTCGGACCTGTGCGGCACTGGGGGTTGCTCGGGATCGGACGGTAGCCAGGGAACGAACCAACAGGGGAATGCACCTCAAGTCTACATAGGGGAAATCGGAACCTTCGCGCATGACTTTTTCGGCAATTCGGGTCCGTGCCCATCGGATCCTGCCGGAATGTGCTTTAACACGGCGGGCGCTTCGGGAGCGGACTCCCGTCAGGCTGCTGGCACCGGCGTCGGTGTGGTCGGCTACTACTTTGGAGGCGGAGCGCGCTACGCCTCGTCTGTCGGCCTCACAGACTTTTGTTGGGGATGGGCTCAAGGCGCGGCTGCAGTGGATGACGTGTTTGCGAACAACGACTTCTTTGGTCAGTATTACAGTATTGACGTTCAGTTCATAGACGTCGAGGGCAGCTACTGGGCAAGCGCTACGGATGCAGCTAACCGGGAAGTGTTCAATGGATTTTACGACTACGTTCACGACCTACCTGAAGAGTCCGGGCAGAACTGCAGTCAGCCTGAGATTGGATATGCTTGGCAGCCGGCGATCTTCTCGTCGCCCAACGAATGGAACTCCTACCTAGCGAGTGCTGGGACTATATCAGGTACGCCCGAGTGGACGTCGGAATACTGCTGTACGGGTTCGTACCCGGCATCACTGAGTGGGGCGGAATGGTTCGGTAGCAGCCAGTATGAGTGGCTGTGGCAGTTTGATGAAACGCCAGATTACGACATCATGGATGCACCCCAGTATGTGCCGGCACTAGGGATCTACTGGGGTTGAGTTCGCCCTCGGCCAGGTCCTCAAGGGGTTGGTGGCTGAAGCGGACCGTCCATCCCTGGTATTCGAAGGCGAAGGGCTCCACCATCAGCCAGCCGATGGCCGCCAGGGCGGCGAGCTTGTCGGAGCCGTCGTGATTACCCGGCAAGAGAAAGACGTGGCCGGCAGGGTGGGGAAACGGTCCGGGACATCGGCCGCCGCCAGGTCGCCCATGAACACGTCGCCCAAGTGAAGCACGGGGTCGTCCAGCCCGACCGTCTCCCACCACCTCTGGGCCATGAGGGCGTCCACATGGGGCGGGCGGACGCCTGGGGCGAGGACCTCGCGCAGCCTTCGGTGGCCCCAGTGGGTGTCAGAGATCAGCCATAGCCGGTCCAGCTGGTCGAGGAAGCGGCTGGGCCGGACCCAAGGGAGTTCGGATCGGGAAGTGCTCATCATCTCAATGTAGTCTCACCCCTCCAGCGGGCCTACTTTCAATCAACCCGCGAGGGCGCTGGCGTCGTTCCCCGAGGGCACTTTGTGTAGGTCTGGCGACTGTCCATTCTGAGATGCCCGGCGAACCCGCTGGGTAGCTATCCGCACCGCCTGGGCGTGCCGGCACGCGGGGCAGCGGCAGCCACGGCGGTAAGACGCGCCGGAGCCGTGGGCGACGAACAGGAGGGTGGGATCGAAGTCAGGCATGGGGACAAGGTACACAGACGGCGCTACAGGCGTATCCTTGGCCCCAGTTCGGTGGCGACGAAGGATCAATGGAGGGTTGCTATGAGACTTGACCTACGGACCAGAGCCGTCGTCGTCGCAGCGGCTCTACTGGCAACGGCTGGAGGCGTGACCTTCGCCGCCCTTGCTCCGGTGGTACTGGCCTACACCACATATTGCAGTCCCAACTGGTACGGGCAGGCAGTATCTGGGACAGGCCAGAACGCGGGCGATCAAATGACCATTAACATGCCTGCGAACTATTATGCGCCGATTGGCGTAACCTCGGACGAGGCGGCATGGCTAGAGAACTTCAGCATCTACGGCCAGCAGGACTCAGGGGTCGAACTCGGGTACTTCACGGGGACCTGGCCCTACGATAGCAACCTGAACTACTACACGACTGTGCCGCTATCGTACATAACAGAGAATAGTGGGAACACGAGCAACGACGGGAGCATCTTGAGCTACACTGCGATTCCTGCCAGCACGCAGGAGTCCTTTCAGATCTCCGAGAATGGTAGCCAGGTCCAGGCTCCGAACTTCGCAGCAGACCTCAACTACGGCGTCAGCGGGACCGGACCAGGCCGGACCGATTTCTCTCAAGGTGAGGTGGCGGCTCCGGGCGGCGCTGCTAGCGGCAACAATGGAGGCGCATGGATGGGCGGGAATAGTGGTGGTGGCACGACCGCCTGGGGTTATTACCAGCCGACCACCAGCTCGGGGTTCACGGCGTGGGGCAGCTTCTCCATGTGCCAAGTCTCGCCCTACTGGATCTACCAGAAGGCTAGCAACTCGTGGAAGAATGGAGGAAGCTGACGATGCGAGGCTTTGACAAAATAGTCGTCCGAGGGCCTAAGCACGTAGGGTGGTTCATGGTGGCAGCGCTGGTGGTCATGGCAGGGATGGTCATTGCGACGACCATACAGCCCCACGAGGGCGCGGGCCACCTATCAACGAGGCTCGTGGCGAGTTCTACTGCGCCGCCACCTGTGGGGGTATGCGCAGGATTGCCAGGGGTTCTCCTGCCAGCGTCGGCAGTCGGGCCGAACATGGCGCTAATGGGTCCAACCGTGGGCCAGTCGCGGCCAGGAAGCACGGCCGCCTACCCTCCTGGCTACGTTGCTCCGCCGAGCCCATTCTTGTGGGAGCAATACGCGAACTATGCCTCCGTGGGCGCGCCTCCTTTCGGCTCTCCGGGCGCAGCATCAACATACGACCAAGCGCCGGCGGCCATGTCGCAGGTTGTCGAGACGGTCAGCACCGCATCCAGCTCATCGGCTGCCGAGCAATGGTACAGCCAGCTAGTGCAAGCGACCGAGAGTGGACTGTCAGTGACAACGATTCTCAAGGGATCGGTACTGCCTCAGCCAACTGCTGCGACTGGAGTTTCGCTCGGTGAACAATCGACGGCAACCGTGCAGAGCGTGGGCACGGGGGCTATTGTTCAGTACGTCGTGTTGGAGGGTGACAGTGTGCTGGACGTTGGCGTCTACGGCGGCCCTGCCAACACTCCACAGTCCGACCTGCACATCGCCCAGGCGGCGTTGGCGCAAGTCCAAGGAGTTTGCGGGCCCTCTATGTAGGAGCCTTTGCCAGGACGCACGCGGATTGAGGCTTAGAGGACGGATGGGGCACCCGCCGCGAAGTTGCGGACAGGCCCCGTCCGTCCGGCTGCAATCTCTTGTTGGGGTGCGCCCGGCGTCCGCGCTACCCTGTGTTGAGATGCGTTTATGGAGCGGTTGCACCCCGCATTGGGGCCTGGGCTCATGAGATGTGATCTGGGAGACTCGCCTGACTTGAATACAGGTGCCAGCGCCAGCGGCCGGAAGTGCTTCATCTCGCCGGTCCTGGCCCTCACCCCTCCAGCGGGAGGGGAAGCTGGTCCACGGCGACCTGCGGAGCGGCGGCGACGGTGAGCCCGCCCTGCTGGTCGAGCCGGACCCTCCAAGCGCCGAGGGCGAGCCGACCGTCGGGGGCGGTGGCCGCAGCTCCCCGAAGCAGCCCGGCGGCCCGCTCGGACCGGTCCTGCGCCCTGGCCATGGTCGCCTGCGCCCTGCTGTAGGTCCGGGCGGCGGTCATGAGGCGGACCGTTGAGTATCGGGGAAGTCATAGTGGTTCGACCTAGTTCAGGATTTGGGGTGCCGCGCCCCTCGTGGGTGTTAAACAGTTTTACAGTCAGCCGCCGCGCGGCCGTTGCCTTGGCGCGGAGGAGGCCGCAGGGAAAGCAGATTTGGCGTTTCAGGCTTGGGCCTCGGTTTCGAGGGGCGGCGCAGGGCAAGCCCGCGGGTGTCGGCCGCAGCCTAGCGGTCGCAAGTCACAGCGTCCCCGCCCTCCGCAAGCTCTACATAGCGCTCCGGGGCCCTGCGAGACCGTGCGATCTATCGTCCCACTGGGCACAAGCTATGTAGCTCCAAACGGCTCCGATGACGAACACCGCGATGCTCAGAGCGACACCAAGGATCACCCCTGGCGAGTGCGAATCCACGATGGCCAGAGCTACGCTCGCCCCACCTCCGCAACCGGCTACTACCAAGCCCATTGTCACCACACGCCGTGGGGCCTTGATCCCCAAGATGACCAGCACTACGAGAGCAGCCAAGGCTCCCAGCTGATCTGTAATGGCCACGCTGCCAATGACTCCGCCCAGAACTAGCCATCCCACGCCACGACCGCCATCAATGAGTCGTGCCAGGGTAGTCATACTTGCCACCTCAGCCAGCGAACCCCTTCAAAGTGAGCCATCTTCAGACCCTCACGCCCATCTGCTAACTATGGGCCACCTTCGAAGGCGTATTGGCACCCCTATGGGCGTTGTAGGCCGTGCTGCCGTTTCTCTGCTGCTGCGACGCTACTCTTCGTGGCGGGTGTTGTCAATGTGACCTCTCGTCGAGCGCCATGCTCTTGCCCCGGCACCATCACCTACACTCCGGCACCCCAATGCCTTACTTCCTCACGGAGGTGGCTTCCGGCGCTGGGGTGCTTAGTGACAGTGCCTCAGCGGTCGAAGAGCGTCCGCTGCCCGCGATAAGCGCGGGGGAGGGGAGGAGTGCTCAGCCCTGCGGCCGGAGCGGTAGCAGCAGCGGGCGCAGCTGCGGGATGGCCAGTGTGCCAGCGATCTCCGTGCGGCTGAGACGTGGCGCTTGGCGAGCGGGGAAGGTGGCGGGGCGGCTGGCGGGCTCGGTGTTGGCAGCAGGGCGCACAGGGCTGAGGTCGACCGGAGTTGGTGCTGTCGTGCTCGCCCCGGATCCCTTCCGCGCGAGGCGGACCAGCAGCTCTCCCTCGATCGATCTGCCCTTGGGCCCCCCGTTAGGACCACCCTCGATTACGGCCTCGAAGTCGCCGGCCTTCTGCCGGATCAGGCTCAGCATGTCCTCATCAACGGTGTCGGCCGCCAGGAGGAACGTGGGGGTAACCACCTGAGTCTGTCCGATGCGCCAGGCACGTGCGATCGCCTGGTCGATGTCCATGGGCCTCCATGGCAACTCCACGAAGATCACCTGGGAGGCGGCGGTGAGCGTGATCCCTTGGGCGCCGGCCCCGAAGCTGCAAACGACGAGGCGGGTCTGAGGGTCGTTCTGGAAACGGTCGATCACCTCTTGCCGTTCGGCCATACCAGTCTCCAACCCGGAGATAGTGGGCGCCCCAAAGGCGGCTGCGATACCTTGGACCACTTCCTGGTGGTGGGCGAAGACGATCACCTTCCCGGGCTGGCCCGAGTCGCCACCATCAAGCAGGTTCATGCCCTGGCCTTTGCTGGCCTCGATGGCCTCCCCGATCCAGCTGATGGCTTCGGGGAGCTTGGCCTTGGCGGCAAGCTTCCTGAGCTCGTTGAGCTTGACCAAGCTCGCGGCAGCTTCGATGCGCTGGAGTCGATCGGCCACTGCGGCACTCTCCACCGACATTCCGAGCTCGTTCGCGATCTCGATGGCCCGCTGAGCGAGGAATCCGCTGAGGGATCTCTCGGTCTCTCTGTACAGCGCCATGGCGGTCTGGTCAGTGTCGATGTAGACGGGCGGTCGGTCCGCGTCCAAGAGCCGGCCCAACTCAGGGGTGACATCGACCTTTCTGCGACGGACCATGCAGGTCGACCGGAGCTTGCGGTTCAGGTCGGCTGGGTTTGTGACCCCATCCCAGGACGGGAACTGCTTTCCCTCGTGTCCGATCTCATAGTGGAGGCCGCAGTACGTCCTGGCGAACGTCTGCCAACCGCCAAAGTCGTTCACGCGTCCCATGATCTCGAGTTGAGAGAACAGCTCCTTGGGCTTGTTCGGCATGGGGGTTCCCGACAGGAGGTAGATCGGAGCGTCGGGGTGCCTCGCCATGAGGTCCTTGGCGATGGTGAGGGCGCCACCTGATCTCGCCGCCTTCCTCGCTGATGTCTTCAGGTTATGAGATTCGTCGCAGACCAACCCGTCCGGATCCCACTCAGAGATCGCCTTGAGATTGGCGCCCGCGGTCTTGGCATTCTGTAGGAGGGGGTAGCCAGCGATGAGTATCCGGGAAGTCGTAGTGGCTCGACCGAGTTCAGGATTTGGGGCGCCGAACTCCTCGTTGGTGTTAAACAGTTTAACCGTCAGTCGCAGCGTGGCGGTTGCCTTGGCGCGGGAGGATGCCGCAGGGAAATCAGATGGGACGTTCCAGGCTTGGGCCTCGATTCCGAGGGGCGGCGCAGGGCCAGGCTGGCGGGCTGATCGTAGCCGAGCTGCTGGCAGCAGGGCCCAAGAGCAGGTCGACATCCGGTTTCGACCATCGAACCTGAGGCTTGCGGACCCGGGGTGAGGCAAGGTCTGCTCGGTCCGATGAGGGCCATGACGGACGCGACCCTATCGTGGCGTGGGGATACTGCTGGACTCCGGCCTGGGTCAACGACCGCGCCGCGGAGCCTGCCGGACCAGTAGAAGGGAAGAAGTGGGCACGGCTGCAAAGTGATACGGCGGCGCTGTTGCCACCCGTCGTAGGACGGCTGGCATCGGTCGGGCCGAGGCCAAGATCCAGAGCGCCTCCTGTCGCTGACCGGTCTTGAGGTGCCTCCAAGTGTCTGCCATCACCACACGTCCTGGGCGTCCCGAGGATCGATGGACCAGGAGGATGCCGCGAGCGACCGGCACGGCGTCACGTTCCCAGACCAAGCTCAACCCGTCCTCGCTCACCTCCACGACCACCTCTTCGACCTGGTCGACGCCGGCGAAGTGAGCCACCGCCGCCTGCCGGGCGACCCTAGCCGGATCATTGACCAAGGCCTTCCGCTGCGCCTCAAGGATGTCACCCAGGGTGGGCGTGGTGCCAGCGGGAAACGCGTGCCGAGCGGCTGCATTGTCAAGGCCAGACAGTCGCCGCGCCTCCTCGGCCCTGCATGTCCAGGCTTTGGCTTGGCTGAAGTACTCATCCATCTCCTGGTTGCCCATCCAGTCCAGGGCGACGGCATAGCTGGGAAGGCTGGAGAGCCCTCGCCAGTTGGCCTCGGCAGCCAACCTTCCCAGGAAGTTGACACCGGTCGGATCAGGATGGCTATAGGCTTGCAGCATCCGCCACTGGAGCACCAGGCGGCGAATCTCGTGGGCATGCACGGCTCGACCATCGAGGCGGAGGAGGATCTGCCTAGCCTGATCCTGACTGTACCTGACCAGCATGGCGCCCGGCGGGGTTCCGGCCACCCGGGCTCGGATCTTGGCGAGAACCACATCTGGTGCTTGCAACGGCGCTCGGTGCCGGCGCTCCGTGCGCCCTTTGCCTTTCACACCGATATACAGATTGAGGTACGGCATCTGGCCGTGGAGGATTGCCGAGCGGTTGTCCGCTAGGATCAGTGATGAGATGCGGGCACCAGTGGCCAGCAGCAGATCGAGGAAGAGTTCTCCCCGTTCATCATTGCGGGCTCGCGCCTGAGCGCGGATCCTGGCGAGCTGGGCCGGCCACGCGAGCGACACAGTCAAGGATTTCGGAGGAGTCAGCAACGAGGTTCCGGCCCACGCCAGGGCCGGGGCGTCCAAATGGAGTCCGTCCAGGGTGAGCAAGAAGCGGCCGAAGTGGGCGGCGACCGTCGCTGCATGTCCAGCCGTGCTGTCAGCTCCGACAAGTCTCAGACCCTTGACATACCTCTGCAGGGCGGTCCCTGAGAGCCCAAGAAGGCCGACCTCTGACTCTCCGGTGATCTTCACTAGCGCACTTGCATACGCTCCGAAGGTCTTGTGGTGGTAGGCGGGATCCTCCAACAGGGATGTCAGGAAGAGTAGATGGACGGCCAAGGCTGCGTTAGAGCGATCCCGGGTCCACATTGCCGTGATGGCGGCAGTTCGCGGCTCGATCCTGTCAATGTCGGCCCTCAGCCCAAGGAGCCCATCCGCCATCGCCATCAAAGCGATGGCGGCCAAGTGCTCGGTGGAGGAGTGGGCGTACTGATAGTGGGCCGAGTGCCAGTGTTCCGATATGGCCGTGTGGAGCTGCCGGCTCAGGATGCTGCTGCTCGCCGCCGGGGGCGACGGTCGGAGGCGGCTTGATGGGGTTGCGGGCCCAACCTGTGCCTCGGTACGGCCGAATACATCGTCGAGTGTGGCTGAGGACAGCGCGGCCAGGTGGCGCCACTCGCGGCGAGGCAGGGCGTTGTGGGGCAGCAGTCCCTGGCGGGCGCGCAGGAGCAGTGGGGTCATTGTGCTGCCGAGGTCGAGCTGGACCAGGGCACGGAGGTCGCGCCAGCTGATCGAGAGATCAGCCGCACTGACTTCCAAATCGTTCGGATACCAGGAGGCGCCCTTTCCCGGTTCGCCTGCGCCGGTCCGCAGCATTCGGATGAGACGGCGGCGAGCCAGGATAAGCCCCACCGGATGGATCGTAAAACGGTCCGTCGGCATGCCCGCGACCAGTCTCCCTGGGCTCACGGTGGGAAGTTCAAGCCACCCGTCGATCGCCCGCAGCTGGTGCAGCCCGGCGGCTGCTAGTTGGCGGCGGCGAAGGGGGGTGGTGAAGCCGCTCCGGGCGACCCAGACCGACGCCAGCTTTCCCAGCCATGCGGAGTCATCATTCGCAGCGGCCCTCAGGGTGCGACTCCAGAGGTCATGATCCAGAGCTGTCAGTGACGAACGCTCCAAGGCGTTCCGGCGCGGCCCGCGCACATCCGTGTCAGCCGGCTGTGGTGTTCGTCGAGGATGGGAAGCACTCATGGGATCAGTTGTCGTACAGGTTCAGGCCGAAGGGTAGCCTCACAGCCGCCAGCGCCTTGCGTATCTCCGGCTCTGCGTCCCGCCGCCCGCTCCATGGCTGGTACGGCGTCCAGAGCGGATCGAAGTGGTGGAGTATGGTGCGTCGTTGCACCTCGGGCACCCCGGCGGCCGACAGCCGAGCGACCAGGGCCTGTCGGCACGATCGCAAGCGGAAGGGTGCCATGGCTTGGGGAAGATCGAGATCACGCCAGATGGTGCGGACGGTCAGAGGGGTCCCGTCTGGTCTGGTGAGGAGTGGGTGCGACGGCAAGGTATCTGCTCGTAGTTGGATGAGCCGCCTGGCGATCGCCAGAGTCTCCCTGTCCAACGGGAGGGTCCCGTCGACTGTTCCCCCAGGGCCGGTCTTGCCCACCACGAATACAGTCGCGTCCGCGAGATGCACATGGCGCCAAAGCATCTGTGGCAGCACCTCAGACCGAATCCCGTAGTTGACGAGCAGGTCCGTGATGAGGGCGCGTGTCAAGGCCGCCATCTCGGGAGGGCCGGAGGAGATTCCGGCAAGTGAGTTGGCCGCCGCAGCCACCAGCTCCACGGGTACATGTGGGTCGATGACCTGCCTGGTGCCCACCAAGTCGAGCCTCGACTCCAGAGCGAGCATCTCCGGCACGGGTGTTTCCGCCCAGGCGGGCAAGACGTGGCTGCAGGAGATGAGGTGCTCCGCCACGGAGCTCGGGAGCGCGTCCATCAGCTTTGACGCCACTTGCGCGCGAACCCGGACGAGCTGGATCGAGAGGTCTCTCACAGGCCGCGACTCGTAGGCGATCTGGACATCGTCGCCGATAGCTGTTGGGCCGCCTCCCAGCCCGATCCACGACGGCTCGACGTCACACGAGAGCGCCAACGCCCTTCCGGCCGGTCGCAGGCTGCTGAGGGCAACCGTCGCACCGGCATATTCGGCAAGGCGCAGCTCACTTAGACGACTGGAAGTTTCCGCGGGTAGGTCCAGTCGCGCTCTCCACAGGGCAAGTTCGGCTGGCAGCAGATCCTGGGTGGCCCAGCAGGCGATTCGGACATTGCCAGCGACCCACGGTTCGGACGGCAGCATCCACCGGCTGTCCGTGCGCAGCTTGAGTGCCTTGACCACGGCCGCGTCCAGTGGGAGGAGCATCTGCCCGGTGGAGACGTCGATGGCCGCG
This sequence comes from Candidatus Nanopelagicaceae bacterium, assembly GCA_035531535.1. GTDB lineage: Bacteria > Chloroflexota > Dormibacteria > Aeolococcales > Bog-877 > AG-12. The sequence goes on along the minus strand of DATKSV010000143.1, from coordinate 51,142 downwards.
CTGGCCCCGGCCAGAGGCGGTGCGCCGTCGGTCAGAGCCAGGACCGGTCCCTTGGTGCGGCCGAGATGCATGATGGGCAGAGCCAGCTCAGTGAGGGTGACGATCTCTTCTGGCGGGCCATCGATACTTCCGGCGTTCCAGCGCACGTTGCACTGGGCAAAAAGGTTAGCCAAGTGCTGGACCGAGGGCAGCGTGCGGCTCCACAGCCCAGCATCTCGCTGGAGTGCCTCCACGAGGCTCGGGGTGCCCGAACGTGACGGTCGCGGCGTGCGGTGGGCCAGTGTCTCGCGTGGATACCGCCTGCCGAAGATCTTCGCCCGTCTCATTTCTTCTCGGAGCGCGGCGGACGGCCCCGCTCCCGAAGTGGCAACGCGGGCCGGCCTTTCAGTGACGCCGATCCGGTGTTCCAGCTTCAGCGGCCGACGCATGGCGGCCGTGAGTTGCTCGATGAGGCGACGGCGTCCCTGGTACGTGGCGGCGATCGGGTAGCGGCCATCGAGCAGGGCCTGGATCGCCGGGGCATCGTCGATCGCCACTACGTCAGCGGTCAACACCAGACGCAGAGGGAAGACATAACCGCCAGCCCTCTCAGGGCTGGCAACGATGAGCTCAGATAGCGCGCTCAGCGCCACCGGGCCATCCTGTCGCAGGCGGCCGGTGGGCACGGGGGGCAACCCACGGCCTCCCTGGTCAGCGGCAAATAGGAAGGCGGCGATGGGCCCATCGGCAAGCTTTGGCCGCCGATCCGGCCGTCCAGTAGACTTCGGGCTTAACGCCAAGGGTCCGAGTGCCGATTCCGTCTGAGGGTAGATCGTGATGATCGCCCGGAGCACACTGGCGAGTCCAGGGAGGGTGAGCTCCCGACCTGGACGATAGGCGCAGCTGATCACCGTGGCGAGCAGGGCCGCACCGCGCGGGGACGCAGGCAGCCCAGCTTCGGCCCAGATGGCCCGCGCCGAGGAGCGGGCGGCGGCGCTAGGCAGCTGGAGGTGGGGCAGCGGCACCAGAATCTCCTAGTTCGAAGAGTTCCATTTGCCTCTCGCGCTGGCGGATGTGCCGACTGAGGTCGGTGCTTCGCCGACGCGGGGTGGTGTTAGTGGTACCACCCGGTCCGCTCTTCGCTGCTGAGGCCGTTCTCGGCGCTGTCCCGGTGGTTGCGGCCGATGGGCCACTCCCCAGAGCTGCCTCCAGCTCGGCCAGGAGCTCCCGCCGCCACCTCCTTGTGGGGAGAGGCGCGCCGGCAGCCCGCTCGATCACGTCGCCTGCCTTGGTCGATGCCACTTGCTCGATACGGATTCGCCGCGAGACGTACACCGCGGTGCGCTCTGAGATCCACTCCGCCCTGAAGGCTCTCCAGGCCTGGGGGCAGGTCTCGGCCAGGGCTGCCACCGTTTTGAGTTGCGAGATTCGGGCGTTCGTCCACCCGACCCCTGCGGCGATGTCCGCAGCAGTCCACCCTCCATCTATGAGCGTCACGACCTGGTCTACCCTGACGATGGGGTTGCGTGTGGGTTGGGCGAGTGTGCTCGTCGCTCGGAGGATCGCGAGGGCCGTCTCGACCGGCGTCGTGGTCAGTAAGACCTCGGCCTCGACCCCTTCTCCGGCCGCTGCCGCGGCAGAGATGAGCCGCTCACCCCGGACCACGACTACGCCCCCGTCGGTATCCTGCACCAAGAGGGGGAAGGGGAGCCACTGACGATCAAGGATAAACAGTTTAAGTTCTGCGGCAGTCGCCTGACGCCGGGCCAGCCGCCCCATCTCGATGGCTCTCAGGCGACCGACACGATGTCGCCGCTGCCCTACCGATGGGTCTTTGGCGCTGTGGCGGGTAGCGGCGTGCGATCGCCTGGCCGCAGGGTTGGGAGGCGGTAGATCTGGTTGGGTGCCATGCCGCCCCGCGGACGAACTGCCTGGACGTTGGGCCGGCTGTCGATCACCCTGGATCTCCGCCGACTCTCTGTCGGGTGGGTCTGCCTGGCTCATGGTCGCCCACCTCGCGTGGGGATCGAGGTCGAGCGTTGCACAGGCTGGTGCGATGAGCCCCGGAGATTCGCGGGTGGTGTTGGCCGCTCCCAGATGGCCACCTCATCGGCCCGTTGGTCAAGGTATTGCAGGAGATTTCGGACGAGGATTCTGGTCGCATGTCCCGAGCTTCCGGAACTCCCGAAAGACAACGTGCCCAACTCGCCCCGCCGAATGATCGAGCGCACGGTCCCGACCCCCAGCCCGAGTGCTTTGGCGGTCTCGGGGACCGTTAGGGTAAGCCGATCTGCGAATGGTGTCGCGTTACCGGAAGGGGTCGACGCCCGAACTAGCTCGATGATCGCCAGGACGGCGGGCAGCGCCTCCTGGGGGATGGCGAGGGTGACGTCACCGCTCGACTGTGTAAGAGTAGGTGCCACAACGTATCTCCCGCCGCTGACTTAGCACCAGCGGCGAAATAGATTACGTCGGGACCAAGTGGTCTGGACGCCTACTTATTGATGGTTTCAGTGTAGTCTGTGTTAGCCAGTCTGCAGCCTTGCGGCACTCACGACGAGGTCACAGGGCAATCACAACTCCGTGACGGTCCAGCTCCCCCGGATCACCATCGGCACCACGTTGCAGCGCTGGTGGGTCCGAAGGCAGCGTGGGCACTCGGCCAGAATCAGGCTACGCCCCTGAGGATCCCCGCTCGCTCTGGCGAGGTAGGGGGGGAGGACATCGGCAATCACGAGCTTGGCCGCGCCGCGTCGCGAAGCATAGCCGAATTCCGAGGCGTAGTAGCCGGTCCGCCGGTCTGGCCTCCATATCCCGTCCCGGCACTCCTGCCAGCCGGGCCCGAACAGATAGGCTCTCATGCCGATGTCCATCTCGGCATCCAGAACGGTGATGTTCCCGAAGCGTTGCTCACACTGGGGGCAGCAGACGTGCTCATCGTCCCAGTGAACTGGCTGAGTGAAGGGTGGGTGGTCACCGCCAAGCCTGACGGCCACGGCCGCACGAAGCCGGGTCACTCCTCGTCGGTCAAGGAATGGGATCAACGTGTCCGCCTCATGAAGGAGCGGGGTAACGTCCCCCAGCCTTGAGAGCAACGCCTCAACCAACTTCGCCGAAGCAGGCGCGGGAGCAGGAGCCTCCTCATTGCCAAAGGGCGGAGGGAGTTCATCGTCAGTTGAGGCCATTGCGTAGGTGTCGGCCGTCACCTTAGGCAGCAGACCCTCGCTGTAGCCGCACTTCGGTAAGCCCGGGCAGCCCATGAACTTGCCACGCCGGCCCTCCTGGACCACCAGCACTGAACCGCACTGTGGGCACTTCCGCACCTCGACGGAGGGTTGGGCCGGCTCCTCGGTGGGAGGTGAAGGTGACTTCGCAGTCATAGCGATCGTTTCGGCCCTGACCTGAGCGAACCGACCCTCGACGTCCTACGGTGTGCCAGGTCGCTGACCATGGCTCCAACTTACCACGGTCACCCCGAAATCGAGCCTCCGAATTTCCGCACCCCATACAGCAAACCCATACAGCAACCACAGCGACCTCCACGCCCCACGCCGATCACTCCAGGGCGCTCCAGGAACTTCAGCATCTGCCATCGACCGGTTCGGGAGGCCAGTCTGAGAGTGGCTGCTGCGACTTAGGAAACCGCTGCTCTATCCCCTGAGCTACGAGGGCTTGGTGGCAAGTTGGGTCTCAACCACCGGCAGATCAACAATCCCAAGTTTCCACTACTCACCTGCTCCGGCGGCGCGGGTCATCTCGGAGCGGAGCTTCGACCGGCTCTCCCAGCCCAGTGGTGACCAGAAGAGAGTAACGACTCGCGGCGGCCGCCAGCTCAGCCAGGCGCGGGCGCCATCGTCCGCTGATAGCTCCACTTGGCTGGTCGCGTACCTGATCAGAGCTGGTCCGCAAGCCGGGATCCGTGGCGTCGAGGGCGGTCGCCTTTAGGCAGACATCGAGGGCCAAGCCGACCACAAAGACATCCACTACCCCATGGCGCGACAGCAGATGAGCGAGGTCCGATGGAGCCAGTTCACCACGGTCGAGGGGGCGGACCCCAAAGCCCGAGTACCCATCGTCTTGATTCTCACCCTTGCGCACGATCGCGTCCGGGGCGGGCGACAAAGATTGCAGCTCGGCTGCTCGGGTACCCCGTACACAGGGTCGGGGCCCGAGGCCCCCGACCTCCCGGAAGTGGGGCGTGACCGCAGGATGCCAGTCATGGGTGCAGACCACCATGGCACCCAGGGCCACCGCCCCCTTCATGAGTTCTGCCCCTCGCTCCGCGACTCTCTCGCCGCCGGCCACGAAACGCGACCCGTGGGGTTAGGCAAAGTCATTTTTAACGTCTACCACGATCAACGTGGCCTCAGGGTGGAAGGTGTATGAGCGGTTCAAGCTAAGATCCCCCCGTCGCGCCTCCTGCTGGCGCCCGAGTCGGGGGCCTGCCGACCGAGACTTCCCCTCTGGAGCCACCGCGCGGGTCCGCCTGCGACTTGTGGACCCGGTTGGCCACGATATCCCCTCAGCGATGGGCAACGCACCCAGGCGAGGGCGTCCTGCCAGCTGACTAGGGGCACCGTCCACAAGATGCCGCCGAACTCCCGAAGCCAGATCCACTGGCGGGGGTTCGAGAGGTAGCCGCCGGGACAGTGGTGCGCCGGCGGGGATGGACGACTTCGATCCCCGTGGAAACCCGCTTCAGGCAGGGGAAGCGCCGACGGCGATTCATCCCCCTTTGCGGTGCTTGGGAGCACTGAGCACAGCTCACGCGCCTGACTCCCGCTTGCCTCGGGCGCAGGCGGCGACCCTGCCAGCCGCCGCGGGCCTATTTGGAGCACCCACCATGATCCGGCCTCCAACTCGGTGCGCGAGTAGCTTCCATCTGGGAACCACGCCTGTGCGGTCATTTGGTGAATGCCCTTTAGCCTCGCCAACTACCTCCAGTTCATCAGCGCTCTCTACAGAGCCTTTTGCGAGCAGCCGTTCGCGGAGTAGGGATTCACGCCTCAGGCTCCCTAAGCTTCTCAGGGTGAGCAGAGGCCAGACCCCGGGCATGGAGTCGTCACCGCCCCTCAATCGAGGTCCCCGCCGGTCGCTTCGGAGCGTGCGTGGTCCGAGCCGGCTGGTCGCCCAGCTGACCAGTCAAGCGCTGGTCCGTTGGCGGGCGTCGCCAGCCCTGCGCCACTCATTCCTGATCTGGGCCCTCCAGGGCCTGTTCCTCACGCTCGGTTCCGGTCTCAGCTCAGGGTGGCTGGGACACGCGGTCGGCCTCGGCCTTGGCCTTGGCGCGGCGTGGTGGGTCGTGACCACCGCCTTCCTCTTCGTGGCCCTGGACCTGAGCAGAACCTATCCCGACAACCAGCCGTTGGAGCGGCTCGGGATGCCCAATGGACTGACTCTGGTGCGGGCATATATGGCGTTGCCGATCCTGCTGTTCGCCGTCCTTCCGTCCCAATACCTGGCTCGGGACCTCTTCTTGTCAATCGCCGCGCCGGTCGCCCTGCTCGACGCCGCCGACGGTTGGGTGGCTCGGGCCGTCGGTCCGATCACGGTGCTGGGGAGGGCCCTGGACCCGATTATGGACGCCACATTCTTCTCGCTGAGCGCGGTCGCCTGCCTGCTGTTGGGGTTCGTGCCACTCTGGCTCGCCCTTCTCGTGCTAGCCCGGTTTGGCATCCCGGCCCTGGGCTTCCTGGTCCTCTATCCATGGCTGCCACGACGCCCGGAGATGGTGGCCACCAGGTTCGGCAAAGTGAACACCTTCGCCAGTGGAGTCTGCCTGGGAGGATCTTCGCTTTTGGTGCTCGCGGGCGCTCCCACGCTCGCCTTCGACCTGGGGCTGGGGGCGGTGCTGGCAGCTACAGCCGTGGGCCAGATTCTGACCCTGGCCCGCCGCAGCCTGATCGAACTTCGCGCCCGAAACTGACCGGGGAGCAGCCCGCCACTGGTCTTGGGCCGTTGCTCGACAGGTGGTCTTCCCGCCTCGCGAAGTGCTCGGCTTGACGCAGAAGAGATCAGATTCAGACTAGGCAGTGGCCCGTACCAGAAGTCTGAGCGAGCTGGAACTCAGCTGCGAGTTAGGTCGGGGATCGCCTCGGGGGCCACCAGCCAATGCAAGCCGCCGTAGAAGATCCGCAAGCTTCCGTCCAGGTTGCCGACCTGGAAGAGCCGTCGGTAGGCTCGCTTGACCGTCACCTCCGCCACGTGGACCAAGCCGCCGAACGCGGCGAATGGCAGCAGTTGGAAGTCGACGAAGAGGGCCATCGCGGCGGCCGTGGCCAGGGGGACGTGGAATTGCACCAGCAAGAACACCAGCACGCCCTCACGCAGTCCGATGCCGTTGGCGGAGATGGGAATGAACGTGACCAATAGTGCCACCGGCAAGGCCAGGGCGAACACGCCCCAGGAGATGTCATATCCCAAGGCTCGGCTGAAGGCCTCCAACGACAGCAGGTTCAATCCCCAGCCGATGCCGCCGGCCAGGATGGACAGCATCAGCGCCATGGGTGCGCCTCGATAGCGGCCCAGGGACCTCAGGAACACGGCGAAGTGCTCGGTCAGGTGGTGGGTGCGCCAGCTGCGCTGGGGGAGTTCCCGCCCACGGATCTTGGCGAACAGAAGCTCTGCGACCAGGGCCAGGCCCCAGGCCAGCAGCATAAGGCCGCTGAAAACCGCGAAGCCCACGACATCGGTGGTGTGGAAGACGGTGCTGATCAAGACCGCACCGCCCAGTCCCCAGAAGGCCATGCCCAGGGTCCCGGCCATGCGGCTGCCCACCAGCGACGCGATCACCGGGCCGTGGCCGACCTTGCGGCCGACTTGAACCGCCCGGACGGCGTCGCTGCCGATTCCGGCGGGCAGCACCTGGTTGATGAACAGACCCTTCATGTACCAGTCACCCAGGTAGTGCCAGCCGATCCGGATACCGGCTCCCCGCAGCAGGACTCCCCACTCGAGGATGCTGGCCAGGACTGACAGCCCGGCCAGGGCCATCGCCAGCAGCGCCCATGGTCCCTGCAGATGTCCGAACTGGGCCAGGGCCGCTCCCAAGTTCACGGAGTGCACGAAGATGGCCAGCGCGAGCAGGGTGACCGCGACCCTGGCGGCGGGGTGCCTTAAGACTCTCCGTAGCAGTCCGATGGTGCGATCGAGGGCTCGATTACCCACCGGCGGAGCATACCTCAACATCCTGAGAGAGGTGGCGATCGTGAGAGCTTCGTCTCAGGACAGTTGCAGACAGGATAGGATCCGAGCTTGTGAGTCCAGCGTTCATCATCGATGCGCCCTCCGCCGGCGCTCCGCCTCGGGTGGGGGTGCTGCCCACCTACGTCCCCCCGGAGAAACGAAATCGGGTGGCGCTGCCGGTGCCTGGCCACCAGCGCCGGCAGCAACGCCTATGGGAGATGGCCCCCGGGGTGCTGGTCTGGGCCTGCCTGCTGGCTCCCGTCGCGGCCGGTTTTGTCATCACCTTCACCAACTTCGAGTACCTCTGGCTACTGGGCGTGTTCGCGGTGATCCTCGATCTCTATTGGCTGGTCAAGCTGGTGCACACATTCCGGTTTGTGGTGCGCGGTATCCGGATCCTGGAGCAGACCCAGGCGATCGACTGGACAGAGCGCCTCGCCACTATCTCGCTACCGCCGGGCGCGCCCGACCCTGCCGAGGTGGTGCATGCGGTGCTGATCCCCACCTACACGGAGCGCTACGAGACACTGCGGGCCACGGTCGGCGCCCTGGCGGCGGCCAGCTACGCCCGTGATCGCAAGATCGTGGCCATCATCACCCGGGAGACCGACCTGGACGGCTGCCGCAATGTGGCCCAGCTCCAGGAGGAGTTCGGCGACAGCTTTCGCGCCTTCTGGCACATCAAGGACCCGCTCCTGCCGGGCATTGTGGTGGGGAAATCGGCGGCGATGTCCTATGCCGGACCGGTGCTGGCCCGCGGCTGCGCCGGACTCGGCCTGGATCCCCAGCGCCTGATCGTCACCGACCTCGACTCCGACTACCGAGTCCACCCCCAGTACTTCTCCTACATCACCTATCACTACTGCGAAGCGGCTGACCGCCTGACCTCTATCTGGCAGCCAGTGCCGCTCTTCCTAAACAACCTCTGGCGAGTCCCTGCCGCGGTCCGCTCCATGGCGACCCTGAGCACCCAGTGGCAGCTATATCTGCACCAGCACCCCAAGCGTCTGGTGATGTTCTCGGCATACTCCATGTCGATGCAGCTGGTCACTGAGGTCGGCTTCTGGGACGACGATGTGATCCCGGAGGACTCGCGGTTCTTCTGGAAGGCCTTCTTCACCTACGGCGAGCGGCTGCACGTGCACGGCGCCTTCATGCCCATGTATGGCGATGCCCCCCGGGCGGCCGACTACGGCAGCACCCTGGTCAGCCAGTACAACCAGATCAAGCGCTGGGCCTGGGGGGTGACCGACGTCCCTTACGTGGCGGCCCGGATGCCAGCCCACCCGGAGATCCCGGTGCGCCTACGCCTGCAGCGTTTCCAGATGCTGATCTTCAACCACCTGAGCTGGGCCACGGTCCCCCTGCTCATTCTCATCGCCGGCTCCCTGCCGTCCTTCTTCAACTACGACTATGGGCTGTCCACCACGGGTGGGCTGCTTGAGTTCGTGGCCAGCTTGATCCTCCAGACCACCCTGCTCAACATCCTGGCGGTGGCGGTGCTGGACAACCGGCTCCAGCCGCGGCCCCCGGGCTGGAACTGGTGGCGGCGGCGCGCCGCCGACCTCCAGACCGTCATCTACCCGATCGTGTTCCTGGTTCTGAGCGTGATCCCGGCGCTGGAGGCACAGACCAGGTTGCTGTTCGGCTCCCATCTGGAGTACCGGGTCACCGAGAAGCACTGAGAGACTTGGAGCCGCCCGGTACAATCCAGGCGATGACTGAGCGCCCGATCGTGTTCAGCGGCATGCAGCCCAGCGGCGATCTCCATCTTGGCAATCTGTTGGGTGCGCTCCGCCCCTGGGTGCTGGAACAGGATCTCTTCCATAACTATTTCTGCGTGGTCGACCTGCACGCCCTGACCGTCCCGCAGGACCCCGCGGCGCTGGCCGCCAAGACTCGGGAACTGGCCGCCCTCTACATCGCCTCAGGGATCGACCCCGACTCATCCACCCTGCTGGTGCAGTCTCACGTGAGCGAGCACTCGGAGCTGGCCTGGATCCTGGGCTGCTTCACCCCGATGGGATGGCTGGAGCGGATGACCCAGTACAAGGACAAGGCTCGCCACTCGGAGCAGGAGCGGATCAGCAGCGGCCTCTTCACCTATCCGGTGCTGATGGCGGCGGACATCCTGCTCTACCGCACCAACTTCGTGACCGTCGGCGAGGACCAACGCCAGCACCTCGAGCTCACTCGCAATCTGGCCACCAGATTCAATCACCTGATGGGGGAAGTCTTCGTGATCCCGGAGCCGCGGATTGGACAGCTGGGCGGGGGCGCCAGGGTGATGTCGCTGGAGGACCCCGCCAGCAAGATGAGCAAGAGCGATGACTCTGACTGGGGCGTGATCGCAATGCTCGACCCGCCAGACCGGATCCGGGCCAAGTTCAGGCGGGCCAAGACCGACTCCGGGAGCTCGGTGGACCTGGAGGCGCCGTCGCCCGGCGTGGCCAATCTCCTGGACATCTATCGGGCGCTCACTGGCTGCTCCCAGGACGTGCTCAGGTCTGAGTTTCAGGGAATCGGTTACGGTCAGCTCAAGGACAAGGTGGCGGATCAGGCGATCGCGGCCCTCGAGCCGATCCAGCGAAGGTACCGGGATCTCACCGCTGACCCGGCAGGGCTGGACGCCATCCTGGCCCGAGGCGCCGAGGCGGCTAGGGAGGTGGCCTCGGCCACCATGCTCGAGGTGAGGTCCCGGATTGGGCTGCTCCCGCCGGGCGGGTCAGGGCCCGTCTAGAGGCTCGCCCTCCCGCCTCGGGTGGGTCCGGCTCCGCCCCGACGCGGTCCTGAGCTTGGCTTAGCGTCCGACTCAGGCGGTTGCCATCGCCTCGTAGATCGCCGCCACGTCCTCATCCCCGTGGCCCAGAGAGCGAGCCCGGGCCGGCAGCGCTCTCACGGCGTCGGTTATCGTCGGGCTCATGCCGTGCTCGTGAGCAACCTGAAGCACCGGCGCAGCATGCTTCTCGGCCAGATGGGGCGGAAAGCTCGGCGGGAAGTTGTGGTCCACCCGCTGTGCCCCCCTGTTCTGGGCCGTCAGAGCATCCAGGGGCCCGCCGGAGATCGCTTTCGGAAAGCCCCCCGGTTCGCCCCCAGGGTGCCCGCCAGCATTAGCGCCTCGCCCCAGCAGCCGAGCAGGCTGATCAGCCAGGCGTTGACCGCCACCTTCAGGGAGGTAGATGGCCCCGCCTTTTCGCCGGCCCAGATGGTGGCCCGCCCGACCGCATCGAAGACGGGTTGGACCTCAGTTCTGATCGACAGCTGTCCGCCGGCAAGTATCAGCAGCTCACCTGACTGAGCCGGCTCGCGGCTTCCAGACACCGGAGCCTCCACGAACCGCACCCCGGCGGCCTTCGCCATCGCCGCCAGCTCTTGGATGCCGCTCATCCCCACGATGCCCATCCGCACCCAGGCTGACCCCGGCCGGAACTGGGTGATGGCATCAGCCGTCACCCGGGGCCGTGCTGTCGGCGTCCGGGAGCATTGTGATCGCCACCGACGCCTCCTGGATCGCCTCGCCGGCGCTGGCGGCTGCCCAGACCGGCGGTCGGCCGTCGATGTCGCACCCCGGCTGAGATCCGCCGGACGCCTATAATCCCGCCGATGCGGTGGAGTCGTATAGGCGTCTTTCTAACCGCCGCGGCACTTCCCGCCTACGTCCTGCGTGGCAGCCTTCCGGGCAAGCTGCCCTTCACTGGACTGGAGGTGGTGCTCGGGCTGACTGTGCTCGCCTTCATAGTGGAGAGTTGGCAGCAGCGGCGAATGCCGCATCTGGACACCCCCTTCACCGTCCTGATCATGGTCCTGCTCTTCGCAATGGTGATCGGAATCCTGGTCAGCCCGGAGAAGCAGGACGCTCTGGGGATCGCCAAGGCCTACATCGTGGAGCCGGTCCTCTACTTCTTCGTGGCGGTGAACGTGCTCCGGTCCAACTGGGACTGGGAACGGCTCACCTATGGCCTCTACGTGAGCGGGGCGGTCGTGGCTGTTTCGCAGTTCGTGGCGCTAGGGGGGGCCATTGCGGGGAACACCCTGAACCTCAACACCTCGCCGCCGGTGCCGACCTGGCTCTGGACCAACAACAACTTCGGGGGCATCTTCCTTGACCCGCTGGTGGCGTTGGCGCTGGGGCTGGCTCTCTTCGGAGGCACCAAGCACCCTCGGGTCCACTGGGCGATGCTCGGCCTGCTGGGGCTCGGCGATGTGATCACGATGAGCCGCGGGTCGTGGTTCGCGCTGGTGGTGATCGCGCTGGTGGCGGCGGCGATCCACCCCCGGCGGCGGGTGCTGCTGGTGGGGTGGCTGGTGCTGGCGGTGGTGGCGCTGCTGCTGCCGCCGATCCGCCACCGGGTCGAGAACGAACTCAACCCCAACAGTCCCGCCAACTCTCTGGTGACCAGGGTCCACCTCTGGCACGCCACCGCCGACTTGATCATTGCCCACCCCTTCCAGGGTGCCGGGCTGGCCAACTATCAAGAGGAGATCGGCCCCTATCGGGCGGCGCTCCACGATGTGGTCCACCAGACCCACGTCTACCCCGACCAGCTGGAGCTGGACTTCTGGGTGGAGCTGGGGGTGATGGGGATCGTTTTCCTACTTGGGTTCCTGGTGGAGTTGGTCCGCTATTTGGCGCCCGCGGTGCGGGCCGGCCCGAGGGAGCATCCCTGGGCGGCGGCTCTGGCGCTCGCCTGGATCGGGATCCTGGCCCACGGACTGGTGGACAGCCCGTACTGGAAGAACGACCTGTCCGCCGAATGGTGGGCACTGGCCGCCCTGGTGGTCGTGGCGGTGGTGCCGGCTACCCGGCAGCTGCAGCTGCGGCGACCCGTCCGCAAGACCTGAGCCGGAAGGCGTGAGCCTCGCTCACCGCACGGTCCGCAACACGACCATGCTGTTCGTGGCCCGGACCGGGTCGCGGCTGCTCGTCTTCGTCTCGTTCCTGATCCAGCAGCACTCCCTGGGCGCCTTCCGTTACGGCGAGTTCGGGGTGGTGGTGGTGCTCAGCAACCTCTCCAGCATCGTCGGCGACGGCGGTCTGCAGATCGTCTACCTGCGCGAGGGCAGCCGCGACAACAAGCGCCTCGAGCCCTATCTGGCGGCCATCCTGGGCGCCAAGGTCCCGCTCCTGCTGGGCAGCCTGGTGACCCTGGCGGTGATGGCTTCTTTCACGAGCCACCCGTCGGTCCTCTTCCTGGTTGGACCGGCCTTCGCACTCCTGGTGGCAACCTCGGTAGCCAATGTGCTGCGCAGCACCTTCTACGCCACCGGGGAGATGCGCTACGAGGCGATCGAGACCATCTGCGAAGGCGCCATCCTGCTCGCGGGCACCGCGCTGGCCAGCTTCGGCCACCTGGGGCTGCCGGCCTACCTGTGGGCCTACGCCGCTTCCTACCTCTTCACCTGCCTGTTCGCGGTCTGGATCATTTCCCGGCGCTACTTCCGGCCCCACATCGCCATCGATCCCGTGCTGGTGCGGCGCCTGATCCGGATGGGGCTTCCCTTCGCCCTGGTCTTCTTCCTCAACACGGTCTATTTCAAGATCGATGTCCTCATCCTGACCGCCTTGCGGGGGGATACCGAGGTCGGCTACTACCAGGCCGGTTACAAGTTCCTGGAGGGGCTCTCCTTCATCCCCCAAACCATGATGAACGCGGTCTTTCCGGCCCTCTCGGTGCTCCACCTGGGAGCGGCCGACTCCATGCGCCAGGCCTACACCGTGACCCTGCGACTGCTGACCGCGATCGCGATGCCGCTGGCGGTGGCGCTGGCCTTCGGGGCCATGCCCCTGGTGAACCTGCTCCGGGTCTACCCCCAGTCGGGCCCGGCGGTCCGGATCCTGGCGCTGGCGTTGATCTTCCTCTTCGTCAACAACACCTTCGTGTTCGGCCTGGGGGCGATGGACCGGCAGAAGGACAGCATCATCCTTTCGGTGCTGAGCATCGCGGTCAACGTGGCTCTTAACTTCATCCTGATTCCGCTCTTTCCGCGCTCGACCGGATATCTTGCCAGCAGTTGGGCGACTGTGATCACGGAGGTGTTTCTGCTGGTGGCCGGGTACCTCATGGTGCGTCGCCAGTTGGGGAGTCTGCCCTGGGCCAGGGCGCTCGTGCCCACCCTGGTTTCCGGGGGTCTGATGATTGGGATCATGGGGGTACTCTCCGGGCAGAACGTCTTCTGGGTGGCGCCTCTGGCCGCAGGCTTCTATGTAGCCTCGCTCTGGCTGACCGGTGGAGTCAGCCCTCAGGAGTTGCGGACCCTGCGGGGCAGCCTCGGCCGTCGGCTCGCGCCCGAGGGCGAGGTGCTCGACGATGGCTGAGTCGGAGCCCCTGATCCGGTCCATGGAAGCTGCCTCCGCCTTCCGGCGCACCCAGAAGCTAGGCCCGCTGATCGCGATGCGGATGGTGGGGGACTCCCTTGCGGTCGCCCTGGGAGCCCTCGTTGGCTACGGCTACCGCTTTCACGTTTCCGGGGTTCCCATCCCGGGGGGAGTGGTGCCCAGCTTCCGGGCCTATGCCCTGGCGGTGCCGGTGGTGGTGGGCCTTTGGCTGCTGGTTTTCCTGTTCACCGGCCGCTATCGGGTGCAGCGCGGACAGTCCTTCGTCGACGAGATAATGGGCTCGGCCGGGTCGGTGGCGCTCTTCGTGGTCCTGGCGCTGGCGTTGGAGGGCCTCTATCGGGGATTCCCCTACTCGCGTCTGGTGCTGGCCGACGCCGCTCTGGCAGCGCTGGCTCTGTTCATCGCCGAGCGGGGGGGACTCCGGCTGGTGCAAGGGGCGCTGTTCAGCTCCGGGTTCGGGGCGGTCCGGGTGCTAGTGGTGGGCACCGGGGAGGTGGCCGGCCTGCTCATCCGCCGTCTGCGGATGTTCCCGGAATACGGCTACCAGCTGGTCGGCCAGGTGGTGCTCGGTGATGGACCAGGTGAGCGTTCCGATCCTGAGCTCCCCACCTTCCCGCTGTCCCAGGGGCTGGGGACAATCGTGGATCGGGAACGGGCCGACATGGTGGTCCTGGCTCTCAGCGCTGCGCCCCCCGATCAGGTGGTGGATCTGGCGCGGACCTGTCTCGACCGGGGGGCCGAGGTCAAGATAGTCCCCGATGTCCTGGAGATCATGACCTCGGCCGCCCGCACCGAGCAGGTCGCCGGCCTGCCCTTGGTGGGGTTGCGGCCCAACCGCCTGGTGGGGCGCAACCTGCTGGTCAAGCGGAGTTTCGACATCTTCTTCACTCTGCTGCTGGCCATCCCAGCCGCCCCGGTGATCGGCATCTGCGCCCTCGCCATCGTGCTCACCTCCCAGGGGCCGCCCTTCTTCGGCCAGGAGCGCCTGGGCCGACATGGCCGCCCGTTCCTGGTCTGGAAGCTGCGCTCCATGGTGGTGAACGCCGAGGGCAGCACCGGGCCGGTGATGGCGACTGCCGGTGACGACCGGCGCACCACGGTAGGGCGCTTCGTGCGCCGCTTCAGCCTGGACGAGCTGCCCCAGCTCTGGAACGTCCTTCGCGGCGAGATGAGCCTGGTGGGGCCCCGGCCGGAGCGATCGTTCTTCGCCCGCCAGTTCGAGGAGTCCGTGCCTCGCTACCGGGAGCGGCTCGAGGTGCTTCCCGGCTGCACCGGCTGGGCCCAGGTCAACGATCTCCGCCAAGGCTCGTCGATCGAGGAGAGGGTGTTCTATGACCTCTACTACGTGGAGAACTGGTCGGTGGGCTTCGACCTCCGGATCCTCCTGCTGACCCCCTGGCGCGTCCTCTTCCACCGCCACGCTTACTGACCTGATCGCCGGGGCCAGCCGCGCTGCCCTGAGCCATCGTCGGTCGCCCGGTGGCCAGCCGGCAGGAGCCGCCAGCCGCGTCTCATGGCAGACCGGGTGGCGGTCGTGGGGCGGCCCGCCGCGCCGCTGCAGCGCGGCCTCCTGGGGAGCGAACTGTTAGCCTTGGGCGCCGTGAAGGGGCTGGTGTTGAGCGGAGGCAAGGGGACCAGGCTTCGCCCCATCACGCACACCGGGGCTAAGCAGCTGGTACCGATCGCCAATAAACCGGTCCTCTTCTACGGCCTGGAGGCTCTGGTGGAGGCTGGGATCGAGGAGATCGGGATCGTCGTGGGCGACACTGGCGACGAGATCCGGCACGCCGTGGGCGACGGCTCGGCCTTCGGCGCCAAGGTCGAGTACATCGCCCAGGAGGCGCCGCTCGGCCTCGCCCACGCTGTCAAGATCTCCCAGTCCTACCTGGGTGACTCTCCGTTCGTGATGTACCTGGGCGACAACTTCATCACCGGCGGCATCGGCCAGGTGGTCGAGCAGTTCCGTCGCGAGCAGCCCGAGGTGCTGATCCTGCTCAAGCAGATGCCCCACCCGGAGCGTTTCGGCGTCGCCGAGTTGATCGGCAACCGAGTGGTGCGGCTGGAGGAGAAGCCCGCTCAGCCCAGGTCCGACTTGGTCCTGGTAGGTGTCTACTGCTTCCAGCCCAGCATCTTCGAGGCGGTGGCGGCCATCCCCCCCTCGGCTAGGGGTGAGCTGGAGATCACCGATGCCATCCAGTGGCAGATCGACCGGGGCCGGCAGGTGACCCCCCATCTGGTGCAGGGGCGCTGGATCGACACTGGCAAGATGGACGACCTTTTGGAGTGCAATCGGGTGGTCCTGGACATCCTTGAGGAGCGCCGTGAGGGGACCGTGAGCGAGGACTCGCGGCTGCTGGGCAAGGTGATCCTGGAGGCCGGCTCGGAGATCATCCACAGCACCATCAGGGGGCCCGCGATCATCGGTGCCCAGACCCGGGTGGTGGACTCGTTTGTGGGCCCGTTCACGGCCCTTTACCATCATGTGGTGATCGAGGCCAGTGAGATCGAGCACTCGATCGTGCTCGAGAACACCGTCATCCGCGGTGCCAGCAAGATCGAGGACTCCCTGATCGGCCGGGATGTGGTTATTGAGAAGAGTGAGACCCTGCCCCGGGCCCACAAGCTGATGCTGGGCGACCATTCCCGGGTCAGCCTGGCATGAGGAGAACCTAATGGCTTGGCAGGCGACGACCGCGGCGATGGACGAGGTGCTGGCCCAGATGGCCTCTCGTTCGCTGGCGGACAAGCTGGGCCGGATCGAGGGGGTGATGGTGAAGACCCTGCTGGTGCACGCCGACCAGCGCGGCAACTTCACCGAGCAGCTGAAGCGTGGCGACCTGGACGACGAGGGCCGTCCCTTCATGGACGCCCAGCCCTTCGCCCAGATGTCGCGCTCGCTGGCCTTCGCTCGGGGCGGCAATCCCCCGGAGCTGATCAAGGCCTTCCACTGGCACAAGAAGCAGTGGGACTACTGGGACATGGTGGCTGGCGACACCCGCATCGTGCTGGTCGACCTGCGCCCCGACTCACCCACTCGGGGCCGGATCCAGGTCCTGATCGCGGGCGAGCACAGCCCCAAGGTGGTGGCCATCCCTCCCTTGGTGGCGCATGGCTACCAAGCGCTCTCGCTGCGCGATGTGGTGCTCTGCTACTACGTCAGCGAGCCCTACGATGCGGCCAGCCCAGACGAGGGCAGAATCCCGTGGAACGACGAGCGGATAGGCTTCGACTGGAGCATAGAGAACATCTGATGACTGAGACCCCGGCCGAGCACGCACCGATCGCAGAGCTGGTGTCTGGTCTGCCCCGCCGCCTGCTGGTGGCTGGAGGAGCCGGCTTCATTGGTTCCGCCTTCGTCCGGCTCTGCCTGGCGCAGGCGGACCCGCCGACGGTCACGGTGCTCGACAAGCTGACCTACGCGGGCAACCTGGCCAATCTGGCCGAGGTGGCCGAGCGCCCCCGCTACCGCTTCGTCCGCGGGGACATCTGCGACCGCGCGCTTGCCGACCGGCTGGCGGGAGAGGTGGACTGCATCGTGAACTTCGCCGCCGAGAGCCATGTCGATCGCTCCATCCTGGATCCGGACGCCTTCATCCAGACCGATGTCTATGGCACCTACTCCCTGCTGGAGGCGGCCCGCAAGCATCAACATCAGCGCTTCTTGCAGGTCTCCACTGACGAGGTATATGGCGATGTCGAGGAGCCCCAGCTCTCCGTCGAGGGCGACCCCCTCCGACCGCGCTCGCCGTACTCCGCCAGCAAGGCTGGGGCGGAGATGCAGTGCCTCGCCTACCACGCCACCTACGGACTGCCGGTGGTGATCACCCGAGGTTCCAACACCTACGGGCCCTACCAATACCCCGAGAAGATTGTCCCTTTGTTCACCACCCAGGCCCTGGACCGGCTCCCACTACCGGTCTATGGCGACGGGGGCGCGGTGCGCGACTACCTCTATGTGGACGATCACGCCCGGGGCATCGCCACAGTGCTGGCCAGAGGCGAGGCGGGTCGGGCCTACAACCTGGGCCAGGGAGGCCAGCTTGTTGACGGCATGAAGGTGGCCGAGACGGTGCTGCGGCTGACTGATCGCCCGGCCAGCCTGATCCAGTACGTGACCGATCGCCTCGGCCACGACCGCCGCTACGCGCTGGACAGCCGTCGGGCGGCGGAGCTGAGTTGGCATCCCGAACTCGACTTTGACGCCGGGATGGAGCTGACGGTGGCTTGGTACCGGAGTCGCCGGGACTGGTGGGAGCCGATCAAGTCCGGCGAGTTCGCCGAGTTCTACCGTCGCAACTACCACCCGGTGGCTGGATCCGCCGTCCCTGGCTGAGCTGGGTCCCCGATGAGGATTCTGGTCCTGGGCGCCGCCGGCCAGCTGGGCCGAGATCTGGTGCCGTGGCTGCGTGAATGCGGCCACCAGGTGGTGGCGGCGAGCCGCGCCGAGGTGGACATCACCCGACCCGAGCAAGTGCGGCAGGCCCTGGCAGCGTCTAATTCAGAGAGAGTGGTCAACTGTGCCGCCTACACCAAAGTTGACCAGGCCGAGCGAGAGCCGGAGCTGGCTTACGCGATCAACCGGGACGGGGCAGCGGTGGTGGCGCGTGAGTGCGCCGACCGCGAGCTGCCGCTCTGCCACATCAGCACCGACTTCGTCTTCACTCAGGCACCGTCAGCACCGGGCCGGCCCTGGACCGAGGTCGATGAGCCCCGCCCCTCCGGCGTCTACGCCACCAGCAAGCGCGCGGGGGAGATCGCCTGTGCCGCGGCGGGTGGCCATCTGCAGCTGGTCCGGACCGCCTGGCTGTACGGCAACCGGGGCCCGAATTTTCCGCTCGCCATCGTGCGGGCGGCTGCCGTCGGCAAGCCGATCCGGGTGGTCGCAGACCAACTCGGCAGTCCGACCTGGACCGGGGATCTCGCGGTTGCCCTGGAGCGGCTGGTGAGCACCTCCGCAAAGGGAACCTTCCACCTCTCCGGAGCCGGGGCGACCAGCTGGTACGGCTTCGCCAGCGCTCTGCTGGAGGAGCTCGGGATTTCGGCAGAGCTGACCCCGGTTACGACTGCGGAGTGGGCGGCCCCGGCGCCGCGGCCAAGCTACTCGGTGCTCGCCAACCAAGCCTGGCGGGATCTGGGGCAGACGCCCCTGGCGGACTGGCGGGTCGAATTGGAAAACTACGTGGCGGCGGAGCGCGGTGGGGCAATCGCAGCCGCGATCGCAGCCGGTGGCTGAGCCCCTCGGCCCGGAGTCGGTGCGGGTGGTCATATGCACCTTCCAATCGGCGGGGGAGGTGGTCGGCGCGATTGAGTCCTGCCTTCACGAGGGCCTGGCGCCGGGCCAGATAACCGTGGTCGACAACGCCTCCAAAGACGGCACGCCGATCCTGCTCCGAGACCGCTTCCCTGAGGTCCGGCTGCTGGCCATGGCCAAGAACCTGGGCTTCGCCCGAGCGGTCAACCAGGGTGCGGCCGGCACCGGCGGCGATCTGGTGCTCATGCTCAACCCCGACGCCGAGCTCCGCCCAGGGGCGTTGGCGGCCATGCTGGACGACCTGTCCAGGGACCCCCGACGAGGGGCGATCTCCCCTCGGGTGGAGCGGGCCGACGGCCGGTTGGATCCCGCCTGCAGGCGCAGCTTCCCAAGCCCTTCGGTCGCCTTCTTTCGGCTCATCGGGCTCAGCCGGCTGGGCCGGGGTTCAGCCCGCCTGGGAGCCTACAACCTGACCCACATACCCCCGGATCGTGCCATCGCTGTGGACAGCGGGACGGGCGCCTGTCTGCTGGTTCGACGGGCGCTCTGGGATCGCATCGGTGGGCTGGACGAGGGCTACTTCATGTACGGGGAGGATCTGGAGCTCTGCTGGCAGATCCATCAACTGGGGATGGCGGTCTGGTATGAGCCCAAGGCGCTGGTGCTGCATCACAAGGGGAGGAGCTCAGAACAGGTGGCGCTCCCCATGCTGATCCACTTCCACCGTTCCATGTGGCGTTTCTACCGGCTGCACTACGGCCGGGGCTGGGGCGCCGCGCTGGCGCCGCTGGTGGGGCTTGGTATTGGCGCTCGGCTGAGCCTGCTGCTTTTGCTCAACGGCTTGCGCCGCCGGCCTCGGGTCAGCCCGTGAAGGGCCAGGGCCAAGTGGCGGTGGTGCTGGTCAACTGGAACGGGGGGCTGGACTGTGAGCGGGTCCTGGCCTCGATTTGCTCACAGACCCGGCCGCTGGCAGAGGTGGTGGTAGTTGACAACGCATCCCAGGATGGATCCTGCCAGTGGTTCGAGCGGCAGGAGGGGGTGCTGGTGATTCGCAACCCCAGCAACCGGGGCTTCGCTGTGGCGGTCAACCAGGGGATCGCCGCCACCACCGCCGAGATGGTCCTGCTCTGCAATCTGGACGTGGTGCTCGATTCCGGATTCGTGGCCGCTTTGGTGGCGCGGATGGAGACGGGGTCCGACATCGGCAGCGTCGGCGGCAGGTTGCGGCGGGAGGACGCTGACGACGAGTCCGATCTGGATTCCACTGGGCATGTTCTGCACCGCAGTGGGTGGGTCTCCAACCGGGGCCACGGTGAGTCAGGGGCGGGGCGGTACCTTGACCCCGAGGAGGTTTTCGGGGTCTCCGCGGCCGCCGCCCTCTACCGACGCTCGATGCTGCTGGATGTCGCCATCTCGGGGGAGATCTTCTGCGAGCGATTCTTCGCCTACCTAGAGGATGTGGATCTCGACTGGAGGGCGCGCTGGCGGGGCTGGCGCAGCTATTACGAACCCGCGGCCACCGCCAGCCACCGCCGCGGAGGCACTGGCCTTCATGCCACTGCCATGATCGAGCGCCACGTGCTCGCCAATCGGATCGTGCTCTACTGCCGCAACGCGCCATCGAGTTGGCTGCGCGGCCGACCGCTTCTGAGTGCGGCTGGCCTGATCCTGCTGCGCGCCGGGTTGGCGCTCGGCCGCCACCCCAGCTCCTGGCTCGGCCTCGTGGACGCCGGCCGATCGTGGCGGCGCAGCCTGCGCGACCGTCGCATGATCATGGCCGGCCGCCAGGTGGCGGATCCCGCCATCGAGAGGTGGGCCCAGCCCACCCCGTGGCGGCGGCTGTTGGGAGCGCACGTTAGACGCTGAGTCCGCCTGGCTTCGAAGCTGGGGGACTGGATGCCGTCACTGCGGGCACCTCCCTGAGGCGCAGGCGCCGACGGTCGACCCCGACCGCGGCCGGTGCGGTCACCAAAGAAGGGGCTCGGTGGCCCGGCCCCTTTCGGGCGCTCGAGTCGCTCCCAGGTAGCGCTGCTAGCCAATGATCGCGGCGGCGCCTACAACGACTCTCAGCGAGCCGCTGCAGGTCACGCGGGCGCTGGCGCACGGCCCGGGCGGAGACCCCGAGCCCTGCCCCGCGCGGTCAGACGGACGGGCTTACCACGCTCCCCCCGCAACTCAAGGCCCAGGTCTGGGCCGCCTTGAGGGCGTCCAGGATGACGGCGGTCTTTGCCTCGGTACAGGCGCATAGATCGTCGCGCCAGCTTACGGCGGCGGCCCGCTTGGTCCCCGCGCAGCTGACTCGAGCGGACTGGCTAGCGCGCAGGAAATCCCGGAGCAGAAGGTGGTCCCGCTCCCCTGGATGTCGATGACCGCCTTGGCATCGAGCCCAGGCAGGGCGGTGGATCATGTGTGGTCGAGGCGCTGGGCCGAAGCACCGAGGCCTGCGGGCAGCCGCGACCTCCAGTCGACGAAGAGATCCGGCCAGCCGGGGTCGTAGGCGGTGACCACGATTGGCTCGCGGCCCCGGTAGCTCCCCAGCTCGATCTCAAAGTGGGGCCAGACAAAGTGCAGGGCTCGTTCGGACAGCAGCTCGCGCTCGGATCTTGTCAGCTCCTCAGCGCGCAGCCCGCGACCGGCCGCCACCAGTTGATAGAGGTCGACCACCGTCTCTCTCGGTCCGAGTTCACGGCGCAGGAGGCATCAGGTGGCGAAGGGATCGGCCTGCGGGAGCGCGGTCAGCCGGAGTTGGCCGGCGATCGGCTCGGTCACGGCGCGAATGTAGCCGCGAGCCAAAGCCGGCGTTGCGGCAGCCAGCGAGGTGGGTTCGATGGGGCCAGCACCCGGCCGTGAGCCGGCGGGCTCGGCCCGGAGCTGCTCGGCCGGCAGTGGCGGCGGCCCGTGGCCCTCGTGCCCTAACCGAGACCGTGGCCAGCCCGGGGCCGACCGCCTAACATGGCAGGGTGTCCCCGGGAACTGAACTCTCCAGACTGAACCTGCGGGCACTTATCCGGGACATTCCAGACTTTCCCAAGCCGGGGATCCTCTTCCGGGACATCACGCCTCTGCTCGGCAACGGGCCCGCCTTCCGGGAGGCCTGTGACCGGCTGGCGGAGCGGTTCCGGGGGGAGGGGGTGGAGGCGGTGGCCACCATCGAGTCGCGTGGATTCACATTCGGCGCGGTGATCGCGTACCAGTTGGGCGTGGGGGTGGTGCCGGTGCGCAAGGCGGGCAAGCTCCCGTCGGACACCCTCAGTGCCAGCTATCAGCTCGAGTACAGCGAGGCGGTCCTCCAGGTCCACCGGGATGCCATCATCCCGGGCCAGAGGGTGCTGGTGATCGATGACCTGCTCGCGACCGGGGGCACCGCCACGGCAACTTTGGAGCTGATCCAAAGGCTGGGCGGCGACCTGGCCGGTTTCGGATTCCTGATTGAACTGCTGGAACTGGGTGGGCGCCAACGGCTGGCCAGCCACCGGGTCGAGGCCCTGCTGGAGTTGTGAGGAGCCCTAGTGACCGATTCTGAGACTGCTGTTCTGACCGGCTCCGACATCACCGACCTCGGCCTCGCCGAGGAGGGAGGTCGCCGGATCGAATGGGCTGGGAGCGAGATGCCGGTGTTGGGCCTGATCCGGGCGAGGTTCGAGGCCAGCAAGCCGCTCGAGGGCATGCGGGTTGGCGCCTGCCTGCACGTCACTGCCGAGACCGCCAACTTGATGGTGACCCTCAGGGCGGCTGGCGCGGAGGTCCACCTGTGCGCCAGCAATCCCCTCTCCACCCAGGACTCGGTGGCGGCTGGGCTGGTGGCGCGGGGCATCTCCGTCTACGCCCGACGGGGTGAGGACAATCAGACCTACTACCGACACTTGGAGGCGGTCCTGGCGACGCGGCCTCATTTCACCATGGACGATGGCGGCGACCTCGTCGGGGAGCTGCACCGGCGCGGCCCGGAGGCGATGGGCGACATCCGCGGCGGAACTGAGGAGACCACCACCGGGGTGATCCGGCTTCGGGCCATGGCTGCGGCGGGCGTGCTTCGATTCCCGGTGATCTCGGTCAACGACGCTCAGACCAAGCACCTGTTCGACAATCGATACGGGACCGGTCAGTCCACTATCGATGGTCTGATCCGAGCCACCAACCTGCTTCTCGCCGGGCGCACGATGGTGATCTGTGGTTTTGGCTGGTGCGGACGCGGCCTGGCCTCCAGGGCGAGGGGCATGGGAGCCCAGGTGGTGGTCACCGAGGTCGAGCCGGTGCGAGCTCTGGAAGCGGTGATGGAGGGATATCGGGTCATGCCGCTGGCCGAGGCGGCTCCGATCGCAGATGTGATCATCACCGTCACCGGTGATTGCAACGTGGTCGACCGGCGCCACCTGGAGCTGGTCAAGGACGGTTGCGTCATCGCCAACAGCGGGCACTTCAATTCTGAGATCAACCTGGCGGCGCTCGATAGTCTCAGCCAGAAGGTGCGTGAGGTGCGCCCCGAGGTGGCCGAGCACACCCTGGCGGATGGGCGCCGGGTCTTCCTTCTCGCCGAGGGAAGGCTTTTGAACCTGGCCGCCGCCGAGGGCCATCCGGCGGCCGTGATGGACATGTCCTTCGCCAATCAGGCGCTCTCCCTGGCTCACATGGCGGCCAACTGGCGCACGCTCGCTCCGGGCGTCCATGAGGTCCCGCCCGAGATCGACGCCGAGGTGGCGCGGCTGAAGCTGGCCGCGCTCGGGGTCGCGATCGACCAGCTCACCGAGGAGCAGGTTCACTACCTCAGCTCCTGGGAGCAGGGCACCGAATAGGCCGGCTCTGACTCCGTCGCGCCAGCTGTCGGCGCAAAATCTGAGGTATGTCCGGTCGGCCACTCCGCCACCTGCCGGGGGCGCTGCTGCTGATAGCCGCAACCGTGGCGACGCTAGTCGTCGCCTCCGTGAGCTCACGGGTACCATCTAGCGTCTTTCTCTCCGGTCGGGTTCCCGCCGCGGTGCGAGCCGTGGCCTGGCAGACCGCGGTCGCCTTTGCCATCCCTATCCAGGGCTGCCCTACTCCTGGGTGGGTCCCACCGTGGGTGCTTGGGAGCACCTGAACGGACCCACTGGTCCAGAGGCCTTGGGCACTCGGATTTGGGTGGTGCGCCTGGAGGGCAGATTCCTGCTGCCGAGCACCTTCCCGCTGCCACCGGCCCGCTTCGTGGAGGTGGCCTTTCCCGACTTCACCTTGGGGAACTCGAACTCCCGGTTCGTGGGGATGGAGTACGTAGCCGGGCGTCGCGTTCCGGTGCTCTCCCGCCTTGGGCGGGTCGGCTGGAGCAAGCTGCCGCACCTGCCGGTAGTGGAGGTTGGGGTGGTGCCCGGTGTGGTCGGGCTGGACCTATACACCGCCCTAGCGCTGCTTCGGGACGCCAGCCTGGGATCCCGGGTGACACGGCGACAGCACCCGCTGCCGCCGCCGGGCACGATTGTCTGGTAGAGTCCCGGTGCCGGCCGCGAGGTTGCCGGTGAGGTGGCCCTGGTAGCCACTCCCGGATACGCCTTCTGACCGTGGTGGCCGCGGGCCGGTGGTCTCGGTCCGCCAGCCCGGCCGAGCGCAGCCCGCCGTCCCGGCGCCTGCGACGATAGCTCTCACTGGCGAGTATCCGGGCCTCTGGGGCAGCGTTTCCTCCGCCTGCCGCAGCTCCCCTGGGTGGTCGCGCGGGAGCCAACGGGCGACGTTGGACCCTCAACTCAGCCGGGCGGGTCCCACCCCGGTCACGGTATGGTGTCGCCGCCGAACCCGTTCAGTTGGTGCATCCATGCAGACACTTCTCTCCGCCACCCCGCTCGGCCCGGCCATCCTCCGCTGGAACTACTCCGGCTACCAGGTGGTGGCTCGACAGGGCCCGCACGGTGGCCTCTGGAACTCCGCGGCAGCCGCCCTGGCCGAATGGGGCATCTTCGCTCTGGCGTTCGTTCTGGTGGCCTTGCTCTTCTTCGGCCGCCCATCTGAGCGCGCCCGGCTGGCAGCGATCGCGGGCGCTGCGGCGGCAGGGCTCGCCCTGCTGCTGAACCACCTGGTGGGCGACCTCTGGTACGAACCCCGCCCCTACCTCTCCGCCTACCACGTCCCCCTCCTCGCCGCGGCCGCCCACGGCAATTCTTTTCCCAGCGACCACCTGGCCTTCGGGGGGGCCGTGGTGGCTGCCCTCTGGGTGCTGCGGAGGCGCTGGCTGGCACTGGCATCCCTGCTGGTGATGGCGGGCGTCGGCTGGGCCCGGATCCTGACCGGGATCCACTGGCCGTTGGACGTGATCGTCGGGCTTGCCCTCGGGCTGGTGGTCGGGGCCATCGTGGGGGCCGTCGCCCTGCAACTCGCGGCGCTGGGAAAGCTCTTGGCAGCCATCCCCCTGCCGCGCTGGCTGGCGGTTGCCGGAGCCGTGGTGGTGGTGGCGCTGGGCTTTGCGGTCCTGGAGAAGGCCACCCACCTAGGCATAGTTGCGGGGCCGATTGTGATTGGGATGGTCCTGATGGCGCTGCTCGGGGTTGCCGCGCCATCACACACCGCCCACGAGGGCCTCGGGTAGCGTCATGGGCGGGGCTCATCCATGGTGGAGGCTGAGTTCCCCCCCGGTGCCTGGCGGGCTCGGTCCGCCTAGCTTGACACTACGGCACCGCGGCCTGTAGCCTCGGAGTCTGCCTTGGGGGGCGGCCAGTGTGCCCAGAGTTGCGCTTCGGCTGCGACCTGTAGGGTATTCGAGAGAGGCTCGCTGTTGCGATTGGAGGACCCTACATGGCGGTCGTAGAGGAAGTACCCTCCAGTCAGCCTCAAAGTGACCGGCTCTGGAGTATCGAGACCAATGGGGTCAACCCCATTCCGCAGGCGGAACGGCACGGGCGACCGTTCGACATGTTCTGGATTTGGTTTGCCAGCAACATCGGGGTCTTGGGGATAACCTACGGCGCCTTCCTGGTCACTTTCTATCACCTGAGTCTGGGCCAAGCGGTCCTGGCTGGCCTCGTCGGGACGGTGGTTTCCTTCCTGCTGGTGGGTTTCATCAGCCTCGCGGGGAAGCTTGGCAGCGCTCCAACCCTGATCCTGTCGCGCGCCGCGTTTGGGGTTCGTGGTAACGCTCTGACCACCGCCGTCAGCTATGTCTCCCTGGTGGGATGGGAAATCATCCTCACCGCGCTGGGGGCTTTGGCTGCCGAGACGGTCCTCGCGCGTTTGGGTTTGCCTCCCGGCCCACTGGTTCTGGCAGTCTCCTTTGTGGTGGTGGCCGCCGTCACGGTGGCCATCGCCCTCCTGGGGCACGCCACCATCGTCCGGATTCAGCAGTGGTTCACCTGGGCCTTCGGCGCCATGACGGTGATGTTCTTCATCCTTGAGATCGGCAAGATTGACTGGCAGAAGGTGGGCGCGCTTCCCTCCGGGCCGCTGCTGGCGGGGGTGGTTGGCGGCATCTCCATCGTCATGGCTGGCTTTGGGATCGGCTGGGTCAACGCGGCCGCTGACTACAGCCGATACCTGCCCCGGTCGTCGAGTTCAGCAGCGGTGGTGGGGTGGACGACTTTTGGGGCCAGTCTGGGGCCAGTGGTGCTCATAGTATTCGGCGTCCTGCTGGCCGCAAACGACTCCACCTTGGCCACTACCTCCAACCCGGTTGGAGCCTTGGGCGCGGCTCTTCCAACCTGGTTTTTGGTGCCCTACCTCCTAACCGCGGTGGGCGGCCTGATCGCTGCGGTACTGCTGGACCTATATTCCGGAGGCCTGAACCTGCTCACCCTCGGGGTTCCCTTGGCTCGTTACAAGTCGGTTGCCATCGACGCCTGCCTGATGATCATCGGCAACATCTACGTGCTGTTCATCGCCCGTTCTTTCTTCGCACCCTTCGAGGGCTTCTTGGTCACTCTGGGCGTGCTCCTAGCAGCCTGGGCCGCCATCTTCCTCACCGACATGTGGCTCTACCGAATCAAGGACGGCTACGACGAGGTTGACCTCTACCGGGTGGCGGGACGATACGGGGCGTTCAACTCCGCGGGATTGGTCTCATTCTTGGTGGCGGTGGTGGTGGGGCTGGGCTTGGTGACCTCCACCTCGCCGGCGTTCTCCTGGGTGGGCTACCTGCTCAAGGCCCTGCCCAAGACCCTGGCCTCGTCGCTCAGCAATAGCAGCATTGGCCTGCTGGTTGCCTTTGTGATCGGCGGGGTCCTGTATCTGGGCATAAGCCCGTTCGCAAGGCCCTCCCGTCGCCCCCGCCGATCAGCCCCTGAGTCGAAGCTTGGCTCCGGGTAGGTCCGGGCCAGGGGAAGTCCCCGCCTCGGACCGCAAGGCGCGCGGCCCCTTGCTGGTGGTCGTAGACATGCAGTTGGTCTTTGCCTCGGGCGCCCCTTGGGCGACGCCTGGTTTTGAGCAGTTGGAGCGGCCGGTGGCGGGGCTGGTAGAGGCCTTCGGCGATCGGGTTGCCTTCACCCGTTTCGTACTTCCCGCGGACCCTCGTGGCAGTTGGGAGACCTACTACCAAACGTGGGCGGAGGTGAGGCTGCCGGGGGCAGCTCGGTTGTTCGAGCTGGCCCATCCATGGGCGGAATTGGCGCGCTCAACGATCGACCTGCCGACCTTTTCCAAGTGGGGTCCAGAGCTCCAGAGTCTAGTTGGGGAGGGCGGGGAGCTGGTGCTCTGCGGGGTTGCCACCGACTGCTGCGTGTTAGCCACCGCGCTGGCCGCGAGCGACGACGGGGTGCACGTGCGGGTCGTCTCGGACGCCGCGGCGGGGGCCACTGCTGAGGCTCACCGCCGTGCCTTGGCCGTGCTGCAGGGCTTCCGGCCCCAGATCTCGGTCACCACTGTTGCAGAGGAGCTGCGGCGGCTGGCAGGTCCGTCCCAGCCGTGACGGAGCCTGTCTGGGAGTGGGGCGAGCAGCGGGCGTGGAACACTTGGGAGGCGCGCTATCCGGCCTGCTACGTGCACCGACCGAGCGGTCTGGCGATCAAGTTGATGGCATTCAGCACTGCCACCGGGGCGGGATCCACTTTCCCGGTTGGCAGCGGCACCCGCTTCGGTCAGCACTCGCTGGACGGCTCTCAAGTCGAAATCGGCCTGAGCCACGACGGCAGTGACTTGCTCCTGCGCTTCTGGGGTCACGGGGCGTCCGGGATGCACGGCCGCGTCCAGGTGCGCCGCACGGCGGAGTGGGGGCTGCGTTTCTGGTACCTGCTGGCGGTCGGATTCCTGGGTGACGACTCTGACGCGGTCACCCTCAGCCCCCTCGAAGAGGCGGTGCGGTATACCGAAGCTCCTATTGCCAGCGCGCGGCGGGCTGGCGTCCACGCCGAGTTCCAGACGTTGGTACGGCCGGTGGGGGCATCCCTATACGACGACTGGCAACAGGCGTCTCGCGACCTGGAGGACGCCGGGTATTACTATCGGCCGCCGCAGCGGCAACGAGGAAACTGGGCGGTTTACCGGTTCAACGCAACCGAGCCGGAGGTGGACTTCGTGGTGGGGATGGGAAGCAGCACCGTCGAAGCCCGGTCGCGGCTGGTGGCCCTCCGCAGCACGGTAGGGACGGAACCACCCGTCGACGGGTCAGCCGCCGCGGGTCGGACGCCAGCGGTCACCGACATTGTGGGCTGGAACACCGTCTGGGACCAGGTCAACTGGCGTCCGTATACAGTCGTCACTCGCAACTGGGTGGACCAGCGCTTCGGGGGCTGGATCGTGTGGCAACTGGACACGTTCCTGAGCGCCCTGTTAGCTGCGCACGCTGGCGACACGGTCATCGCCCGAGCCAACGTGGATGCCGCTTTGGCGGGAGCGACTCCGGCCGGCAACCTGGCTGGCTTGATGAGTGCCCACAGCGAATGGGTTGATCGGTCCCATCCTCCGCTGGGAGCGCATGTGGTGTGGAACCTCTTCCTGCGGACGGCCGACCGGGCCATCTTGGACCAAGCGTTCCCGCTCCTGTTTAGGGCCGCGCACTGGTGGTTCGACCACCGCGACGGCAACGGCAACGGCTTGCTGGAGTACGGCTCCTCGCCGGTGGGAGATGGACACTTCGTCCATACCAAGCTGGCCGCCATGGATGAGTCCGCGAACGACAACTCGCCGGTGCACGATGAGGCCAGCTTCGATACCTCCACCCACACCCTGGACATGGAGGATGTGGGCCTCAACAGCTTGCTGGTCCATGAGATGGAGCTGCTGGGGAGAATGGCCGAGGTGTTGGGGCGGGTGCCCGAGGCAGCCTGGCTCAAGGGTCGAGTGGCTGGCCTGGGCGAGCTGGTCCGCGAGCAGCTGTGGGACTCTAGCCGGGGTGTTTTTGCCAACCGGCTCTGGGATGGACGCTTTGCCAGAAGTCTCTCGCCAGCCAGCTTCTTTCCCCTTTTGGCCGGCATCGCCACTCCCGCCCAGGCGGAGACCATGGTTCGGGAGCACTTGCTGAATCCAGAAGCGTTCTGGGGGCCATTCCCGGTGGCGGGGACGCCTCACTCCGACCCTGCGGCGGCTGACAACGTGTACTGGCGCGGGCGGGTATGGCCCTATTTCAACTACGTCGTCTATCAGGGCCTGCGGCGCAACCGCTTCGACGCCGTCGCGACCGCGCTCGCCGAGGCGGGCGCGGCGATGTTTGAGCGGGGCTGGAGCGAGCGCTTCAGCTACGAGAATTACGACCAGCGGACTGGCGAAGGTGGCAGCTCGGTGGATGCGGAGGCGTTTTACACCTGGGGGGCGCTCCTCCCCATGCTGGCCGAGGTGGATGTGGTTGGCTTGGATGCCTGGGATGGCATCACCTTCGGACGCGAGAAGGCTGGCCGGGCCTGCATGTGGACTTCCCAGGGCTCGCTCGAGGTCGAGATCGCCGAAGCCGGCGTCCGGCTCGCCATTGGCTCCAGGGCTGTCGTGGAGACCCCAGCCCGCGTCCGCTTCCGGGGTCTCGAGATGAACTCCCCTGAGTCGCTAAGTTTTCAGGTCCCGGCATCCCCTGATCCCATGACCTTCAACATCTGGATATCGAATCGGATGGTCCGGGCGTGGCTCGACGGCGAACCACTCATGAGCAGCCGGGCAGGTGGTGCCGCCCACGAAGGGTGGGCCACCGTGGAAGTGCCGGCAGCCGATACAGAGCGACTCCTGGAGTTGGCGGCCGGCGAAGATGCCGCAGAGTTCCGGTAGGGCCGGGGATCTGGCCTGGCCGACCGCCGAGGTAGCGTCAGGCTCGTCCGTGTGCCTGGATCTGGACGCTGCCGCATTGCTCCAGCATCCGGTCCACAGCCTCGCGAGTGGGCAGTGAGCTGGTCGCGCCCCGGACCGTGGTGGCCAGCGCGCCCGCGGCGGTCGCCCGCTCCAGCGCCAGGCGCAGGGATCTGCCCGCACTGAGAGCGGCGGCCAGGGCGCCGCAGAAGGCATCTCCGGCGGCGACTGTGTCCACGGCTGCCACGGGGATGGCCGCCATCTCGAAGTCGCCATCACGGTCCGCCCAGACACAGCCGCGCTCCCCCAGGGTCACGACCGCTGCCCCGCAGCCGCGGTCGCAGAGGTTGCGAGCCGCCCGCACCGCCCCTGCGACCGTGCCCGTGTCCTCTCCGGTCAGGGTGGCGGCCTCGACCTGGTTGGGTACGCAGATGTCGACTAGACTGAGCAGCTCTTGGTCCAACTCGCGGGCGGGGGCGGGGTTGAGCATCGTCGTGAGTCCCAGAGCTCGACCCATGGCCAGTGCCGCCGTCACCGCCGGCAGAGGGATCTCCAGTTGAGTGAGCAGGACCCGGGCCCCTGACAGAAGTTCGCGGGCGTTCCCGATGGCAGCTGGGTCTAGGGTGGAGTTGGCCAAGGGCACCACCACGATGCTGTTCTCGCCGGCGCCCCCAACCACGATCTGAGCTATGCCGGTGCCCATCTGGTGGTTGCGGCTGACCTGGCCGGTGTCGACCCCGTGGGCTTGGAGCAGGCCGAGTATCTGAGTGGCGAAGGGGTCGTCGCCCACCCTCCCGACCATGGCCGTGGCGGCGCCCTGGCGGACGCAGGCGAGCGCCTGATTGTTGCCCTTCCCGCCCGGGGTCATGCTGAACTGGGTGCCGAGCAGGGTCTCGCCGGCTCGGGGCAAGCGCGGCGCGGCGGTGGCCAGGTCCATGTTGAGGGAGCCGACCACGACCACCTCAGGCATGGCTTGCCTCAAGCGAGCTCCGGGGTCCGGACCGGGTGGACCATGGGGACGCCGAGGCGCCTGGTGGGCGCGGCGAGCGGTCACGAGCTCACTCCGAGGCGGGTCAGGAAGTTGGCGAGGAATCGATCGAAGTCGATCCGCATCGCCACCGACACCGCGGGCCGAGGGCTGGCGGGCCCGGTCTTGTAGGAGCGCAGGTCGGTAATGGTGGCCGCCCGGGTGTGCTCCCCGCGGAGCTCCACTTGGACTGGTGTACTCAGGCGGGTGGCCAGGCTGCGGTCGGCACAGATCGCGGCTGCGAGTGGGTCGCAGAGCTCGAACTCTCCTCTTCGCTCCATCTGCTGCCGCAGGACGCGAATGGCGAACCGGGCCGGACCAGACCTACAGGCGGCGATCCGCTCCACCGCCGGAGGTCTCAGGATGGCCTGGCTGGTGGCGTCCAGGCCGACCAGGGTGAGCTCGTTCCAGGCCGCTCTCAGGACCATCTCGGCCGCCTCGGGGTCGTGGGCGACGTTGAACTCCGCCCAGGGGCTGTGGTTTCCCGGGCAGGCCACCGCTCCGCCCATGACCACAATCTCACGGAGCAGGACCGGCAGCTCCGGCTCCAGCATCAGCGCCACCGCCAAATTGGTCAAGGGGCCGATGGCGAGCAGGGTCAGTTCCCCGGGCCGGCTGCGCGCGAGCCGGATCAACTGGTCGACCGCCGACTCTGGGGAGAGCGGTCGCGTCGACGGCGGTAGGTCGCTCTCGCCCAGCCCGTCGCGGCCGTGGAAATCTGCGTAGTGCGAGGGTTCGAGCAGGGGTCGATCGCACCCGACCGCGACTGGCACGGCGTCACACCCGGCCGCATCCAGCGCCCGCAGGCAGTTCTGAGCGCCCACCCCGACTGGCACGTTGCCGTCCACGGTGCCAACGGCGACCAGCTCGACAGTGGGATCCCCAGCCAGGTAGAGGAGGGCCAGGGCGTCGTCCACCCCGGCGTCGCAGTCGACGACCACCGCGATTGCCCTCTCGTTTGAGGTGATCAGTCCTGGGTCTCCAAAGAATGTCGTCTGGGCCCACCCAGCCGGTGCCTGGGCAGGCGCAGATCGGGCGCCCGATCTGCGCGCAGACTAGCAGGCAAGCATTGGCCCCTCGCTCTTGGCCCTTGGCCAAACCCCACCCTTGCCGAGGTCTAAGATTGGCCCTGGCGGGGCGCCTGGCATGGCCCTTGCCAAGCTGCAATCGGAGCAGCGCTGCCGATCGGGAGCGGTCGGATGGAGGATTCGGGTGGACACCAAGCAGGCACTCGATGAGCAGCCAGGGAGCCAATCCCTGCTCGAGGTGTCGGAGCCGTTGGCGGGCGCGATCCCGCTAGATCATTTCATCTCGGGACGGTCCACACCGGGCCGGTCCGACCGGACCTCGCCGGTGTACAACCCCGCCACCGGCGAGGTGGTGGCGCGCGTCCCCCTTGCCAGTGCTGACGAGGTGGATCTGGCCGTGGCCTCGGCGCGGGCGGCGCAGCCCGCCTGGGGGGGCGCCAGCATCTCCCGTCGCACCGAGGTTCTCTTCTCGTTCCGCCATCTGCTCCACACCCACCGCGAGGAGCTGGCCGAGCTGGTCAGTCGGGAGCATGGCAAGGTTTTCTCCGATGCCCTTGGCGAGGTGGCGCGCGGGATCGAGAATGTGGAGTTCGCCTGTGGCCTGGGCCAGCTGCTCAAGGGCGGCCACACCCTGGACGCCTCCTCGAGTGTGGACGTTCACGAGTTGCGCCAGCCGTTGGGGGTGGTGGCTGGCATCACGCCATTCAACTTTCCGATCATGGTGCCGCTCTGGATGATCGCCACTGCGGTCGCCTGCGGCAACGCCTTCGTGCTCAAGCCCAGCGAGAAGGATCCCTCGGTCGCGGTCCGGGTAGCGGACCTATTCATGAAGGCCGGACTGCCCCAGGGGGTGCTCAACGTCATCCACGGCGACCGGGTGGCGGTGGACCGGATCCTTGAGCACCCCAGCATCGATGCCATCAGCTTCGTGGGCTCGACCCCGGTGGCCCGTCACATCTACCAGCAGGCGGCCCTTCACGGCAAGCGGGTGCAGGCGCTCGGGGGAGCCAAGAACCACATGGTGGTGCTGCCCGACGCCGACCTCGATCTGGCCGCCGACGCGGCCGTGTCCGCGGCCTACGGCTCGGCCGGGGAGAGGTGCATGGCCATCGCCTTGGTGGTGGCGGTCGGCGAGGCCGCCGACCCCCTGGTGGAGGGGATTCGAGCGCGGATCGGAAGGCTGCGGATCGGCCCCGGCAGCGACCCCGCTTCCGAGATGGGCCCCTTGGTCACCCGCGAGCACCGAGACCGGGTCGCCAGCTACATTGACAGCGGCCGGGCCGAGGGGGCCACGGTGGTCGTCGACGGCCGGGAGCATCGCTTCGACACAGCCGGATTCTTCCTGGGAGTGTCCCTGCTGGACCACGTCCGACCCGAGATGCGGGTGTACCAGGAGGAGATCTTCGGGCCGGTTCTGGGAGTGGTGCGGGTGGCCACGTTTGAGGAGGCGCTGGCGCTGGTGAATCACAATCAGTACGGCAACGGCACCGCCATCTTCACCCGGGATGGGGGCTTGGCCCGTCGCTATCAGCGCGAGGTGGAGGTGGGCATGGTGGGAGTCAACGTTCCGATCCCGGTGCCGGTGGGGTACTACTCGTTCGGGGGCTGGAAGGCGTCCATGTTCGGCGACGCCAACATGTACGGTCCGGCCGGGATCAACTTCTACACCCGCACCAAGGTCGTGACCAGCCGCTGGCCGGAGCCCAGCACCAGCCAGCTCGACCTGGGATTCCCGCAAACCCGATGAGCGCGCAGGTTGCGGTCGCGGCGGTGAATCGGGAGGCCGTGCTGAGCGACGACCACCAGCACGTCTTCCACTCCTGGTCGGCGCAGAACCGGCCCGACCCGGTCGTGGTCGCGGGCGGCCAGGGCAGCTGGTTCTGGGACGCTGACGGCCGTCGCTACCTGGACTTCAGCTCCCAGCTGGTCTTCACCAACCTGGGCCACCAGCATCCGGCGCTGGTGGCGGCGATCCATGCCCAGGCGGAGCGGCTCTGCACGGTGGCGCCGGCCTTTGCCAACGATGTCCGGGGCGAGCTGGCCCGCCTGATCGCGGAGCGCGCGCCGGGCGACCTGGACATGGTGTTCTTCACCAACGGGGGCACCGAGGCCAATGAGCACGCGCTCCGGCTGGCGCGCCTTCACACCGGCCGTTTCAAGGTGCTCAGCGCCTACCGCTCGTACCACGGTGCCACCGGCGCTTCGATCACCATGACCGGCGAGCCGCGGCGTTGGGGAGCTGAGCCTGGAATGCCGGGGGTGGTCCACTTTGTCGGACCCTACCTCTATAGATCTGCGTTCGCCGCCACCACTGAGGAGGAGGAGGCGGACCGAGCGCTGGCGCACCTCCGCCAGGTGATCGAGTTCGAAGGGCCGGCTACGGTGGCCGCCGTATTGCTGGAAACCGTGGTCGGGACCAACGGCGTCCTGGTGCCGCCGCCCGGCTATCTGGCTGGGGTGAGGGCCCTCTGTGACGAGTACGGGATTGTGATGATCTGCGATGAGGTCATGGTGGGGTTTGGCCGAGTGGGGGAGTGGTTCGCGGTGCAGGCCTGGGATGTCGTCCCCGACCTGATCACGTTCGCCAAGGGGGTCAACTCTGGCTATGTGCCCCTGGGGGGGGTGGTGATCTCTCGTCGGATCGCCCAGACCTTCGCGGAGCGGGCCTACCCGGGGGGCCTCACGTACTCCGGCCACCCGCTGGCCTGCGCGGTGGGCGTGGCCAGCATCCGGGCCTTCGAGGCGGAGGGGATCCTGGACCACGTCAGACAGCTGGGGCAGGATGTGGCCGGGCCCCGCCTGCGGGCGCTGGCCGCCTCCCACCGCTGCGTCGGAGAGGTCCGCGGGCGCGGGCTGATGTGGGCGGTGGAGCTGGTGCGGAACCGCGAGTCCCGGGAGATGTTGGTCCCCTTCAACGCCTCGGGGGCGGCCAACGAGCCCATGTCCCGGCTGGCGGGTGCCTGCAAAGAGCTTGGGCTCTGGCCCTTCACTCACTTCAATCGCATCCACGTGGCCCCGCCTTTGGTGATAACCGCCGACGAGTTGAGCGACGGCATCACCAGGTTGGATCAGGCCCTCAGCGTCGCCGACGAGTACGTCCGGGAGTAGGCCGGGCCCGGGGCCGGTGGCCCGGGTCGCTAGTGCGGACGCTGCCTATCATGGGAACGGCTCTCGGACAGGAGAAGGCCCGTGGCTGCAAGCGGGTGGCTTCCGGTGAGAGTTGGAGGTACTCGGTCATGACCCACCGCCGGCCCCGGCAGCTGTTCACCTCGGAGTCGGTCACCGAGGGGCACCCCGACAAGATGGCGGATCAGATCTCGGACGCGGTCCTGGATGCGATTTTGACCAAGGACCCGCTGGCGCGGGTCGCCTGTGAGACCGCCCTCACCACCGGAGCCGCGATCCTCCTGGGCGAGATCTCCACCGACTGCTACGTCGACATGCCCAAGGTGGTCCGCGAGACCATCCGCCAGATCGGGTACGTGCGCGCCAAGTACGGGTTCGACTGGGAGACCTGCGGGGTCATGGTCTGCATCGATGAGCAGTCCCCCGACATCGCCCGGGGGGTGGACCTGGGGGGCGCCGGAGACCAGGGGATGATGTTCGGCTATGCCTGCGATGAGACACCTGAGCTGATGCCGGCGGCGATCCAGTACGCTCACCAGCTGGCCCGGCAGCTTGCCCTGGCGCGCAAGACCGGGCTGCTCAAGTGGGCCCGGCCGGATGGCAAGTCCCAGGTCACTGTCGAGTACGACGCCGAGGGCGCGCCGCGGCGGATCGACACCGTGCTGATCAGCGCCCAGCACTCGGAGGACGCCTCTCCAGCGGAGGTGGAGGCGGGGGTGGTCGAGCATGTGATTGGCCCGGCCCTACCCCCGGGAATGGTCGACGACCAGACTCGCATTCTGGTCAACCCAACTGGCCGCTTCGTGATCGGCGGCCCCCAGGGAGACGCCGGTCTGACCGGCCGCAAGATCATCGTCGACACCTATGGGGGCGCCGGCCGCCATGGTGGCGGGGCCTTCTCCGGCAAGGACCCGACCAAGGTTGACCGCTCTGCTGCCTACGGGGCCCGCTTTGTCGCCAAGAATCTGGTGGCGGCTGGGCTGGCTCGCCGCCTGGAGGTCCAACTCGCGTATGCGATCGGCGTCACCAAGCCGGTCTGGGTCGGGGTCGACACCTTCGGCACCGAGGTGGTGCCCCGGGCCGACATCGAGTCCCTGATCGACGAGTACTTCGACCTCTCTCCCTCGGGGATCATCAAGGAGCTCGACCTGCGCCGACCCATATACCGCCAGGTGGCCGCCTACGGCCACTTCGGGCGCAGTGACCTGGACCTACCCTGGGAGCGCACCCCCTACCGGGCGGAGCTGGCCGCCCAGGTCGGGGTCGAACCATTGCTGAAGGCGGCGAGCGAGGGGGGGAAGAGCTGAGACAGCCTGAGAGTGGCGGGGAGCTGCCAGCCCCGGCAGGGCTGGTCTGCGTGGTCCTGGCAGGCGGTGCCGGGACCAGACTCTGGCCGCGCTCGCGCCGCCACGTGCCCAAGCACCTGTTACCACTGGCCGAGGACGGCAGGACGCTGCTCCGGCACGCCTTCGAGCGGGCCAGGTTGCTCGGCGGCGAGGTGCTGGTGGTTTCCGCAGCCACCCAGGCCGAGTCGGTGGTGCGTGAGCTTCCCGAGTTGGCCCCGGACCACCTGCTGCTCGAGCCCGAGCCTCGGGGAACCGGGCCGGCTTTGGCCTGGGCGGCCCTCGAGGCGCTCCGTCTGAACCCAGACGCGGTCATGGTCTCGCTCCATGCCGACCACTACATACCTGATCAGGAGGCGGTCACCCGGGTCTTGCGCTCGGCTGCCTGGTGGGCGAGGGAGGGGCAGCTGCTGGTGACGGTCGGCCTGCGGCCGAGCTGGCCCGCCTCCGGCTTCGGCTACGTGGAGATGGGTGGTGAGCTGGCGCCTGCGACGGGGCTGCCAGCGGGGATCCTTCCGATGTGGCGAGCCCTCGGTTTCGTGGAGAAGCCCGATCACGAGCGCGCGGCCGCCATGCTGGACGCCGGCAGCTACCTGTGGAACACGGGCCTCTTTGCCTGGCCAGCCACCCTGTTGCTGGCGGAGATGGAACGACTGGCACCGACCACCCTGGCCGCGGTCCGGGCCGCGGTGGCCACCGGGCCGAGCACCTTCCCCCAGTTCGCCGCCGCCTGGCGGGAGGTCGCCGCCGGCGTGGTGGAGCGATTGGTCCTGGAGCGGAGCGGGCGCCTGGCGGTTTTGCCCACGGATCTGCCCTGGTCGGATCTGGGCTCGTTTGGCGACCTGCAGCGGGTCGCCATCGACGCCGGCCGGGCGGACGCCTTCGGCAACGTCGCTCAGGGTCCGGCCATGCTGCTGGGAAGTGAGGGCTGCTTCGTCGACTCCGCCGCCGGCCGCCTGGTGGTCGTCTTGGGGGGATCTGGCCTGGCGGTGGTGGACACCGAAGACGCGCTTCTGGTTTGTCCGCTTAGTCGGGTCCAGGAGGTGGGCCGGGTCGTCGAGCAGCTCCGGGAGGCGGGCCGCACCGACCTTCTCTAAGGTACCGAAGGAGCCGGGCCGAGGGCGGCTACCGAGGCACAGCGACCGTACAATTGCCAGGTTAAAACTCGGCGAAGGAGGTGGGCTGTGGCGGCACCTGCGATCAGCTTCGGTACCGATGGGTGGCGCGGGGTCGTGGCCGATGACTTCACCTACGCCAACGTGCGGGTGGTGAGCCAGGCGGTGGCTCAGTACCTGAGCGCCAGGCCCAAGGAGGGCCGGGTAGTGGTCGGGCATGACACCAGGTTCTCGGCCGAGCTGTTCGCTGAGGAGGTGGCCCGTGTGCTGGCCGCCAACGCCCGCCCAGTTCTACTCCTGGATCGCCCCTGCCCGACCCAGGCCGCCGCCTGGATGGTGGTGGACAGCGGCTCGCTGGGAGGGGTGGTGGTCACCGCCAGCCACAACCCCCCAGAGTTCAACGGCCTCAAGTACAAGCCCGAGTACGGGGGGTCCGCCTCCCCCGACATCATCTCGGAGTTGGAGGACCAGATCCAGCGGGTGTTGGCCGACGACCTGGTGCGGGAGATGCCCTTCGAGGAGGCGCTCGCCCAGGGCCTGGTCGAGCTGGTGGATCCACGACCGGCCTACCGCGCCCAGCTCGGCCGCCTCGTGGACCTGGGCGCCATCCGTGCAGCCGGCCTGCGGATTCTCCACGACGCCATGTACGGCTCTGGCGCGGGCTACGTCCAGGACATGGTGGCCGGCGGGGCCACCCAGGTGGAGCAGCTTCACGCCGACCGCAACCCCGGGTTCGGAGGCATGCACCCGGAACCGATCGAAGCCAACTT
The DNA here is from genome assembly GCA_035531535.1 of Candidatus Nanopelagicaceae bacterium. Lineage (GTDB taxonomy): Bacteria > Chloroflexota > Dormibacteria > Aeolococcales > Bog-877 > AG-12. Next base: position 12,824 of record DATKSV010000143.1, on the reverse strand, counting down.
GGCGGAAGCCGTTGGGAAGCTCAGGGGCGGTGGCTTCGATCTCGGAGTGGCCAACGACGGCGACGCTGACCGGGTCGGCATCTTCGACGGGACCGGCGCTTTTGTGGATCAGCTGGAGGTAGCGACCCTGCTGCTCTGGCACCTGTGTCAGAACCGCGGCTGGCGTGGCCCGGTGGTGCGCTCCCTAACCATGACCAGGCGGCTTGACCTACTCGGCCAGCGCTACGGCTGCGCGGTCGAGGAGCTCCCGGTGGGCTTCAAATACCTGGGGCCAAGGATGCGGGAACTGGACGCGATCATGGGTGCGGAGGAGTCGGGTGGATTCGGCTTCCGAGGCCACATCCCCGAGCGGGACGGGATCCTCAGCGGGCTGATGTTCGCTGAGATGATCGCCATGACCGGCAAGCCGCTGGCGGAGATCCGCCGGGAGGTGGCTGATCTGGTGGGCCCTCATGCCTATGCTCGCCGCGACCACCGCTTTCAGCGCGAGGAATACCCTCGGGTCAGGGAGCGGCTGATCCATCGGATCAAGACCTCGCCCTTGGCCCAGGTGGGTCCCGAGGTCATCACCAAGACTCGATCCGACGACGGCTACAAGTACTGGCTGGGTGAGGACTCGTGGGTGCTGGTGCGGATGTCCGGCACCGAACCCCTGATGCGGGTCTACTGCGAGTCCACCGACCCCGGACGGGTCCAGCGGCTGCTCGACGACTTCGAGGCTGAGCTGGGCGTGATCGGCGACGCCAAGGCATATGGCTGAGGCCATGGCCGGCCGCGCTGCCGTGGAGCGGGTGGAGAAGCCGTGGGGATTTGAGGTCTGGTTTGCCGTCAACGACAGGTACGCGGGCAAGATCATCCACATCGACCCGGGCGAGCAGCTCAGCCTGCAGTACCACGAGCGCAAGGACGAGACCGTGTTCGTGCTCTCCGGGGAGTTGGAGCTCGAGCTTGACGACGGCCACGGCGGCCTCGCCGTCCAGCGCCTTGAACCAGGGGAGAGTCAGCGGATCCTGCCCCGGCTGAAGCATCGCATGACCGCCACCAGTGGTCCGGTGGAGCTGTGTGAGGTATCCACGCCAGAGTTGGACGACGTTGTCCGGTTGCAGGACCGCTATGGGCGGGCGGGGACCAGCGATCGTTAGGAGCGGGATGAGCGGGGCGGATGCAACCTGCAATCCCCAGTATCCACAGGTGGCGGTGGACAACTCCGGGGTGTTTGCTGCTTGAGCCAGCGTCGGGCGGGAGCTGCCGCCATGCGCCAGCAGGCCGAGGTCGGGCTGGTCGACAGCACCTTGCTGGCCGAGGCCAGCGCTCAACCCTGGCCATCTCGGTTGGTTCCCTTCGCCCTGCTGGCAGCCGCGGTGGTGGGGCTGGCTGGGGTGGGGATCATGGCCGTGCCGGCGGCTGCGGCCCTCGACCTGGGAGCGATCGCCTGCTATCTGCTGGCGCTGCGCTCGGTGCTGCCTAGTGGGCCGGTCCGGGTGGGGCGGGGCTGGCTGAGCGGGATGGCGCCGGCTATCCTGCCGCTGGCCGCACTCGCATCGGCCTCGCTGGCGCTTGCCAGCGATCCCGGCCTGCCGTGGACGGTGCTCACGCCGCTCTGGTTGGCCCTGGTGCTGGCCCTATTTCCTTGGCTCGACGCCGACGACGCCCGGGTGCGGATCCCGGCCTGGGGGCCGACGGTGCTCGCGGCGCTGGTCATCACCGTGCCGGTTGCCTTCTTCGTGGTCGCGATGGGCGCTGGCACCCCGGCTCCGCTGATGGCCCTTGGGGTCGGCGTTGGAGCCCTGGTTCCTTCGTTGAGCCTGATCCGCCTGGAAGGGCACTCCCTTGCGAAGGCCTGGGAGGGGGCGGTCGTGGTCGCGCTGTTGATGGCGGGAGCTGCCGTCCTGGTGTCCCGCCTCCAGGTCCCGGGGCCGCTGTTGCCGGTGGCCATGCTGATGGGTTGGTACGGCTTGACCGGGGTCGCCGCTCGGCATGGCGCTGGCCGAGGTCGCTCCTTCACGGTCTTCGTGGTGCTGGCGGCTGCGGTGCTGGCGATCGCCGCTCCCGCCTGAGTGGCATCCACCGGATGGTCGGATCAGGTCGCCCCAACCGGGCCTGGTGAAGGCCAGTTGAGATGGCCGCCATGGACAGCGGGCCGGCCGGTCGGATATCACCCACGGAGCCGCCCTCGGGTGGCCTACCCCCGGCTTGCGGGCAACCGAGGGCCGACGCCAGCCGGGCCCTATGGAAAAGATGTACCGTTCAGTCTCATGGAGACAGCCAAACTCGGTCGCTGGTGGGATGCCAACGGCCTGCCGCCTCCCGGGCCAGACGCTCGGCCCTAGCGGCCCTTGGGGTGGGCTGAAATTGCTCCCACCCCGGCAGCGTTGGCGTTTATCGGCCTTGGGCCGAGGAGGTTTTCAAAGTGGCAACCACGACATCTAGTTCCGCGGGCCAGACCGGCTCACAAGCGCAGCTCTCCGCCGCCTGGCGTGAGCGCGACCACAAGGCGGTGGCTGGGGCCTACTCCCGCTACACCGACCTTGTGGTCCAGGACGCGGAGGGATCGTTCCTGATCGACGTCGACGGGCGGCGGTTCCTCGACTTTGGGTGCGGCATCGCCGTCACCTCGCTGGGGCATCGTCATCCCGACGTGGTGCGGGCAGTGCACCGTCAGGTGGACAGCTACTGGCACACCTCGGTGGTGACCGAGCACGTCCGTCTCACCGAGGCCGCCGAGCGGGTGGCGGCAATCTGTCCGGACCCGCTGGACACGGTCTTCTTCGCCAACTCCGGGGCTGAGGTGGTGGAGGGGGCGCTCAAGCTCGCCCGCAGGGTTACCCACCGACAGGGGATCATCTGCTTCACCGGCGGTTTCCACGGCCGCACCTTTGGGGCGGTGAGCGTTACCACCAGCAAGGTCCACTATCGGGAGGGCTATAGCCCGCTCTTGCCAGGGGTGTACACCACTCCCTATCCCTACTGCTTTCGCAATTGCCAGCACCCCGCTGACGAGCCCTGTCCGATCGCGGCCGGGGTCGAGCTGGAACGACTCTTCAAGCACGTGGTGCCGGCCGAGGAGGTGGCCGCAATTCTGGTCGAGCCAATTCAGGGCGAGGGTGGCTACATCGTGCCGCCGGCGGGCTTTCTGGCCACTCTGCGCCGGATCGCCGACCGGCACGGCATCGTGCTGATTTTCGACGAGGTCCAGAGCGGAGTTGGCCGCACCGGACGCTGGCTCGCCAGCGATCACGACGGGGTGGTCCCGGACGTGGTCACCCTGGCCAAGGCTCTGGGCAACGGGTTGCCGGTCGGGGCCATCGTGGCCAGGGGCGAGCTGATGCGGGAATGGCCCGCCGGCTCGCACGGCTCAACCTTCGGGGGCAACGCGGTGTCGTTGGCTGCGGTGATTGCGACGCTCGATGTGATCGAGCGCGATGGGCTTCTGCAGCGGGCCAGCGAGATCGGCGAGAGGATCACCCGGCGGGCCCGGGGCTGGGAGCAGCAGGTGGGTGGGCCGGCGGATGTGCGGGGTCGCGGGGCGATGATAGGTCTTGAGTTCATGGACAGCGCCGGGCTCCCCGACGCCGAGCGGGTGGAGGCGATTCGCGCCGCCTGCCTGGATCGCGGCCTGCTGATCCTCGGTTGCGGCATCGACGACAACGTGATTCGGCTGATCCCGCCGCTGACCATCAGCGACCCTGAGCTGGACCAGGCGCTCGAGACCCTCGAGTTGGCGGTCCTGCAGGGAGGCAATCGTTCATGAGTGGCGCGGAGGCGGCGCGCACCTACGGCAACCTGATCGGGGGCGAGTGGCGAGCGGCCCGGAGTGGGGAGACTTTCGATTCGGTCAACCCCGCCCGCCGCAGCGAGGTGCTGGGGCACTTTGCCCGCAGCTCCCAGAGCGACGTGGACGATGCTGTCTCCGCAGCGGTCGCCGCCCAGCCCGCTTGGTCCCGAACCCCAATGCCCGGGAGGTCCGAGGTGATCGCCCGGGCCGGTCGGCTGTTGGAGGAGCGTAAGGAGGAGCTCGCCCGGCTCATGACAAGGGAGATGGGCAAGGTGCTGACCGAGGCCAGAGGCGATGTCCAAGAGGGCATCGACATGGCCAAGTACATGGCGGGTAAGGGGCGAAACCCAGTGGGGGAGGTGGTGCCGAGCGAGCTCCGGGACAAACGCTGCTTCACCGAACGGGTCCCGATCGGGGTGGTCGGCTGCATCACCCCCTGGAACTTTCCAATGGCGATCCCCTGCTGGAAGCTGATGCCAGCGCTGCTGGCCGGCAACGCGGTCGTCTTCAAGCCGGCGGAGGACACCCCCCTGGTGGCGATCCGCCTGGCTGAGATCCTGGTCGAAGCCGGGCTGCCGGTCGGAGTCCTCAATCTGGTCACCGGCTACGGCGAGGAATGCGGCGCGCCGCTGGTCGAGAACCCGGCGGTGCGGGCGATCTCCTTCACCGGGTCAGTTGAGGTGGGCCAGCAGATCGCCAGCACCTGCGGGCGCCTGGGCAAGCGGGTTTCGCTGGAGCTGGGCGGCAAGAACGCGATCGTGGTCACCGCTGATGCGGACTTGGAGTTGGCTGTGGACGGGGCCCTGTGGGGCGCTTTCGGGACCGCCGGCCAGCGCTGCACCGCCACTTCCAGGCTGATCGTGGAGGCCCCGGTTCTGGAGGCCTTCACCGAGCAGCTCTTGGGGCGGGTTTCCAAGCTGCGCCTGGGCGACGGCCTTGACCCCGCCACCGACGTTGGACCAGTGATCAACCAGACCCAGCTGAAGCGAATCCATGCCTACACCGAGATCGGGCGGCAGGAGGCTGCGCGCCTCCTCACCGGCGGCAGCATCGCTGCTGAGGGGCAGCTCGGTGAGGGCAACTTCTATCGGCCCACTTTGTTCGCGGACGTCAAGCCGGAGATGCGGATCGCCCAGGAGGAGATCTTTGGGCCCACCCTGGTGGTGATCCCGGCGGTCGACTTCAACGATGCCATCAGAATCGCCAACGGCACCCGCTACGGGCTGTCTCTCTCCATCTATACCAGAGATCTGGCGCGCGCCTTCCAGGCGGTGGATCGGCTCGAGGCCGGAATCGTATACGTGAACGCGCCCACCATTGGAGCCGAGATCCAGCTGCCGTTCGGGGGCACCAAGTGGACCGGCAACGGCCACCGCGAGGCTGGCACCACCGCCTTCGACGAGTTCACCGAGTGGAAGACGGTCTACATCGACTATTCAGGGCATCTGCAGCGGGCCCAGATTGACACGGAGGCGAGCTAGCCGAAGTGGATCTGGAGCTGACCGAGGAGCATCGCCAGTTCGAGGCCACCATCCGGGAGTTTGCCCGACGAGAATTGGCCCCTGAGATCGCCGCTAGAGATCGGGCTGCCCAGCCAGATCCTGAGCTCTTCGCCAAGCTGGCAAGCCTGGGAGTCCCGGGAGTCAGCATCCCCCAGCGCTATGGTGGCGCGGGCCTGGACTGGATCGCCCTGGGCATCGCCTGCGAGGAGCTGGAGTACGTCGATGCCTCTTGCCGGACCGCGCTCTCGGTGCACGCCGGCCTGTGTCTGACAGGGGTATATCAGTGGGGTACCGAGGAGCAGCGCCAGCGCCTGCTGCGGCCCTTGGCGGAGGGGCACCGCCAAGGCTGTTTCGCGCTCACCGAGCCTGACGCGGGGAGCGATGTTAGGGCGATTTCCACCCGCGCGATCCGGGAGGGCGACGCCTACCGGCTCCGGGGCCAGAAGGTGTGGATCTCCATGGGCGACCTGGCCGACACTCTGCTCGTCTTTGCCACCGTGGACCCAAGCCTTGGCCTAGGTGGGATCACCGCCTTCGCGGTGGAGCGGGAGCTGGCCGGCTCCGGGCTGCGCACCGAGCCGATCCATGACAAGTACGGCTTGCGCGCCAGTGACACCGCCATCGTCTACCTGGATGACGCGCTGGTGCCCGCCGCCAACCGCATCGGCGAGGAGGGCGAGGGCTTCAAGGTGGCCATGAGCTGCCTTGACAGCGGCCGGTACTGCGTGGCCAGCGGGGCCGCCGGGACCATCCGGGCCTGCCTCGACCTCAGCGTCGGCTACGCCCGCCAGCGCCAGGTGCAGGGGGTGGAGATCGGGCGCTTTCAGTTGGTGCAGCAGATGATCGCGGGTATGGCCCGGGACTATGACGTTGCCCGCCTGCTCTGGTTGCGCGCCGGATGGCTCAAGAATGAAGGTCGGCGCAGCTCCCGGGAATCCGCCCTCGCCAAGTGGGTGAATTCCGAGCGCGCCAATCGCTGTGCTGATGACGCCCTTCAGGTCCACGGCGCGACCGGCTTCAGCGAGGAGTGCCCGGCCGCGCGCTACCTCCGCAACAGCCGGGCCACGCTCATCTACGAGGGGACTCGCGAGGTACAGACCCAGCTCGCGGCCGAGTATGCCCTTGGTTACCGGGAAGACCGGCAGGTGCGCTGTCCGCTTCCTGGCTGGCCCAACGAGCAAGCATCTCCACGAAAGGGCGCAGCTCCAGCCGAGCTGGGACGGCCTGGAGCGGGGTGAGCCCCTCCTTTCCGCCCCTGCCAGAGGCCTTGGCAGCCGGATGGGAGGAACGCTGGCTGGAGCGGCCCCAGGGACAGCTGCGCTACGTGGTCGCTGGCCAAGGGAGGCCCCTGGTGCTGTGCCACGGTTTCATAGGTTCGGCGGAGAACTTCGAGACCTGGGTGCCTGGTCTCGCCGCCCGGCGGTCCCTGGTGATCCCCGATCTGCCCGGCTTCGGGAGCTCGGCTGCGTTACCGGGCCAGCACAGCACTCGGGCCCTGGCCAGGGAGGTTCGGGCTCTGACCGACCACCTACACCTGGACACGTTCGAGCTGGGCGGTCTCTGCCTGGGAGCGGCCGTCGCCATGGAGGTGCTCGCCCAGGAGCCAGCCCGGGTGGAGCGCTTGGTCCTGCACACCCCCTTGATGGCGCCGGCCATGGTGAGGCGCGCCTTCAGGCTGCAGGTTGGTGGCCTGACCGTCCCTGGGGTCTTCGACCTGATCTCCGCTTTGGGGCGCTGGCGGGTGGCCGCCGACCTCTACCGCCGGGTGGTGGTGGAGGGGTCGGCCGTCGTCGACCGGCGCTCCGCCGACCTCAACTTCGAGAATCAGGTTAGGGCGAATCCCAGGGCCGCCCGGGAGTGGCTCAGGGATGGGGTGTCGGTCTCCTTCCTGCCGCTCCTCGATGGCTGGCATGGCGATGTGTTTGCGCTGGCGGCGGCCGATGACCGGATCCTTGAGGTGGAGCTGCTGGCGCAGTACTGCAGCGCCCGGCCCCACACCGAGCTCAGCTTGGTGGCCGCCTCCGGCCATGGCTGGAGTGCCGAGTTCATCAGCCGTCAAATGGAGATCCTGGAGCGGATCGTGGCCACGCCATCAATGGTCCCGTGAGGCGGCATGGCAACCTGTTCCTGGCGGTGCGTCCGCCGGCCGGGGTGGTGTCGGAGCACCTGCTGCGGCGGCTGGCGGCGGTCGATCCGTTGGTCCGGACCGTGCGCCCGGACGGCCTTCACCTCACGGTCCAGTTTCTGGGCCCGGTCGAGCCCGGATTGGCGACCGCGGTGGGGGAGTCGGCGCTCAAGGTGAGCGCTGCCCAAGATCACTTCGCGGTCGGGTTGGGCGGCCTGGGTTGCTTTCCCTCAGAACGAAGACCAGCCGTCATCTGGCTGGGGGTGGTGGCCGGGGAGTCGAGGCTGCGGCAGCTGGCTGGCTCGCTGGGGGCTGGTCTGGCGGCCGCAAAGTTGCCCTTTGATGGCCGCCGATTCCGGGCCCACTGCACTCTGGCCAGGATCTCGGGGAACCTCCCCAGACCAGCCTTGGCAGCGATCCGCCGCATCTTGGAGGCGGACCTGGCGGGGGGCCGCTTCGAGGTCTCAGAGGTATGCCTTCTGGAGTCCACCGCCGTGGCTGGTGAGCCGAATCGGTACACCGTCCGGGCCACTTTCCAGCTCGGCCGGGACGTTGCTCACATTTCGAACGGTCGCCCGTACCAGGGGTGAAGAATGGGGAAGACCCTCGCCTTCAGGAGCTGACCCACCCGGAGCTCAAAGGCCTGGACTTCGGCTGGCGCGATCAGGGTCCTTAGCCGGGCTCGCAGCCGTCGCATCCGGTCCTGGTCATTGACCAGAGCGCTCAGGCTCGCCAGCCACTCCTCTGGCACCGGCGACCCGCCCAGCTCGGCCAGCACCGTGCGCAACTTGAACTCGGTGTTGAACGTGACTCCGTGATCGATGCCCTTGAGCTCGCCGACGGGGTCAATCAGGAGGTGGGCACGCTTGCGGTCGGCATTGTTGATCACCACGTCTAAGGCGGCCAGGCCCCGGAGGCGGTGCTCCATACGCTCTCGGTCCATGACCACCTGCGAGTCGGGCTCGGGGACATAGGCCTGGATGGAACCAACCCCGAAAGGCGCCTTGTGCCGCAGCACGGTGGCGGGCGTGAATCCCCACCCCAGGGCTCGGTCCACGACCGCCGTGGCCACCTCGCGACGGTGCAGGGTGCCGGCGGGGAAGTCCCAAAGGGGGCGCTCGCCTCGGGCGGGCTTATAGATGGCGCTCAGCTCGCCGTGAGGACCGGCCAGGCGAACATAGAACACCGCGTTGCTGCCGACCGCCACCTGCTCCACGGCCACGATCTCAGCCTCGCGCAGGGTTCTCTCCAGGGCGGCCTCGGGCGCGCCATCTAAACTCTGACCGGGCTGCTCCTGCACGCTGCCCAGACTACCTGTGGGCGGGCGTGGCGGGTCCGCGGCCCGGAGGAGGCCCGATCCGCGACAATGTCCCCAGATGCCCCACCACTTACCGCCATGATCCTGGGACTAGAGCACTTTCTCACCACCGCGGGCTACCTCGCCCTGTTTCTGCTGACTGTCGCCCAATGCTGCGGCTTCCCGGTCTCCAGCGAGGTGGTGCTGCCCTTCGCCGGGGTGCTCACTGTGACGGGGACCCTAAGCCTTCCGGTCGTGATCCTGGTGGCCCTGGCGGCCGAGCTGGTGGGTGCCCTGATCGCCTACGGTGTGGCGGCCTGGGTGGGGCGGACGGCCGTGGTCGGGTTCGGGAAGCGCTTTCGACTCAAGGAGAGCCACTTCGAGGCGGCCGAGCGATTCTACGAGCGCCGCGGGGTGGTAGCGGTAGCGGTGGGCCGAGTGGTGCCTGTGATCCGGAGCTACACCAGCTTCCCCGCCGGGTTCGCCCGCATGCCGCTCCTTCCGTTCATCCTGGCCACCCTGGTCGGTGCGGCGGTCTGGGACACCAGCCTGACGGTGGCCGGCATGGAGCTGGGCCGCCACTACAACGAAATCGGCAAGGTGCTCAAGCCGATCGAGTACCTGGTGGCGGTGGTGGTGGTGCTCGCCATCGCCTACGGGGTGTGGCGCTACATCAACCGTCCGGTGGCGGCCAAGGTCGAGAACGAGGACCATTCGTAGTAGACTCTAGTTGACGTGAGCGTTAACTCTGGCCTGACCGGTGCCCCGCGACCCGACCACTACAAGTGGGTAGCCCTGTCGAACACCACCCTCGGGATCCTGATGGCGATGGTGAACTCATCCATCGTCCTCATCTCACTTCCGGCCATCTTCAGAGGGGTCAAGGTGAATCCGCTGGCCCCCGGCAACGTCAGCCTGCTGCTCTGGATGCTGATGGGCTACATGGTGGTGATCGCCGTCCTGGTGGTGAGCCTGGGCCGGGTGGGGGACATGTTCGGACGGGTCCGGATGTACAACCTGGGCTTCCTCGTCTTCACCATCGCGTCTGTCTTTCTCTCGGTGGTGTTCTTCACCGGCGATGGGGCGGCGCTCACCCTGATCGGGCTGCGCATCATCCAAGGGGTGGGAGGCGCTCTCTTGATGGCCAACTCGGCGGCCATCCTGACTGACGCCTTCCCCAGCAACCAGCGGGGTATGGCCCTGGGGATCAACGTGGTGGCGGGCATCTCAGGTTCGTTCGTGGGCCTGGTCCTGGGCGGCCTGCTCTCTGGAGTCGACTGGCACCTGGTGTTCCTGGTCTCGGTTCCCATCGGGATATTCGGGACCGTCTGGGCCTACCTGAAGCTGCGCGAGATCGGGATCGTCACCAGGGCCAAGATCGACTGGCTGGGCAACATCACTTTCGGCGTGGGCTTGATCGCGCTCCTGGTTGGCATCACCTACGGGATCCAGCCCTACGGCAACAGCGACATGGGCTGGACCAACCCCACCGTGCTGGTCGAGATCTTCGGCGGGATTGCCCTCCTGGGCGCGTTTGTCCTGGTCGAGCGCCGGGTGGCGGCCCCCATGTTCAATCTCGCCCTCTTCCAGATCCGGGCTTTCACCGCCGGCAACATGGCCGCCCTGTTGGCTTCGATCGGACGGGGTGGTCTGATGTTCATGCTGATCATCTGGCTGCAGGGGATCTGGCTGCCGCTGCATGGCTACAACTTCGTGCAAACTCCCCTGTGGGCGGCGATCTACATGCTCCCGTTGACCGGCGGCTTCCTGGCGGCCGGCCCGCTCTCAGGGGTGCTCTCGGACCGCTACGGGGCCCGGCCATTCGCCACCGGGGGGATGCTGGCGGCGGCGGCGACCTTCGCGTTGCTGGCCTTGCTGCCAGCTAACTTCAGCTATCCAAGCTTCGCGGTGCTGCTCTTCTTCAACGGCTTCTCGATGGGCATGTTCTCGGCGCCCAACACGGCCGGGATCATGAACTCGGTGCCCGCGGACCAGAGAGGAGTCGCCTCGGGCATGCGCTCCACCTTCCAGAACTCGGGGATGACGCTCTCTATAGGGCTGTTCTTCACCCTCATGGTGCTGGGCCTGGCGGCGTCCCTGCCGTCCTCTCTATACCACGGCCTGGTCCAGCAGGGGGTGCCCGTCGCCGCCGCCCAGAAAATCTCCAACCTACCGCCGGTGGGGACCCTGTTCGCCGCCTTCCTGGGCTACAACCCGGTGGCAACCCTGCTCGGGCCGACGCTACACCATCTGCCGGCGGCTCGGACGGCGGTGCTCACCGGCCGGGAGTTCTTCCCCAACCTGATCTCCAAGCCTTTCATGGCGGGCATGCGGGTGACCTTCTACTTCGCCATGGTGATGATGCTGGTGGCGGCCGCGGCATCCTGGCTGCGTGGCAAGCGCTACGTCCACGGCGAGGCGTCGGCGAAGGAGGCCCCGCCTGGCTGGGCGCTGGAGCGGGTGACCCCTGGGCCCCAGGAGCTCGCGATGGATTCGGACGGTGGAGGTCGGCTGCGGGCGGTCACTATCTCCGCCAGCTATGCGGCTGGTGGGGATGCCATCGGCAGAGCGGTGGCGGAGCGGCTGGGGATTCCCTTCCTCGAGCGGGCCATCCCGGTGAAGGTGGCGTCGGAACTGGCGGCGCCTTTGGAATCGGCAATGGCCAGCGAGGACTGGTCGCGGGATGGTGTGGGGGAGCTCTTCGCTGCGCTCTCCAGGGATGTGGTGCCGCTTCCCCCAGCGGCTGCTCCCGGCGTCAACCGGGAGGATGGTGGCGAGCTCTTCCGGCGCCGCACCGAGAGGGCCGTTCGCGGGATGGCCGCCCACGGCGGCGTGATCCTGGGCCGGGGTGCGACGGCGGTGCTGGCAGGTGTGCCGGGCGTGCTCCACGTCCGCCTCGACGGTCCCCCCGAGCGGCGGATCAGGCGCCTGGTCGAGTCCGGCGCGGTCGACGAGGCCACCGCGCGCTTGGACCAGGCTCACACCGACCGGGCCCGGGAAGCTTACATGCGCCACTTCTATGGGGTGGACCTCAAGGATCCGGAGCTGTATGACCTGGTCATCGACACCACTACGGTAGCCGAGGACGCAGCTGTCGAGATGATCGTGGAGGCAACGGTGGGCCGTGTCCGTGCCAGCGCCTGAAGCCGCCGCAGCCGGTTCCGCTGCCCTGAAGATCGGGGAGCTGGCGGAGCTCACCGGGGTGACGACCAGGACCCTGCGCTACTACGAGGAGCTGGGTCTGATCAGCTCGGAAGCCAGGCATGCGCCCACTCAGAGTCGGCGCTACGCGTCATCAGAGGCGCGCCGGGTGCGCCGGATCAAGGAGCTGCAGGAGGTTCTGGGGGCGGATCTTTGCGAGATTCGAGACGCCCTGCAGGCTGAGGACAGACTGGAGGGGCTCCGGGCTGTCTACCGCAGCAGCACCTCGCCTGAGACCCAAGCGGCGGTTCTGGTGGAGGCGGTGGCGGTGGCCGACCGCCAGCTTGCTCAGATCGAGGAACGCCAGCACCGGCTGGAGCTGCTGCGGATCGAACTGGAGGAGCGTCGTGGACGGCATCTCGCCAAACTGGGGACGCTGTCCGGTGGGCGGCCGGCTCCGGAGGTTGCGGTCCGCTCGCCTCAGTCGGCTCAGGGCCCCGCGACCGGTGCCAAGATGCCCGCAGCCCGGGGTCGGCAACTGCTGGGGGAGAAGTGAGCAGGAGTGCCGATAAGAGAGATTGAGTGAACATGGCAGAGGCCGCCGAGTAGGACCGGCGGGGTCAGGCTCTGGGTGATTGCTCTTGAGGGCGCCCACCGGCTGGTGCAAGCGGGACGTTCCTTTTGTGAAAGATCGGATCGCCCCGGCGTCACGGCTCCGGCCAGCGCCAGCGCTGGTTGAGACCAAGTCTCCGGATCAAGTCGTGGCAGTGGAGGTCGGGCGCAGAGTCGGTGACCATCCGCCAATTGAGCGATGGCCGAGCTCCTGCGTCGCCAAGCGGGCCCGGATGGATGTGGGACGAGCGGCTCCTGGCCGACCAGCGGCACAGGTGAGGGCATGAGCAGCCGGGTTCGCCACCCGATCGGGCCTGTGGTGCAAGCCCCTGCGGTCACCACCCTGCGGATCCGCACCCGGCTGCGGGTGTC
>DATKSV010000142.1:0-36256 GCA_035531535.1 Candidatus Nanopelagicaceae bacterium | reverse complement strand
AGAGTTGCAGAGACGCTCGCGGTGAGCTCCAGTCCGAGGCCTTGGCGCGGCGCAGCAGGACGGTGAAGGTGGCTCCCTGGCCCCGCGCCGAATCGACTCTGACCCGACCTCCCTGAGCCTCCACCAGGGACTGGACGATAGCCAGGCCCAGCCCGCTGCCGCCATCCTGGCGAGAGCGGGCAGCGCCGGCCCGGTAGAACCGCTCGAAGACGTGGGGAAGGTCCTGGGGATCTATCCCCGGTCCCTGGTCGGAGCAGGCGAAGCCGATCAGGTCGCCCTCGACCCTGGTGCTCCAGCGGATGGTCCGGCCCTCGCCGTGGCGCTCGGCGTTGTTCTGCAGGTTGCCGCAGACGGTGAGCAGGGCGTCGGGGTCGGCCAGCGCCGTCAAACCCGCTGCCAGCTCGCGCTCCAGCGGCCCCGGGCGCTCGTCCAGGAACTCGTCGAGGAACTTGGCCAGGTCGACCGGAATGAGGTGGATCGTCCGGCGCGCATCAGCTCTCGCCAGGGTGAGCAGGTCCGCCACCAGGCGGCGCATCCGCTCCGCCTGCTCGGACATGGTGGGGAGTGCCTTGGCCGTGGTCTCGGCATCGGCCCCGCCGCCCCGCTGGAGCACCTCGAGGTAGCCCTTGATCACGGTCAGCGGGGTGCGCAGTTCGTGGGATGCGTCGGCTATGAACTGACGCATCTGGCGCTCCGCCTCCTCCCGCAGCCTGACCGTGCGCTCCACGCTGGCCGCCATCTCGTCGAAGACAACCGCCAGCACCCCGACCTCGTCCCGGCGCGGCGGCAGACCCGAACGCTGACTGAGGTCGCCGGCGCCCAGGGCCTCCGCGGTCGCGGTGAGCCGTCGCAGCGGCCGCAGCGACCGGGCGGTCAGGAGCAGGCTGGTCAGCAGCACCAGGAGCAGGACGGCGACGCTCCCCAAGGCCAGGACCAGAGCCGACGTGCCCAGCTGCTGGTCGATGGGGGAGGCCGACTCCGCCAGCTCCACCGCGCCCAGGTCCGCCCCGGAAGCCGTCGCCAGCGGGAAGACCATCACCAGTGAGTTGGTGGATCGGTTCGAGATCAGGGTTGGGGCGCCCTGGGTGTCGAACTGGGTGGCCGCCAGGAGCACCGACTGAGATGCCAGGGTGACCTTGGCCCCAGGTAGCACCTGGGGCCCGGGAGGATTCCCGGGCTTGGCCGAGGCCAGCACTCGCAGGTCGGGGCCGATGACCACGGCCGAGATCCTGGCCAGCGCGATCTGGTCGACCAGGTCGTGGGCGAGCGCCGCCGCCGACATTGGGGCCCGATGGTGGTCGGCCCGGGCCAGCTCCAGCCGGCGGATCAGGCTGCGGGCATCCGTGAAGGTGGCGGTCAGGGTCTGGGCCCGGCTGGAGATGACCGCCTGACGGAGCAGCGAATACTCGATGCCGCCGGCGATGGCGAGCAGGACCGCCAGCAGGAGCACGAAGCTCAGGCTGAGGCGCCAGCGCAGGCTTTGGTGCCAGGGGACCCTGGGTTCAGTCGACGACAAGGCGGTATCCGACCCCCCGGACGGTCTGGATCATCTGGCGTTCGGAGTCGCCCAGCTTGCGGCGCAGGTACCGGATGTAGACCTCGAGGTTGTTGTCGTCACCATAGAACGAGACCCCCCAAACCGAGTTCAGGAGCCGGTCCCGCTCCAGCACCTCGCCGCGGTGCTCGGCCAGGAACGAGAGCAGGTCGAACTCCCTCGGGGAGAGCTCCAGAGGGCGGCCCTCCAGCATTGCCGACCGGTGGGCGCGATCCAGCTCCAGGGGCCCGGCTCGCAGGATGGCGGCCTGGTCGGGCTGCCGCCGGCGCAGCACCGAGCGCACCCTGGCCAGCAGCTCCGCGAACTCGAAGGGCTTGACCAGGTAATCATCGGCGCCCAGCTCCAGGCCCTGGACCCGGTCCTGAGTCTCGTCCCTGGCGCTGAGGATGATCAGGCCGCGGCGAGGGTCCCCGGCCAGCTCCTTGGTGAGGGCCAGGCCGTCCATCCTGGGCATCATGATGTCGACGATCACGATGTCGGGGGCGAACTGGTCCACCACCGTCAGGGCCGCCCTGCCGTCGGGTGCCGTGCTCACCTCGAACCCCTCGCGGCTGAGTCCCAGCTGGATGAATCCGGTGATCGCGGCCTCGTCGTCGACCACCAGCACCCGAGTTGGTCCGGAGTGCTCCTCCTTCTCCTGCTCGGGCATGGCTGGGGGCATTATAGAAGTGCTCGTGGTTGCCATCAGACCACAGCGCGGGACCTCGAAGCTGAGACATCCCTTAGACTCGGGTGGCGATGGCGACTGCCCAGCCCGGCCGGCCGCTGCCCACCAGGACCGACTGCGTAGTCGGCGGTCAGAGCCTCTCTTGGCTGGAACGCCCTGGCGACGACCCCCCGGTGGTCCTGCTGCACGGCTGGGGAGCCAGCGCCGGCACCTTCGGGCCACTGCTGCGGCAGAGCCGAACCCAGCGCAGGCTGGTCGCGCTCGACCTCCCCGGCTTTGGAGAATCGCCCATTGGCGCCGCCGGGTGGACGACCGCGGCCTACTCCCAGCTGCTCCGCGACTGGCTGGTGCTCAGAGGGTGGGAGCGCTTCAGCCTGCTCGGCCACTCCTACGGTGGCTCGATCTCACTTCGGATCGCCGCCGAACCAGGCCTCCAACCGGATCGTCTCCTGCTCTGCTCCGCGGCCGGGGTCCGGCCCGCCGCCCAGCTCGCTCCGACCCTGCGGGTGCGAGGATTCAAGGCCCTACGGGCCTCGGCCAGGAGGCTGCCGGGGCCAGCCGCCCGGGTCACCACCGAGTGGCTCGCCCGGCGGTTCGGGTCGGCCGACTACCGGGCCGCCAGTCCTGAGCTGCGGGCCACGCTGGTGGCCGCGGTGCGCGAGGACCTGAGCCGTCAGGCCTCCCAAATCTCGGTCCCCACCCTGGTGATCTGGGGGGCGCGCGACCAGGAGCTCCCGCTCGACCCCGAGGGACGCCGCCTCGCCGCCCTGATCCCGCCGGCCGAACTGGTGGTCTTCGAGGCCAGCGGACACTTCCCCTTCCTGGACGACCCCGGACGGTTCGCGCTGGTGTTTGACTCCTTCATGAACGCCGAGCTGTGAGCCGATGACGATCCCTCTCTGGCAGGCGGCCGTCCTGGCGGTGCTGGGGATGGCCGCCGGCGCCCGCCAGTTCCAGGGCTGGATGTACCTCTTTCAGCTCGACGAGTACCTTCCCTCACGGCTCTGGCCCTCCGCGCGTCGACGCCTGGCGGCCCTCTGGCGCTGGCAGCTGGCGCAGCTGCTGGTCGGCCTGGCTCTGGTCGCCCTGGCCGCGGTCGTGGGAGCGCGCCTTCGGCCTCTGCCCCTGCTGCTGGCCGGCCTGCTGCCGCTGGTCTTCTTCCGCCAGTTCCGGGCGCGCTCCAAGCTGACGTGGACCAGCCGGACACGCCGCCTGGCCGCGCTGGCCGCCGTGATCTGCCTGGCCGCCCTCCTGGCCGGCTTCGCCAGCGGCCCTGCCGGGGCGGCCCTGATGGGGGTTTTCGACCTCCTGGTGGTGCTGGCGCTGAGCCTGGCCGCCATCCTGTTCCGGCCCTACGAGAGCGCCCGGCGGCGACGCTTCATGGCCCTGGCGGAGGCCCGGCTGGCCGCTGCGGCGCCGCTGGTCGTGGGCATCACCGGCAGCTATGGGAAGACCACCACCAAGATGTTCCTGGCCCAGCTGCTGGAACGCGACGGCGAGCCCTGCTTCTTCACCCCGGAGAGCTACAACACCACCCTGGGCGTCTGCCGAGCCATCAATGAGGGGTTCTCGCCGGGGCAACGGGTGGCGGTGATCGAGATGGGCGCCTACCGTCCCGGCGAGATCGCCGAGATCTGCTCCTTCACCCATCCCCTAGTCGGGATCGTGACCGCGATCGGGCTGATGCACCTGGAGCGCTTCGGCAGCCGGGGGCGGATTGCCCAGGCCAAGGCGGAGCTGCTGGCGGCGCTGCCCGAAGATGGTTTCGCGGTGATGCCGTCTGACATCGCCGAAGGGGACGTCCTGCGGCGGTCGCTGCGCGCCCGGTTGGTGACGGTGGGAGCTCCCGGAGATCGCTGGTGGCTGGAGGCAGAGCGGCTGTCGGCTGAAGGCACCGCCTTTCGCCTGCGTGGGGGCCAGGGTGAGGACGCCTGGTTCCAGGTTCCGTTCCACGGCCGCCACCTGCTGACCGACCTGCTCTGCGCGCTGGCGGTGGCGCTCGAGCTGGGGCGCTCCCTGGAGAGCCTGGTGGGGCGGGCCGCCCAGCTGAAGGGGGCCCCGCACCGGCTCCAGGTGTCACATGCCAACGGGATCACCATCATCGACGACGCCTACAATTCGAACCCTACGGGAGCGGCCGAGGCTCTTAGGGTTCTGGGCGCGCTGCCCGGGGATCGACGGGTGCTGGTCACGCCCGGTTTCATCGAGCTTGGCCCAGAGCAGGAGCAGAGCATGCGCGAGCTGGGGAGGCAGGCGGCCGCCGTCTGCAGCCACGTGATCCTGGTCGGGCCCCGGCAATCCGCAGCGGTCGGCAAGGGGCTGGCGGAGGCCGGCTTCCCCCAGGAGCGGGTGAGCGTGGTGGCGAATCTGGCGGGCGCCCAGCTCCTGCTTCCGAAGGTTGCCGGTCGTGGCAGCGTGGTCCTTTTCGAGAACGACCTGCCCGACTCCTACCTGGAGTTGGCGTGAGCCTCGCCGGGGTAAGGGTGGCGGCCGTCTTCGGCTCCATGTCCCCCGAGCACGAGATCAGCGTGATCACCGCCTGCCAGGCGATGCCGGTGCTCAGGGAGCTGGGGGCGACCGTGGTCCCCATCTACATCACCAAGCAGGGAAGCTGGATCACAGCTCCTGACTTCACCGAGCTCGCCACCTTCCGGGCCGGTCTGCCCGATCGTGGTGACCCGGTGACCCTGGACCTGGCGGCGGGCCGATTCATGATTGGCTCCGGCTCTCTGCTGGGGAGGCCCCGGGAGCTGCCCGTGGACGTGATCTTCCCACTCGTGCACGGGGGCAACGGCGAGGATGGGACCCTGGCCGGGCTGGCCGCGCTGGCCCGGATCCCGGTGGTCGGCTGTGAGACCCTGGCCGGGGCCCTGGCGATGGACAAGTACCGCTCCAAGCAGCTCCTGGGCGCGCTCGGCCAGCCGGTGGTCCCGGCCCGCCTGATCAGCCAACCCGCCGAGGCGGTGGCGGCGGGCGCCGCCCTCTCGTTCCCTCTCGTGGTCAAGCCCAATCGGAGCGGCTCCAGCATCGGCGTGTCGCTGGTGGAGTCAGCCGAGGCCCTGCCAGAGGCCGTAGAGCTGGCGCTCCAGTTCGACACGGAGGCCGTGCTCGAGCCGGCCGTGGCCGGCGCCCAGGACCTGAACTGCGCGGTGAAGCTGCTCTCTCCCCGGGCGTCGGCGGTGGAGCGCCCCCTCAAGGGGGAGGGCGTTCTCTCCTACGCAGACAAGTACGCCACGGACGGCCGGCTGGCTCCGAAGGGCAAGGGCGCGGCGGGAAAGGGGGATGTCCGGCATGAACTGCCGGCCGCCATTCCCGACCCGCTCCGCAGCCGCATTCAGGAGCTGGCCGTCCAGGCGTTCGACGCCCTGGGCTGCCGGGGCACCGCCAGGGTGGACTTCCTGCTCTCGGCGGGAGGTGAGCTCTACGTGAACGAGGTCAACACCCTGCCCGGCTCCCTGGCCTTCTACCTGTGGGAGGCGACCGGGGTTGGGTTTTCCACCCTGCTGGAGGAGCTGGTCCAAGAGGCTGTCAGCCGTGCGGGCAGGGCCCAGCCAGCGCTTGCCGGCAACCTCCTCGCCGCCGACGGAGTGCTGGGCAAGTAGGCCTTCGCGGGCGGACGTAGCCGGGCCGCCGGGTCAACTCAGGCCGCCACTCTGAGGCATCGGGTCCGCCGCCGGGGCGAGGCGGCGCCCGCCCGGCTCCTGCGCCAGGCGGCCACCTTCCTGGCAGCCCGGGCCACCTGCCATCAGGGCTGGATGGACCGCCTCATGGGCTGCTTCAAGGGCCCCTGGCCGGGGCGGCAGACCTCCACACCGGAGATCCCGGCAGCGGCCCGGCTATCGATTGGGTCCGAGCCGGCTGATGATCCTCGCGGCTGGCCTGGGGGACTCCCCTAACTGCGACTCCACACCCGCTTCATCAGAACCTGGGCCAGCTTGTCTGAGTCGTGGTGGGTAGTGATCCGGGTGCTGGCCAGGTCCGCCAGGATGTACTTCGGGCGGCTGCCTTGGGCCATGATCCTCTTGCGGTCGAAGACGGCCCGGCGGATCCCGGCCTCCTGGGCGGCCGACGAGAGGGGCAGGGACAGGTTGCTGTTGGCGACCACGTAGTCGAACAACCCCGGCCCCACGTAGCGCTCCAGGGTCTCGAAGTGGTCGTGGATGGAGTAGCCCGAGGTCTCTCCGGGCTGGGTGGCCACGTTGCACACGTAGACCTTGATCGCGGGCGATCGGCGCAGGCTGTCCACCATGCCGTCCACCAGCAGGTTGGGCAGCAAGCTGGTGTAGAGGCTGCCGGGGCCGATCACGATCATCTCCGCGTTCATGATCGCCAGCTCCGCCTCCGGGTTCAGCCGAGGGTGCTCAGGGACCAGGAAGACCTCTCCGATGGGGCCCTTGCCGGTGGGCACCTGGGACTCGCCCACCAGCACCTCGTCGCCGGAGACGGCGCAGAGGGTCACGCTCTCCAGCGTGGAGGGCACGATCTGGCCCCGGACCGCCAGCACTCGGCCGGACTCTCGCAGCGCGTGCTCGAAGTCCCCGGTGATCGCGGTCATGGCCATGATGAAAAGGTTGCCGAAGGAGTGGCCCCGCAGGGAGCCCTCCTCGAAGCGGTACTGGAACAGCTCTGTCATCAGCGGCTCGACGTCGGCCAGGGCGGTCAGGCACTGGCGGAAGTCGCCCGGCGGCAGCACCTGGTACTCCTGGCGAAGGCGGCCCGAGCTGCCGCCGTCGTCAGCCACCGTGACCAGGGCGGTGACGTTGCCGCTGTAGCTCTTGATGCCGCGCAGCAGGGTGGACAGGCCGGTGCCTCCGCCGACGGCTACGATGCGGGGTCCCTTGCGCCGCCGGCGGAAGTCGTAGAGCCGCTCCA
Organism: Candidatus Nanopelagicaceae bacterium; assembly: GCA_035531535.1. Lineage (GTDB taxonomy): Bacteria > Chloroflexota > Dormibacteria > Aeolococcales > Bog-877 > AG-12. The sequence continues at coordinate 29,162 of DATKSV010000142.1, read as the reverse complement.
CCAGGGCCTTGTCCCCCCCGGGAAAGGGGCTCAGCAGGGACTTGGTCAGCTTGTAGAGCCCGACTCCCAGCAGGAGCAACCCCAGGGCGGCGAACAGGACCGCTCTTACCCAGCGGGGCCAGAACTGAAGAGTCAGGCCGTAGGTGAAGGCGGGCAGCCGGGCGTGGAGATAGAAGTCTCGGAGGGCATAGCTGATTCCGAGGCTGATCGCCACGACCGCAACGATGGTGACCCCCAACCAGCGCTTGACGTGGAGGCCGGGGACCAGCCATCGCGTCACGCCCGACGTGAAGCGTGGCGTTCGCATGATGTGGGCGGATGGTACCACCGCCCGGATCTGGGACTGGCCTGGAAAGCACCGTCTCCGGAGGGCGTCTCGAGGCCATCTGCCAACGATCGGGTCGGAGTCCGAGGCCGCCGGCGCGCTCGCCCCAAACTCCCGGCGGCTCAACGCCGGTCGAGCTCACCCGACCTCTGGCGCGGCGGCTCGACCTCGCCCGACAGCAAGGTCCAGATCGGCACCCGCCACGCTCCTGAGCCAACTCCGACGCCGCCCTGGGGCTCGGCCTTCCCCGGGCCAAGGCATCCGCGCCTGGTGGTGGGGGCGGTCCAGAGCTGGCCGCAAACCAGCCCGGGCTATACTGGCTCAGGTCAGCTGAACCCGCCCGGTTCCCGGTTTGTGAGGTTGTCATGGACGCTCAAGAAGAGAGTGGAAGCTCGGCTCAGATGCTCCTGGCCCCGGACCCTCACGGGCTGTCCCAGGCGCCTACCGTACCCTTCGACAGGGATAGCGCGTGGGTCTATTTCCAAGGCGAGATGAGGCGCTATCGAGACTGCCATCTGGGACCGATGACCCATGCGCTGCACTATGGGACCGGCTGCTTCGAGGGGATCCGAGCCTACTGGAACGGCTCCCAGGAGCAGCTCTTCCTCTTTCGCGTCCAGGAGCATTACGAGCGGCTGCGGCAGTCCACCCGGATCCTCAAGATCGCGCTTCCCCTGGGGACGGACGAGCTGACCTCCGTGACCGCCGACCTGTTGCGTCGCAACCAATTCCGCTCTGATGTGTACGTCCGGCCCCTGGCCTACAAGTCGACCGAGGACATCGGGGTGCGGTTGCACAACTTGGATGACGCCTTTCTGATCTACGCGCAGCCCTTCGGCAACTACATCGAGGCCGCCCAGGGAGCCCGTTGCATAGTCTCCTCGTGGCGCCGGGTGGACGACAACACAGCTCCCGCCAGGGCCAAGATCACCGGCACCTATGTCAACTCCGCCCTGGCCAAGACCGAGGCCTACGAGAACGGCGCCGACGAGGCGATCGTTCTGGGCCAGGACGGCCACGTGTGTGAGGGCTCCGCCGAGAACCTGTTCATGGTTCGCAAAGGGACCTTGATCACCCCCCCCGTCTACGACAACATCCTGGAGGGGATCACCAGGGCCACGGTGATGCAGTTGTGGGCCGAGGAGTTGGGCCTGCCGGTGCTGGAGCGCTCCATCGACCGCTCCGAGCTCTACATCGCCGACGAGGTCCTGCTCTGCGGCACCGGGGCGCAGCTCTCGCCGGTCATCGAGATCGACCATCGCCCCGTCGGCGACGGCGAGATCGGCCCCTACGCCAGGCAGCTCCACAGGTTGTACTCGCAGCTGGTGCGGGGCGAGGTGGAGAAGTACCGGGAGTGGTGTCTGCCGGTCTACTGACCGGGCGCCGACAACTCCGGGCATCACCGGCCCCTACCGGCAGAGCCCGCCGGCGTCGCCAGGGCGCAGGCCCGAACGGCAGCCCGGCCCAAGGCGGCCCGCGACCGGCGGCGAATCAGAGCCCGGGTGTGGGGGTCGCCTGCGGCGAGCGCGGAGATGTCCCCGCCGGTCTCGAGCAGATGGGAGCCGAAGCGCCGCAGCGCTTCCCCCGCCCCCGGCTCGCTCGAGCCCGCGATGACCACGCAGGCCACGCCGGCCCTTCGCGCCCGCCGGGCCACCGCGCCTGGCACCTTGCCCTGGAGGCTCCCGAGGTCGAACCGTCCCTCCCCGGTGAGGACCAGGTCCGCCCGGGCCAGCTCACCGTCCAGGCCGCAGGCATTCGCCACCAGATCGGCGCCCGGGGCGAGGCGGGCCCCGCAGAAGGCGAGCAGCCCAAAGCCGGTGCCGCCGGCGGCCCCGGATCCCGGCCTCGCCTCCAGCCCGGAGCTGCCCAGGTCGCGCCCGGCCACCTCTGCCAGCCGGCGTAGGCCAGCCTCCAGCCCCGTCACCGTGCCGCGGTCGGCGCCCTTCTGGGGTCCGTAGACGGCAGCAGCGCCCCGGCGCCCCAGGAGCCGGTTGGTGACGTCGCATGCGGCCAGGACCCGGACTGCGGCCAGCCGCGGGTCGACCAGGGCGGACTCGATGTGGTGGAGCTGGCGCAGCCCCAGCCCGCCTTCGGGGATCTCGCTACCGTCCGCCCTCAGGAAGTGGTAGCCGAGGGCCCGGGCCATGCCGGCTCCCCCATCCGTGGAAGCGCTGCCGCCAATGCCCACCAGGATCTCGGCAGGGGCACGCCGCAGGCCGGCCCGGATCAGCTCCCCCAGACCACGGGTGCTGGCGGTAGCCGCCGTCTGGGCGCTGGGCCGGTCGATCCGGGCGAAGCCGGCGGCGCTGGCCAGTTCGATCACAGCGGTCTCCCGCAGTCCTCCCGGGAGCCAGCCGATCCGGCCCCAGATGGGCTCCAATAGGGGGCCGGCAACTCGATGCCGGGTGGTCTGGCCCCCGCCGGCCGCGACCAGCGTCGCCAGGAATCCGTCGCCGCCATCCGCCAGGGGCAGGCAGGTGAGGTGAGCCTCGGGCAGGGCCCGGCGGACCCCCACCGCCATCGCCGAGCACACCTCGAACGCGCTGAGAGTGCCCTTGAAGGCGTTGGGCGCCAGCAGGACTCGGAGCGGGCGGGTGGCGATCACGGCGTAAGGTTTAATGGAATCCGCCCGGCTCGGTCTAAGGATCGGCCCCTGCCGGTGTACGATGATCCCGCCAGGGCAAGCTGATGGTGCCGATTTAGAGAAGTGGCCAAGTACCGCGCCGAGCACTCCCCCCCGCGCCGCCCTCGGGGCTGGCGGGCGATCTGGCAGAACCTCAGCATCCGGCGGCGCATTCTGGTGTCGATGCTGGCGGTCTCGGTGATCCCGTTGGGCCTTTTCAGCCTGGTCGGCTTCACCGCCATCTCCGGCTTGAACAGTGGGGCCCTGCGCACCGCCAACAACGCCCTGGTCGCCAACCAGGGTGCCCACCTGGAGGACCTGGTCCGCAGCAAGGCCGCCATCGTCAACGACGAGCTGGCCTCGATTGAGAACCAGATCGGCCTGCTCGGGCAAGCCGCCAGCGACGTCCTGGCGCAGCCCAATCCCCAGGCGGCGGCGTCAGTCCCCGGGGTCACCATCCTCGGCCCCGGGGCCGCCGCCACCCTGCCCGGCACGGGCGTCCTGGCTCTGCGGAGCCTGGAGTCCGAGATGTCGACCATCTCCCAGCTGCATCCTGAGATCGCCGAGGTGTGGCTGCAGCTGCCCCAAAGCGGGTTGCTGGCGGTCGCCCCCAGCAGTGCGGTGCCGAGCGCTCAGAGCTCACGCTTCGAGCAGCTGCTACCCCCCCAGTCCGAGTACCAGCTGGGCGTGGCGGAGGAGCAGGCAGCCGACCAGTTGCAGTCGTCGCAGTGGCGGGCTCTGGTCGCCCGGTCGCCGCAGGGGGCGATCTGGACCCCGGTCTACTCCAATCCCATGGCGGGTGGCGAGACGGTGACAGTGGCCACCCAGGGGACCACGCCCCGCGGCTTGCAGTTTCGGGTTGGCGCCAACATCACGGTGCGGGACCTGGTCTCGACCTTCCTGGCCGGACCTCCGGGCAGCGCCCAGGGCAGCTACGCCTTTCTGGTCAGCGGCGAGGGCACGGTGATCAGCGTGGGTCGGGGTGGGACCGCCGCCCTGGGGCTGAAGACCAAGGGCAAGCAGGCGCCGGCCGCCAGCCTCACCGCCAAGGCCAACCCCTGGTTCCCAGTCGCGAGTCAGATGCGGCTGGGGCTGCAGGGGCTCCAGCAGATCAGCCTGGACGGTGACCCCATCGACGTCTTCTACAGCCCCCTGCCCGCCAGCCGGTGGAGCCTGGGCGTGGCACTCCCGGTGGCGGGCTTGGACAGCAGCGTGGTCGGCTTCTCCCAGCAGATCAGCCACGGGCTGGCGGGGATCGGGGCCCTGCTGCTGCCGATCCTGCTCCTGCTCGCACTTATGGTGGTGGCTCTCACCAACATCCTCAGCCGGCGCCTGCTGGGACCGCTGTCTCACTTGACGGTGGCCTCCGACCGGATCGCGGCCGGCGACCTCTCCACTGAGGTGGCGGTCTCACCAGGCGGCCCGGATGAGATCGGCACCCTGGAGCGGACGCTGGAGGGCATGCGGCAGCGGCTCGCTCACCAGCGCCAGCAGATCGATGGGGCCCAGCAGGAGCTGGAGCAGAAGGTCGATGAGCGGACCGCCGAGCTGACCCAGCGCAATCAGGAGCTGGCCACCCTCAACTCGGTCACCGGCGAGATGGGCCGGTCGCTGGTGGTTTCAGACGTGGCCAATACCGCCGCCGCCCAGCTGCGAGCCGTCTGGGACCTGCCCGAAGTGTCCGTCTACCTGGCCGACGGGCTGGACGCCAGTGGGATGCGGCTGGTGGGCAGGGCGATCCCCGCCGGCGGCGACCAGGAGGAGGCCCCCGCCCTGCCGCCCGCCCTGGCCAAGCTGGCCGAGGACGGAGGCTTGCAGCCCATCCAGAGCGGTGATGCGCTCCTCATCCCACTGGCCACGGCGGGGGCTCATGTGGGCTACCTCTCTCTGCGGCATCGGGACCAGCTGGGCGGGCGCCAGCTCGAGCTCCTCGAGGTGGTGGCGGGACAACTCGCCCTGGCTCTGAGGAACGCCCAGCTCTTCGCGGACACCCAGGAACTGGCCACCATCAACGAGCGCAACCGCATCGCCCGCGAGATCCACGACACCCTGGCCCAGGGGCTGGCCGGCATCATCGTGCAGCTTCAGGCCGCCGACGCCTGGCTGGGCCGCGATCAGGGGCGGACCCGGGAGGCGGTCGACCAGGCCACCGAGCTGGCGCGCTCCAGCCTGCAGGAGGCGCGCCGGTCGGTTTGGGACCTGCGTCCCGAGGGGCTTCAGCGCGCCGGCCTGGCGGGGGCGGTGCGCGATGAGTTGAACCGGATCAGAGACCGGGATGGGATCAAGACCTCGCTCCGACTCAGGGCCATGCGCGGTCTGGTGCTGCCGGCCCAGGTCGAGGTGGCCGTGTTCCGAATCGTCCAGGAGGCGCTCGCTAACGCGATGCGCCACGGCCGGCCCGCGGCGGTCACGGTCGAGATGACCGTGACCGGCGGCGAGCTGCGGGTGTCCGTGGCCGACGACGGCTCCGGCTTCGCTCCTGCCGGCCCGCTCCGTGCCGGCAGCTTCGGGATCACCTCGATGCGCGAGCGAGCCCTCACCTGCGGGGGCAGCTTCGAGCTCAGCAGCGTGCCCGGAGGGGGCACCCGGGTGGTCCTGCAGGTGCCCTGCGCTGAGCCCAGCCGGGTGTCCCCTTGATCCGGGTCCTGGTCGCGGATGACCATCCAGTGGTTCGGCAGGGCATCTGCGCAATGCTGGAAATCGAGCCCGACCTGGAGGTGGTGGCTGACGTCGGCGACGGCGGCGAAGCCGTGCGGAGGACCATGGAGACCAATCCTGACGTGGTTCTGATGGACGTCCAGATGCCGGTCCTCGATGGGATCGAGGCGCTGCGCGAGATCCTTCGCCAGCGGCCCGGCAGCAGGGTGGTGATGCTGACCACCTTCGGCCACGAGAACTACGTGGTGCCCAGTTTCAAGGCAGGGGCTCTGGGCTACCTTCTCAAGGACGTGGGCCGCGCCGAGCTGACGAGCGCCATCAGGAGGGTGGCCGCTGGGGAGTCGTTGCTCGACCGCCCCCCCGCCAGCAGCCCCGACGGCAGCCCGATCAGCCCGAGGGAGCTGGAGGTGCTTCGCTGCATGGCTCGGGAGATGACCAACCGGGAGATCGCCATTCATCTCTACCTCAGTGAGAACACCGTCAAGACCCACGTCAGCCACCTGCTCGCCAAGCTGGGCGCCCAGGACCGTTCAGGGGCAGTCCTGCGGGCCTGGAGGCAGGGGCTGCTGCCGGCCGAGCCATATCCGCCGACGGCCCAGAATCACCCCGGTGGGGGATGACAGCGCCACCTGCGGCCTTCTAAGATCACCAAACTGCGTGGAACAGATACTCACGCACCTGCCCTCGTGGGATGGCGGGAACAAGACCAGGGCACAGGAGGGTACACAGACTCGTGATAAGCATGCCGAAGCTTTCGTTCTGGCGGATGGCGGGGGTGGCGGCGGCAGCCGCCCTCTTCGTAGCCGCCTGCGGAGGCACCACAACTGCCCCCAAGACCACATCTGGAGGCACCGTGACCTTTGCCGAGGGGCCCAGCGCGCCCCCCAACTACATCCTGCCGCTGGCGAGCGGCTCGTACTTCAGCGTCACCAACCTCTCCGACTTCTCGCAGAACATGTACCTCCCCCTCTACTGGTTTGGCACGAACGGGGAGCCGACTCTCAACGAGCCACTGAGCGTGGCCAACGCTCCGGTCTTCTCCAACAACAACTCGGAAGTCACGATCACCCTGAAGAATTGGCAGTGGTCGAACGGGACTCCCATCACCGCCCGCGACGTCGTCTTCTGGATGAACCTGTTGAGCGCGGCCACTGATCCCAAGTCTCCCGCGGTCGGGACCAGCACCGCGCCCGGACCCGGATGGGGCGCAGCCGTGCCCGGTGGGTTCCCCCAGAACGTGATCAGCTACAAGGCGGTCGGGACCACCCAGGTCCAGTTCAAGCTGAACGGCTCCTACAACCCGACCTGGTACACCTACAACGAGTTGAGCCAGATCTACCCAATGCCGTCGGCGTCGTGGGACGAACTCTCAGCGGGCGGCCCGGTCAGCCTCGCCAACGACGCTTCAGCCCAGACGCGCGAGCTGGCTCCGGCCTCGTTCGGCCTTCCCGCCAACTCCTACGTCCCGGTCAACCCGGGCACCGGTACGAGTGGCGCCCTGGGCGTGGCCCAGTTCCTCAACACCCAGTCCCAGAACCTCAGCTCCTACGCCACCAACCCGCTCTGGCAGGTGGTGGACGGGCCCTTCAAGCTGAGCCAGTTCACGACCAGCGGCTTTGTCAAGATGGTCCCCAACAAGAACTACTCGGGATCACCCAAGCCGACCATCTCCGCCTTTGAGGAGCTTCCCTTCACGACCGACACCGCGGAGTTCAACGCGCTGCGCAGTGGCAGTCTGTCGATTGGCTACATCCCAGTCCAGGACCTGGCCCAGAAGGCCTCCCTGGAGAAGAACCAGGGCTACAAACTGAACTACTGGTACGACTTTGGAATCGTCTACTTCCCCTACAACTTCACCAACCCCACTGTGGGGCCGATCTTCAAGCAGCTCTACTTCCGGCAGGCGTTCCAGTCGCTGATCAATCAGCCCCAGTACATCAAGGACTTCGGGGCGAACATCGGCACCGTCAACAACGGGCCGGTGCCGGGCTACCCAGTGAAGAACCCTGATGAAAGCCCGCTCGAGTACACCGGACAGGTCTATCCCTACAGCGCGACCAAGGCGGTGAGCCTGCTCAAGGACAACGGCTGGACGGTGAAGCCAGGCGGCGCCACCGTTTGTGGTACGCCCGGAACCGGCTCCGGCCAGTGTGGGGCCGGAATCGCCGCCGGGGCGCCGCTTACTTTCAACATGCTGTACGCCAGCGGTGCGACCGTCTTGACCAACCAGATGGAGGCCATGCAGTCGACGATGAAGTCGGAGGCAGGCATCACCATCAACCTCAAGACCGCACCCTTCTCGCAGGTGATCGGCACCGCCTTCAACAGCTGCACCTTCGCCACTCCCTGCAGCGGCTGGCAGCTGGCTGACTGGGGCGGCGGCTGGGTCTACTCGCCCGACTACTTCCCGACTGGAGGCGAGCTGTTCACCACCGGCGCTTCCAGCAACAACGGTGACTACTCCAACCCGACCAACGACGCCAACATCGTGGCGACCCACACCGCGGCGAGTCACACGGCCGAGATCTCAGCCCTCTTCAAGTACGAGGACTTCCTGGCCAAGCAGCTGCCGGTCGTGTGGATGCCCAACGGCCCCTACCAGTTGACGATGTACAAGTCCAACCTCGGTGGATTTGTGCCGCAGGGAATCTACGACGAGATCTACCCGCAGCAGTACACCTGCGGTGCGGGCGCCTGCCCCAAGTCGGCGGGCTGACGCCAAGGCGCTAGCCGAGATCTGTTAGAGCCCAAAGGGGGCCCGGCCAGCGGGCCGGGCCCCCAACCATGCAAACTGTTGCGAAACGTGCAGGGAGGCTAAGGGGAAGCTAGGGATGTTCGGATACATGGTCCGGCGGATTGGCCAGGCGATCATCGTGCTAATCGGGGTCACGATCATCACCTTCATCCTCCTTCACCTGCTCCCCGGAAACCCGGTCCGAGCGATCCTGGGCACCCGCGCCAGCGCCATCGACATCAAGCAGTTGACCGACCAGCTGGGGCTCAACAAGCCGCTCTACGTCCAGTACTTCGTCTGGGTCAGCAACCTCCTTCACGGCAATCTCGGCTTCTCCTACAAGCTGGATCAGCCGGTGGCGTCGCTTTTGGCCCAGCGGATTCCCAAGACCCTGTTCCTGGTCGGCTCATCCCTGATCTTGGCGGTGCTGCTGGCGGTGCCGTTGGGGATGCTGCAGGCGGTTCGCCGCAACAAGCCGGATGACTACGTGCTGACCGGGCTCTCCTTCATCTTTTATTCGATGCCGTCGTTCTGGCTGGGCATTCTCCTGATCGTGGTCTTCAGCGCCACCCTGGGCTGGTTCCCGTCGGAGGCGCCTCAGGACCAGTTCAGCGTTTTCTCCCAGCTCAACGGAATGGTGCTGCCGGTGGCCACTCTGACCCTGGTCACCCTGGCCTTCTTCAGCCGCTACACACGCAGCTCGATGCTGGAGCAGACCATCCAGGACTATGTGCGCACCGCTCGGGCCAAGGGGGTGTCGCGCCGGGCGGTGCTCTTCCGGCACGTCCTCCGCAACGCCCTCATCCCGGTGATCACGCTTTTGGGACTCAGCCTCGGCGGAATCCTGAGCGGGGCGGTTGTGGTCGAGGATGTCTTCAACTACCCAGGCATGGGGCTCCTGTTCTATCAGGCGGCCGTCAGTGATGACTTTCCGGTCCTGCTCGGGGTCACGGTGGTGGTGGCTCTGGCCACGGTTCTCGGGAATCTGATCGCGGATATTCTGTACGCCGTGACCGACCCCCGGATTCGCTATGTGTCGTGAGCGCTGCCAGTCGCCACTCCACTTTCAGTTGTAGGGTTCAGGAGGCCGTGAGGTGATCGAGGATGTGCGGACCGAGCTGATGCCCGCGGTGGGCGGGGCCGGGGGGCCGATGCCCGAGGGCGGCGAGGGTTACAGCTCGGGGTCCGTCTGGCGCCTGATCCTGGCCGTGTTCCTGGAGAACCGGCTGGCGATCGTAGGCCTGGGCCTGATCGTCTTCATGGTCCTTTTCAGCTTCGTCGGACCGCTCATCTATCACACCCAGCAGGTTTTCAACAATCCCAACATCGCGAATCTGCCCCCCAGCATTCATCATCCCATGGGCACCGACCCGGTGGGGTACGACATGCTGGGGCGGCTCATGCTGGGGGGCCAGAGTTCGCTCGAGATCGGGTTCGCGGCGGCTCTGATCGCGGTCGGGATCGGGGTCATCTGGGGTGCCACAGCCGGCCTTGCCGGGGGCGTGGTTGACGCGGTCATGATGCGCATCGTCGATGCCATGCTGGCGATCCCCTTCCTCTTCGCCCTGATCCTGCTGGGCGCGATTTTCACCACCTCCATTCCGGAGCTGATCATCGTGATTGGGTTGGTCGCCTGGTTGGTGCCGGCCCGGCTGGTCCGAGGGGAGACGTTGAGCCTGCGGGTGCGGGAATACGTGCAGGCTGTGAAGGTCATGGGAGGCGGCTCCGGGCGCATCCTGGTCCGCCACATCATCCCCAACACGGTGGGCACGATCGTGGTCAACGCCACCTTCCAGGTCGCCGACGCGATCATCTTCGTCGCCACCCTGAGCTTTCTGGGCATCGGGGTACCGCCGCCAGCCACCAACTGGGGCGGGGAGCTCTCCAACGGCCTCTCGTACTACTATGACGGCTACTGGTGGCTCATCTACCCCGCCGGGATCGCGATCGTGCTGACCGTGGTGGCGTTCAACTTCGTGGGCGATGCCATGCGCGACGCCTTGGAGGTCCGGCTGCAGCAGCGGTGAGCGCCGCCGGGCTCACCCAGTGGGATTCAGGCGGCGGCGCGCTTGAGCCCCTATCCCTTCCTGGTTTTAGCCGCTCCCCGGTAGCCCAGGCCATCTCCACGAGCTGACGGGCCAGCCGCCGAGCGGGGCCGGTCCGGATGCCCTGGGGTTGGGGGTCAAACTGGCCCGAGCGAGCCTGCCGGGGCAAGCCCGGAGCGCGCCTGGTTTTGGATCTGGGTAGCGGTGCCCGTTAACCCGCCGAGGGGAGCCGCCGGCCAGGCCGGTCGCGATGGCGTCGAGCGGCCTGGGGCCCGATCAGGCGCTGGCGATCGGGGTCTGCAGGGGGAAGTGGCAGGCGGCTATGTGGCGCGGGCCGAAGGCGCGCAGCGGCGGCTCCTCCGCGGAGCAGATCTCCTGGGCGCGGGGGCAGCGGGTCCTGAACCGGCAGCCGGAGGGCGGGTTCATCGCCGAGGGGAGCTCGCCCATGATCGGCTGCAGGTTCTTGGAGCGCTCACGCTTGGGGTCCGGCTCGGGAATCGCGTTGATAAGGCCCTGGGTGTAGGGGTGAGCCGGGTGGTCGTAGATGTCCTGGCTGGGAGCCACCTCGACCAACTTGCCAAGGTACATGACCCCAACCCGGTCGGAGAGGTACTTGACCACGGAGAGGTCGTGGGAGATGACGATGTAGGTGAGCCCGTGGGTCTCCTGCAGCCCGTTCATGAGGTTCATGATCTGCGACCGGATCGAAACGTCGAGGGCCGACACCGGCTCGTCCGCCACGATCAGTTTGGGGTTGAGGGAGAGCGCCCTGGCCAGGCCGATGCGCTGGCGCTGACCACCCGAGAACTCGTGGGGGTAGAGGTCGATGGCCTTGGGGCTGAGACCGACCTCTTGCAGAAGCTGCCGGACTCGGGAGTTCTGCTCCTGGCGGTTGCCGATCTTCTGGACCGCGAGCGGCTCGCGGATGATGTTGCCCACGTGCATCCTGGGATCCAGCGACGCGTAGGGGTCCTGGAACATGAGCTGCAGGTCGCGGCGGCGGCGCCGGAACTCCCGTCCCCGGAGCCGGGCGATGTCACTGCCCTCGAACCAGATCTGTCCGGATGTGGGCTTCTCCAGGCCGACGATCAATCTGCCGATGGTGGTCTTGCCGCAACCAGACTCGCCGACCAGGCCGAACGTCTCGCCCTTGGCGACGCTCAAGGAGACATCGGACACCGCCTTGACGGTTCCGATCTTGCGCTGCATGACGGCTCCGGCGGTTACCGGGAACTCCTTCACCAAGTGCCGGAGCTCCAGGAACGCGGTGCTGGGCTGGCTGGCTTCCTGGGCGGTGGAGAGGGGAGTAGCTGTGGTCATCTGGCTGGTCCCTGTGTCACGTGGCCATCTCCTCGCAGTCTGGGAAGCTCAGTGAGCCAGCGGCGCCGTCGGCCGCAGGCTCCCCTTGCCGACCGGGTTGAAGCACGCGTACTGATGCTCGGGAGTATCGCCGGTCAGGGGCGGCTCCTCCTCACGGCAGCGAGCCGTGGCGAACTGGCAGCGTGGCTGAAACCGGCACCAAGCCGGGGGGTGGGAGAGGTCCGGGGGCAGGCCGGGAATGCTGTAGAGCGCGGCGGATGAGTTCTGCGTGAGGCGGGGGATCGAGGCCAAGAGGGCTGCGGTGTAGGGATGTCGCATCGACTCGAAGAGTTCCTCGGTGGGCGCTTGCTCCACGATCTTGCCGGCGTACATCACATTCACGCGGTCAGCCCTGCCCGCGATCACTCCCATGTCGTGGGTGATCAACATCACCGCCATCCGCAGCCGCTGTTTCAGGCTGTAGAGGAGTTCCAGGATCTGGAGCTGGATGGTCACGTCAAGGGCGGTGGTGGGCTCGTCAGCGATCAGCAGCTTGGGCTCGCAGGACAGCGCCATCGCGATCATCACGCGCTGGCGGAGACCGCCCGACAGCTGGTGTGGGAAGTCCTTGAGCCGCTCCTTGGGATTGGGCATGCCCACCAGGCTCAGGACCTCAGCGGCGCGATCCAAAGCATCCTTCCGGGAGACTTGGCGGTGGATGCGCACTCCCTCGGAGATCTGGGCGCCGATGTTCATGGTGGGGTTCAGGGAAGTCATCGGATCCTGGAAGATCACCGCGACCTCGTTGCCACGGATCTTCCGCATCTCATTGTCGGCGAGCCCGACCAACTCCTTGCCGTCGAGTTTGACGCTGCCCCCGGCGATGTACCCGCCGGGAGGGAGCAGCTGCATTACGGACATACCGGTCATGGTCTTGCCGCATCCGGACTCCCCCACGACTCCCAGGGTCTCGCCTTCCTCTATAAAGAGGCTGACCCCGTCAACCGCCTGGACCTGGCCATGGCGCTGCTTGATGTAGGTCTTCAGGTCGTTGATCTCTAGAAGAGCTGCCAACTATCAGTCCCTGAGCAATCCGCGGGTGAAGTTCCAGAAAGTTGACCGGAGTATAGCGACCCCACGCGGCCGCAGGCGCCGGTTCGCGCCAGCTCCCCGAGCTGGCAGGCAATGCCCTGCTCGCCGGGATGGCCCGGGCTCAAGATCGGGGCCGCGCTCAACTGGCGGGCCTACCTGAGGCCCCAGGCGCTGAGGGGCAGGGGCTTCGAGCCGGGCTGGGTGGCTGGCCCCAGGGGACCACCCGGGGCGGCATCATCCACGGTCCGGCCACCGCGCATCAGCTGCACCCGGTCCACGGTGGCCGCCGCCAACGAGACATCTCGGGTCAGCAGCAGCACCGCCATCTGGAACCGCTGCCGGAGGGAGTCGAACAGCTCCATCAGGTTTCGCTGGAGCGGGGGTTCCAGGGTGGCGGTGGGTTCATCCGCGATCAGGAGCCGGGGCTCGCAGGCGATCGCCATGGCGATCAGGACCTGGTGGAGAATGCCGCCGGAGAGTTGGTGAGGGTACGCCGTCAAGCGATCCCGGGCCCCAGCAACGCCGCTGATTTGCAGGACCTCCTCCGCCCGGGCGAAGGCGTCACGATGGGAGACCTTGCGGTGGACGCGGACCGCCTCCGCGATCTGCTCACCGACGGTCAGGGTGGGGTTTAGCGAGTTGCTGGCGTTCTGGAAGACCATGGCGATCTGGTCCCCTCGCAGGTGACTCATGGCCTTATCGGCCAGGCCCACCAGATCCCGGCCGTCGAACCGGATCTGGCCGCCCGCGATGTAGCCACCGGGCGGCAGCAGTTGCATGATCGAGAGCCCAGCCACGGTCTTGCCGCAGCCGGAGTCGCCGACCAGAGCCACGGTCTCGCCGGCACCGACCTGGAAGCTGAGGCCGTCGAGGGCAGGGACGTTCCCGCCGCGCCGTCGCAGGTAGGTTTTGAGGCCACTCACCTCAAGCAAGACGGGCAAATCCAAGACCTCAAGCGGCCCGCTCAAGCGAGGCCAACTGAATGCCGCGAAGTATAGGCCTCAGCAATGACGCGGGAGCGATCAAGGGGGCGGCTCCGTGACCATCCCGCCCACGCGCGCCGCGCGGGTGCCGGCCCCGCCGCCCGGAGTCAGCTTCGCGGGCTTTGCCGGCGCCCAGTGGGGCGGCACCGAGCGGTCAAGATCAGCCGGAGCGATGAGCACCCGGCTCCCTGGGGAGTGGAGGATAGCCAACTTCCGCCATCCGCGGCTGCGAAGTGGGTACGCTTGGACGGCGGAGCCGAATCTCAGGAGGCATTTTGGATGAAGGCCGTCATCACCACCCCGGGCAAGCAGGGCAGTGTCCATCTTGGCGAGATCGCGGAGCCTTCCGGCACCGGCACGGTGCAGGGAGCCGATGGCAAACCGGCGGCTGCCGTCGAGGTGGAGGTGGTCGAGGTCGGCGTCTGTGGCACCGACCTCGAGATCGCCAACGAGGGGTACGGAGCGGCTCCGGCCGGGAGCACCGTCTTGGTGATGGGTCACGAGAACCTTGGCAGGGTGGTCTCCGCGCCCGCCGGCAGCGAGTTGCAAAAGGGCCAGCTGGTGGTCGCGACCGTGCGTCGGCCGTGCCCGGAACGGTGCGCTCCATGCGCGGCCGGCCAGAGTGACGACTGCCTCACCGGCAACTACACCGAGCGCGGCATCAAGGGGCGCGACGGATACATGGCTGAACGCTACGTCGAGGCGGAGGACTACCTGATCCCGCTGCCGGGAGTGTTGGGCAAGGTGGCGGTGCTGATGGAGCCCAGCAGCATCGTGGAGAAGGGCCTGATCCAGGCGTTCACGATCCAGCGGACCCGGTTCCCCTGGGAGCCGCGCCAGGCGCTTGTCTGTGGCGCCGGCGCGATTGGGCTGCTGGCGGCCATCTTCCTGCGGCTGCGTGACCTGGATGTCACCATGACAGCCAAGGCGGACCCGGAGTCTCGCTCCGCCCGAGTGGCCGCGGCGATCGGGGCCAAGCTGCTGGATGCGGATCAGCACCCGGTCAGCGGCATATCCCGGGAGCTGGGCAACCTCGACATAGTGTTCGAGGCCACCGGCGTCTCCTCGGTGGCGATGGCCGCGATTGCGGCCACCGGCCACGACGGCGTGTGCTGCCTCAGCTCGGTGACGGCTGGAGACCGGGCTCTGACCATCGACGCCGACGCGCTCAACCTGGACATGGTGCTGGGCAACAAGCTCGTCTTCGGCACCGTCAACGCCAATCGCAAGCACTTCGAGGCGGCGGCTCGGATGCTGGCGGCGGCCAACCGCAAGTGGCCGGGCGTGTTGGAGCAGATCATCAGCCGCCGGGTGCCGGCGGAACAGTTTCAGGAGGCGTTCCAGCGGCGGCCGGACGACATCAAGACCGTGATCACGTTCGCTGGGGGTTGAGGTCATGTTTCCGCAGGCCAGGGGCCGCCACAGCCGACAGGCGCACTGTGACCTGCCGGAGGGGACCATCGAGGAGGAGTTTGCCCGACAGGGCTTCTTCGGGCCAGCCTCACACCTCTATCACAGCCATGCGCCCACGGAGTGGACCCGCATCGAGGGTCCCCTCCGGCCACGCGCCTACGACCTGCGTGAGGTGTTGGCTCCCGACGCCGCCGACCCGGCCGCCGCGATGACGCCGGTTCTGGGCAACCAGGACGTCCGGATCCAGGTCTCCAGGCGCACCACGGCGATGCCCTACTGCTACCGGAATGCCGACTCCGACCTGATCTACTTCGTGCACCGTGGCGCCGGCGAGATGCTGACTGACTTCGGTCGTCTCCTCTACGAGCAGGGTGACTACATCGTGCTGCCGCGCGGGACCACCCACCGGATCTTCCCGGGCGCCGGCGAGAGCTTCCTGCTGGTGATCGCATCGGCGGAGATGCCCGAGCTGCCACCAGCCGATCGGATGGGCCAGCATTCGCCCTTCGACCGGGCGGTGTTGCGGCTGCCCGACCTGCCGATGCCGGGCACCGCTCCCAACCGCGATGGGGAGTGGGAGATGGTGATCGAGCGCGAGGGAGCTTGGACCAGGGTTTTCTATCCTTTTGACCCCCTCGACACGGTGGGCTGGAAGGGTGACCTGAGCGCCTATGCCCTCAATGTTCGAGACATCCGTCCGGTCACGGCGGGGCGCTTCCACCTCCCGCCTTCGGTGCATACCACCCTGCGCACCTCGGGGTTCGTGCTGTGCACGTTCGCGCCCCGGAGGGTGGAGGGCATTGACGACCCGGGGGCGGTCAGGCTGCCCTTCTACCACCGCAACATCGACTATGACGAGGTGCTCTTCTATCACGCCGGAACCTTCATGAGCCGGGCCGGCATCGATGCGGGCATGATGACGTGGCACCCCCAGGGGATCCACCATGGCCCCCAGCCCAAGGCCATTGAACGGGATCGCCAGGGGACCAAGACCCACCACGACGAGGTGGCGGTCATGATCGACGCGGTACATCCGCTCCATCCCCTGGAGGCGGCGGCCTCGGCTGAGATCGTGGACTACGCGGAGTCCTGGATGCCCCACCTTGACGACGACTGAGGCTAGCTGATGCGCCTGGCGACGATCGGCGTTCGGGGCCCGCTGGGACTCATCAGCCGGGTGGTGGCCGCCGAGGCCGACCCGGCCAGCGGGGCCGCGGTCTTGGTCGATGTGACGGCGGCCGGCGAGCTCTGGTGGTCCCGGCAGGGCTGTGGCAATCCCGTGGCCTGGGCCGCGGCGACGTTCCCAGCCGATCTGACCGCCTTGTTGCGGGGAGGGGAAAGAGGCCTGGAGATGGCCGCCGAGGCGGTGGTTCTGGGAGCTGGGCAAGGGCTGGGGGCGATCTCGCCCTCGGGTGCCCCGCTGGTCTGGTCGGAGTACCAGGTGGAGCGACTGCCACTGCTGCAGCCGCCCATGCTGCGGGACTTCTACTCCTTCGAACAGCACGTGGCCGCCGGCGCGGCGCGGCGGGGCGAGCCGGTGCCTCCCGCATGGTACCGGCGACCCTCCTACTACAAGGGGAACCCAGCCACCATCCTGGCTCCAGGGGCGATCGTGCCCTGGCCCGCATTCAGTGACGCCCTCGACTATGAGCTGGAGTTGGCCTGTGTCCTGCTCTCAGGTGGGCGCGACCTGGACCCTGAGTCGGCGCTGGAGGCGATTGCAGGCTACACGGTGTTCTGCGACTTTTCGGCCCGGGATCTCCAGCGCGAGGAGATGCAGGTCCGCCTCGGCCCCGCCAAGTCCAAGGACTTCGCCAGCGGACTCGGGCCGTGGTTGGTGACCGCAGACGAGGTCGAGGACCCGGCCCAGTTGACCGCGGTCGCCTACGTCAATGGCATCGAGGTCGCCCGGGGCCGCCTGGGAGACGCGCGCTGGTCGTTCCCCGAGATGATCTCCTACGCCGCCGGCGCCGAGCCCCTGACAGCAGGGGAGGTTTTCGCCAGCGGGACGGTCGGTGGGGGCAGCGGGCAGGAGGCCGGGCGCCTGCTCGAGCCTGGCGACCGCGTCGACTGCGAGCTGGTGGGATTCGGCACCCTCAGCCACACCATCGGAGCCCGCCACGACGGTGGTGGCGGCTTGGTGGCCAGGGCCCAGCCGGCCGAAGATGGCCAAGCGCCTACAATCTAGAGAATGGGGTCTTGGGCCCCGGTTCCCGGCTGCACTGTTTTGGAGGTTGGCTGTTGGCTCGACGTTCGATGGGTCGTCGTCCCCGGAGGGGTCCGGCGCGGCCCCATGTGGCGCGCGTAACCCCGCCCGAGGAGCAGAAGGAGGAGACCATCGAGCTGGAGGGAACCGTGGTCGAGCCGCTCCCCAACGCCGTCTTCAAAGTGGAGTTGCAGACTGGGCAGACGGTGCTGGCCTACATATCCGGCAAGATGCGCAAGCATTACATCAGGACCCTGATCGGCGACAAGGTCAAGGTTGAGCTGAGTCCATACGACCTGACTCGGGGCAGGATCACCTTCCGCTACAAGTAGGCCGGCAGGGGCCGCAGTTCAGACTCGATGCCCCGAGCGGAGGTCAGACCGGCGGGCCGACCAACTTGACGTGAGCGCGAGCCAGGCCGGATCGCGGCCTCGCTCAGCCGCGCGGAGCGCTCGGGGTTGGCCCCGGGGGAGTCCCCGGATCCTCAGATCGCGGCGGTGGCTGCGGATTCCTCCCGACCTTGTCGAGCAGGCCAGGCGGGCGGGGCATTCTGCTGGCGAGGCCAGCCCGACTGCGGCGGGCCTGGATCTCGGCCAACTTGCGCTGCTCCACCTGGGCGGCCGTGCCATCCCGGTCAGCCGGGTGCCGCGTGTCCCAGTGGCGCACGTAGAAGGCAGCCTTCAGCGCGGTGTAGGGGATGGCGAGGATCCGCCTTTGCCCCAGGCCGGCCTCGACCACATCCCACACCGCCCCAAACCGCTGCAGCGATGCTGGAGTGACCACCTCGGCCCGGAACACCTGGCCGTCGAGGAAGTGCAGGGCGACCCGGGCCAGCTGTCCCTGGTCGCCCTCCGGAAGCGGGGGCACGCCGGTGGCATCGATCTGCCGGACGGCGGTGACAGGCACCAGCGCCTGCCGGGTGTTGCCATCCAGGGAGTGCAGGTCGACCTCCAGGAAGGGGTCGTCCATGTGCAGCAGCGGCACCTCCCCGTAGAGAACCTCCCCATCCAGGAAGGAGACGATCACCTCCGGCACAGGATCTGCAACCTCGCCACCACCTCCCGCCAAAGGCTTGCGGCTGCCCCGGCCCCGGTTCGTCATGGGAACGTTTGGCCGGTGTCACCCCATCGCTACCCGAAGCCTCCCCAGCCGAAGGCCAAGCAGGCTACGGTGTTGACATCATAGGACGGGTGCCGGCGGGCGTTCTCGGCTGGAGGCGAGTTCCCGCGCCCGTCCCGGGTCCGGGATGAGCTCTCGGTCCGGAAACCGGAGTAACAGGGACCGAAATTGACATCTCAGTCCAGCGCCCCTCGGCGAGTTCGCCGCGCCTCCTTCAACTTCCAGTTCGCCCTGATGTTGGTCGGAGTCGGGCTGGCGACGGCGCTGGCCGCAGGCGGTGTTGCCTGGTACGAGACCCAGAACGCGCACTCGCAGCAGATGCTGGAGTCGGGTAGCGGCGCCGCCCGGTTGGGGATCAGCCTGGTCAGGATGGAGACGGCGACCGCCAGCGCGGATTTCGCCTGCGAGGTGGCCGGGCTGGCGCAGACCGCCGCCGGATTCACCGGTGATGGTCAGGCTCTGGCCGCCCTCGCCAAGGCCGACACTGCGACCGTTCACGGCCAGGAGCTGCTCTTCGTAGACGCCGCCAGGCTGGTGGGTGCTCCCGCGCCGGCCACCGCGCTCCCCGGGGTGGCCAGTCTGGTGGCCGCCGCGCGGGCAGCTCCCGCCAGGTGCGCCGCCGGTCGAGGCTCCGGCTTCTTCGCCGCGGCGGCGGGGAGGATCTATGGGGTTGGCGTGGCGCCGGTGGCTGAAGCCGGGCGCCGACTCGGCCTGGTCGTGGTGGTGACCCCGGTCTCAACCGCGACGCTCAACTTCGCGGCCGGGCTCCTGAGTTCGAACTGGCCCAACGCGACTGTCCTGCTGGCGGTCGGCGGAAACGCCAACCTGGCCGGACACCTCGGGGGTGTGCGGCAGCCTGCGGGTGATCCGCTCCCAGCCTCCGTCAGGAGAATTCTGCAGGGCCGACAACAGGTGGGGGAGGCCACTCTGGGCGGGGCCGAGTACGCCGTCGCCGGCCAGGGCCTCACCGACAGCCAGGGCGCGCTGGTGGCGACCTTGGTGGTGGTGGTGCAGTCCTCGGTCCGGGTCGGTCCCAGCGCGGGCCAGTTGGCGATACCGCTGGCGCTGGCCGTGACCGCGGTGCTGCTGTTGGGTATGGTCCTGCTCTTTCTGCTCACGGAGCGGTATCTCAACCGGCCCCTGCGCCGTCTCAACCAGGCGGTGCAGCGGCTGGGGCAGGACGCCTATGCGGATCCCGTCAACATCGACGGTGCCGAGGAGGTCACCCGCCTGGCCGCCAACTTCGAGATCATGCGGCGCCAGCTCCGGCGCCAGCTCCTGCTGGCCACCGGACGTACCGTGATCGCCTCCACCCTGACTGGCAATGTCCCTCTGGAGCAGGCCCTGGCTCAGGTGTTGGCCAGTCTCATGAACCTGCTGGAGGCGGACATGGCGATGATCCTGCTGCCGCCACAGCAACCGACCGGCCAGAGCGTCCTGATCACCAATGGGGTTCCCGGACCCGCTTGGAAGTGGTCGGACCTGGAGGCCAGTGACGGCATCCTGCGCCGGCTGGTGCGTTCCCCCCGGTTCCTGGTCCGCTCCCATCTGGTGCCCGACGAAAAGGGCGCACTGGAGACTCGGATCGGGCTCCGTGACCTCCGTGCGGAGCCCTTGAGGGGGCCGGCACAAGATCTCGGCGTCCTGATCGTGGCGAACCACCGCCGTCCCTACCGGGAGGAGGACACTGCGCTCTGCAAGACCGTCGCCGATCAAGTCGTCGCGGCGGTCACCAAGAGCCTGCAGTTGGCGGCGACCCAACGCGAGGCGACCACGGACGCCATGACCGGCCTCTACAACTATCGCTTCCTGATCAGCTACCTGGATCAGCAGGTGAATGTGGCGGAACGCGCCAACTCCCCGCTTTCGGTGCTGATGCTCGACCTGGACCACTTCAAGGCCATCAACGATTCCTTCGGCCATCCCGTCGGGGACCGCGTTCTACGGGCGGTGGCTGCGCAGATGCTGGACACCATCCGCAAGTCGGACCTCGCCGCTCGCTATGGCGGTGAAGAGTTCGTGGTGGTGATGTCCAACACCAGCAGCGAGGACGCTGTTGTGGTGGCGGAGAAGATCCGAGTGGCGGTGGAGGGGCTGGCGGTCCCGCTCGAAGACGGCGGCGTGGTCAGGCTCACCGTCAGCCTGGGGGGGGTCACCTTCCCCGAGGGCACCAAGGGCGCCCGCAATCTGCTCGACCTCGCCGACCGGGCTCTCTACGCCGCCAAGCGCGGCGGCCGCAATCGAGTCGAGTTCCTGGACCCCAAGGGAGTGGCGGAATCGACCAGCCGCGGCTGACCCCCCCCGAGGTCCGGTAGGATGGCTTCCAGACCATGGACAGAGTGATTGACCTGCGCAGCGACACCGTGACCCGCCCCACCCCGGCGATGAGACAGGCTATGGCCCTGGCTGAGGTCGGAGATGACGTCTTCGGCGAGGATCCGACCGTGCTGGCGCTGGAGGAGCGCGTGGCCAAGCTGTTGGGCAAGGAGTCGGCCCTCTTCTGCCCCAGCGGAACCATGTCCAACCTGATCGCGATCGCGGCCGCCACCGAACGAGGCGATGAGGTCCTGGTCGATGGCGAAGCCCACATCCTCCATTACGAGCTTGCCGGCAGCGCGGTGATAGCGGGGGTGCAGCTGCGCAACTTCGATGCCCCGGGAGCCGGCTGTCCCAGCCCGGAGCAGCTGGGTTCGCTACAGCGGTTGGCCGATCCGACTCACGAGCCGCGCACCGCCCTGCTCTGCTTGGAGCAGACTCACAATCGCCGTGGGGGCACCGTGGCCGAGCCGGAAGCGCTGGCCCGGACCTATGCCGCCGCCGCAGACCTGGGCTTGCGGGTCCACCTCGATGGAGCTCGGCTTGGCAATGCGGCGGCCTATCGGGGAACCTCCATGGCGACCCTCGCGCAGGGGGCCGCCAGCGTCACCTTCTCGCTTTCGAAGGGGCTCGGATGTCCCGTGGGATCGGTCTGGGCGGGCACCCAAGGGGCGCGGGAACGAGCCCACGTCTGGCGCAAGCGCCTGGGTGGGGGCATGCGCCAGGTCGGCGTGCTTGCGGCAGCTGGGCTGTGGGCGCTGGATGAGCAGTTGCCCAAACTGGGTGAGGACCATATCAAGGCGCGCCAGCTGGCCGAGATGCTGGCTGACGTGGCCGCCCTTCGCTCTGATCCGGCCGCGGTGCAGACCAACATCGTCCTGCTGCAGACCGAATCGGGGCGGGCGGAGTCACTGGTGGCGCAGGCGGAGGCGGCGGGGGTGAGGTTGGTTGCCTTCGGCCCGCAGACTGTACGCGCCGTCATGCATCTTGACGTCAGCGTGGCCGACGTCGAGGACGCGGGGCGCCGGCTCCGCAGCCTTTTCGCGGCTTAAGCGAGCAGCCAGCGGTAAGGGGCGCACGAAAAAGGGGCGGACCCGTGGGTCCACCCCTGGTTCATGCGAGCACTTTGCGGGTCAGCTGGAGGCCGGCGCGCTCCCCGTGGCCAGGGTCACACGGCCGCGGCGACGAGCGCCGCTCCGTCCGGCTGACTTCTCCGTGGCCAGCGCCGCGCTGCGGGTGCTCCGCCGCGGGGTGCTAGCCGCGCTCCGAGCGCTGGTGGCTCGCGCCGGACCGGAGCGTCGGGCAGAGGTCGCGCTGCGAGCGCTGGTGGTGCGCCTGGTCGGCGTTGCGCTGCCGGCGGTGGTGGTGCGCCTGGTCGGCGTCGCGCTGCGGGCGGTGGTGGTGCGCCTGGTCGGCGTCGCGCTGCGGGCGGTGGTGGTGCGCCGGGCCGGCGTCGCGCTGCGGGCGGTGGTGCTGCGCCGGGTCGGCGTCGCGCTGCGGGCGGTGGTGCTGCGCCGGGCCGGCGTCGCGCTGCGGGCGGTGGTGGTGCGCCTGGTCGGCGTCGCGCTGCGAGCGCTGGTGGTGCGCCTGGTCGGCGTCGCGCTGCCGGCGGTGGTGCTGCGCCTGGTCGGCGTCGCGCTGCGAGCGCTGGTGCTGCGCCTGGTCGGCGTCGCGCTGCGAGCGCTGGTGGTGCGCCTGGTCGGCGTCGCGCTGCGGGCGGTGGTGCTGCGCCTGGTCGGCGTCGCGCTGCGGGCGGTGGTAGTGCGCGTCCGGGTGGGGCTGCTGCGGCGAGCCGTTACCCGCACTGCGGTCGCGCCCCGGTTCATGGCCGCATCCAGCTTGCGCTCGATATCGCCCAGCCGCCGCTCCAGCGACTTCAGCTGAGCCGCCAGGCTCTTGTTGAGAGCAGCGGGCGACATCCGCGCCACTGGGGTGCGGGTGGTCCGCCGGGCGGTGGTCCGCTTGGGGGTTGCGCTCTTTGCCGTGGTCCTGCGCGCCGCAGGTTTGCGCGTGGTGCGACTGACTGTTCGCGCAGTGGTGCGCTTGGTGCCAGTCCTCCTGGTGGTACGGGGCATCTACGATCTCCTCGTGATTTCAGCGGCGAATCCTGTCGCCGCGCTGTGGGTCCTAACCAGTGCAGGGCCGATCCGTCGAGATGGCAGAACCGGTGCAACCAGCTTGCCGCCACGTCGATTGCGTTTATTGTTACACATGGGCGCGAAACGCGCGCGTATTGAAGTCCCCACGATGGTTAAGTCCGGCGCGCATCCGTCGTCGTAGGTGGCGCTGCGGGAGCCACGCGCAAGTTGGCGATAGCCCATATACTGAGCCCGTGAGTGCGGCCCCGAGTGAGAGTTTGATCGAGGACCTGTACGCCACCGGCCAACATCGGGTCGACCAGGCGGCCGAATTTCTGCACCTGGATGATGACCTGCACGCGGTGCTGCGGGAGGTCAAGCGGGTCCTTCAGGTTCACTTCCCACTCGTCCGTGACGACGGGGCTGTCGAGGTGTACACCGGCTATCGAGTCCACCACAGCATTGCGCGCGGACCGGCCAAGGGGGGCATCCGCTACGAGCGTGACGCGACCCTCGAGGGCGCCAAAGCCCAGGCCATGTTGATGAGCTGGAAGACCGCCGTCATGTCGTTGCCGTTCGGGGGTGCGGCGGGCGCGGTGGAGGTCAACCCGAGCGAGCTGAGTGCCCGCGAGCTGGAGCGGCTGACCCGACGATTTACTACCGAGATCGGGTTGCTGCTGGGCCCGGAGCGCGACATCCCGGCGCCTGACATCGGCACGGGTCCGCAGGTGATGGCCTGGATGATGGACACCATCTCCATGCACCAGGGGTTCTCGGTGACCGCCTCCGTCACCGGCAAGCCCCTGGCGGTGGGAGGTTCGGTGGGGCGGGTCGAGGCCCCTGGCCGGGGCTTGGCTGCGGTCTTGATGCACACCATCCGCAACACCGGTCTCACCCTCGAGGGTGCGGCGGTGGCGGTGGAGGGCTTCGGGTCGGTGGGGGCGACCTGTGCTCGCATGCTGGTGGAGGCGGGCTGCCGCGTGATCGCGGTGTCCGACCACGCGGGTGGCTGGCACAACGGGGCCGGCCTGGACATCGCCGCTTTGCAGCGCCTGAAGCGCGAAGGTAGCCACCTGGGTGACGGCGGTGTTCCCGGCGAGGCCATCAGCCGCGAGGAGTTGCTGGCACTGCCGGTAACGGTGCTGGTACCCGCCTCGGTGGAGAGCGTCATCAATTCGCAAAATGCCGCGCAGGTGCGGGCTCGCATTGTGGCTGAGGGCGCCAACGGACCGGTCACCCCACGAGCGGAGGAGATCCTATCGGAGGACGGCATCGTGGTGGTTCCCGACATCCTCGCCAATGGGGGTGGCGTGACCGCATCCTACTTCGAGTGGGTGCAGGATCTGCAATCGTTCTTCTGGGACGAAGAGGAAATCAACTCTCAGCTGGCGCGGGCGATGCTGCGGGCCAGTGACCATGTCTGGGGATTCGCCGCCCACAACCACATCTCGCTGCGTCAAGCTGCCTACGCGATCGCCATCGGCAGGGTGGCGCGTGCCGCCAGCGCCAGAGGGGTCTATCCCTGAGCCGCTAAGGCTCGCCGACCGGCGCCGCTTCGCCGGGGCGGCTTCAGGGCCGAGACTTCAGTCGGTCAGCGAACCAGGCTGAGGTGGTGGCCACGAGCCGGCTCACGTCCGGGTTGGTACTCGAAGCGGTACCCGGCGCTGATCACCACATGGATGTACTGTGGCCCCTCCAAATGGCCCTGGATCTTGCGCCGCAACCGGTAGAGATGCGCATCCAGGGAGTGCACCTGGTAGGGGTCACGGCGGCGCCAAACCTCGGCGATAAGTTGCGGGCGTGACACCACCCGGCCGGCGTTGCGGGCCAGGGTCATGAGGATCCCGAACTCGGTGGGAGTCAGCAGCACCGGGCGGTCGTCGCGCCGCACCTCATGACGTCCCAGGTCGATCGAGAGGCCGGGAAATTGAAGGCGGTCCTCGCCCCCAGCCTGGCGGAGCTGACGGGCGCGGCGGAGGCGGGCATTGATGCGAGCCACCAGTTCCCGGACCTCGAAGGGCTTGCGCATGTAGTCGTCGGCGCCGACCTCCAGCCCGATGACCACGTCCTCGGACTCCTGCAGGCAGGAGACCATCATCACGGTGGACTTGAAGCCGGCAGCGCGCAGCCGCCGGCAGACCTCGATACCGCTCATGTCGGGCAGCACTAGGTCCAGCAGGATGAGGTCGGGCTCACTCTCCAGGGCCAGCCGCAGCCCGGCCGCGCCGCTGGCGGCGGTGGTCACCTCGTAGCCGTTCTCCGCGGCGATCAACTCCACCAGCTGCAGCATGGCTGGGTCATCATCGATGACCATCAGCTTGGCGCTGGGGTTGACGACCGCGGCGACGGGGGGCTCCCAGTGGCGGTCGTCGGCGGTGGCCTGAATCACCTGGCGATTGTGTCCCGGCAGGGGCTGAAGTCGAAGTCCGGGAACGACAACGGCTGCGTAACAAGCTCCGCGCCCGGTGTGACGGGAGATGGCGTGATGGCCGGCTGGGGTAGGATGTGGTGGGCAGGGCGAAGGAGACCCGATGAAGACACCGATGGCGGGGTGGGCACGGCGCCGCAAGGTGGGCACGGCCTTGGCCGGGATCGGCGTGATCCTGGTCCTGGTCGGGGTCGGAGTGCTGGTGCCGCCACTGCTCGGAGTGCTGCATCGGGGCAGCAACGATCACCAGTTGCTCAAAAGCTGGCTCGGGCCCAACGGGGCCCTGACCCAGGTCATCCCCTCCCAGCGCGAAAACCCAGCCGGCTCCTCCTCTCCGGCGACCGTTCCCGCTTGCGGGAGCGGGTCGCCCAGTTCAGAGTTCGCGCTGCTCGGCTTCCCCAGTCTCCCCGGCATTGAGGGTGTGGCCGGCAATGGGAACTGGTCGATGCTTACCCAGCGGTCGGTGGTGCACTACGCCGACTCACCCGGCCCGGGGCAGGTTGGCAACATGCTGATCGCGGTGCACCGGGAGCCCAACTTCGAGCCCCTGGGCACGCTCAAGGTGGGCGACCCGATCGTGGTCACCAGCCGCAGTTGCCAGCAATTCACCTACACCATCACCCAGATCTGGGTGGAGAGTCCGGCCCAGGTGACTCAGCTGCAAGCCCTGAGCGGTGCCAGCTACTTGACCGTGATCACCTGCACTCCGCTCTGGGTCGACACCTCCCGGATTGTGATTCGAGCTCTCCTGACCGGGCGTTGAGCAGCGGTCGCCCTGCCCTTCGGCCGGTGGGGCAACACCACATGACGTGCCTCGGGAAGCACCCGCCCACTAGATAGGGGACGATCAGAGCCAGTCTGGTATGCTCAAACCCGGGGTGGCACACGCTTAGGTGGTCCCCGTGCACCCGCATACGGAGGTGGCCCGGCTTGGACATTGAACTGGGAAGAGGTAAGCGGGCGAGGCGGGCCTACGGCTTCGACGAGGTCGCTCTGGTGCCCGGCAAGGTGACCATAAACCCGGATGAGATCGACATCTCCTTGCAAATCGGCGAAGTTGAGATTCCGATCCCGATCCTGGCCGCCGCGATGGACGGGGTGGTCGACCCCCACTTCGCCCAGGAGATGGGCAAACTGGGCGGGGTTGCGGTGCTGAATCTGGACGGGATCAACTGCCGCTACGAGGACACGGCGGCCGTGTATGAGGAGATCGCCGAGGCTCCCAGGGAGAGGATCAACACCCTCCTGCAGGAGCTCTACCGGCAGCCGGTCAAGGACGAATTGATCTCCCGCCGGATCGAGCAGATCAAGGAAGCCGGCGTCATCTGCGGGGTCTCGACCAGCCCCGCCGAGGCCGAGCATCGGCTTCCGATCGTGACCGAGGCGGGGGCCAACCTGTACTTCGTTCAGGGCACCGTGCTCACCGCACGCCACATCTCTCGCTCCTACCGCCAGCTCGACTTCAGCCATCTGGCGGCGGCGGCGACGATCCCGGTGGTGGTAGGCAACTGCGTGGAGTACTACACCGCCCTGGAGCTGATGGCGACCGGGGTCGACGGGATCCTGGTGGGGGTGGGTCCGGGCGCCGCCTGCACCACCCGTGGCGTGCTCGGGATCGGGGTGCCCCAGGTGACCGCGACCGCCGATGTGGCGGCTGCTCGCAACGACCACCGGCGCACCGGCGGCAAGCCCGTCACGGTGATCACGGATGGCGGAATGAGGGTCGGCGGTGACGTCACCAAGGCTCTGGCGTCCGGGGCGGACGGGGTCATGATTGGCTCGGTCTTCGCGTCGGCGCAGGAGGCTCCCGGCCGGGGCCACCACTGGGGTATGGCGACTCCCGATCCCAACTTGCCCCGGGGCACCCGGATCAAGGTGGGCACCAGGGCCACCCTGAAGGAGCTCCTGGTGGGCCCGGCTCGGGTCGATGACGGCAGTCAGAACCTGGTGGGGGCGATCAAGTCAGCCATGGGCGTCTGCGGGGCCAGGACGATCACGGAATTCCAGGAGACCGAGATGGTGGTGGCTCCGGCCATCCTCACCGAGGGCAAGCTCTTCCAACAGGCCCAGCAGGTCGGGATGGCGCGTTGATGGCCGGGAGCGGGGGGTGCCGGTGATCGCCGCCGTCCCGCCCGCGTCAGACCTGGCGCCCCAGCCCCCGCCTTCAGAGCTGGCCTTCGACAGCGTCCTGGTGCTCGACTTCGGCTCCCAGTACAGCCAACTGATTGCCCGCCGGATCAGGGAGTTGAAGGTCTACTGCGAGCTGGTTCCCGGGACCACCTCGGCGGCCGAGATCAGCCGCCACCGGCCCCGCGGGTTGGTCTTGAGCGGCGGTCCGGCGAGCGTCTACGATCAAGGCGCGCTCCATCCCGATCCCGCCATCTACGATCTGGGTCTGCCGATCCTGGGGATCTGTTACGGCATGCAGTTGCTGGCTCATGATCTGGGAGGCAGGGTCAAGCCCGCCACCAAGCGGGAGTACGGCCTGGCCTCGGTGGTGGTGGACAGCGAGGACGGGCTGTTCGCCGGACTGCCCCAGGAGATGCCGGTCTGGATGAGTCACGGCGATGTGATCGAGCAGCTGCCTCCAGGCTATCGGGCCGTGGCCCACACCCTCAACAGCCCGGTAGCGGCCATGGCAGGGCCGGGCGGCCGGGTGGGCATCCAGTTCCACCCTGAGGTCGCCCACACACCTCAGGGGGCGGCGATGCTGGCCAACTTCCTGTATCAGACCTGCGGTTGCCAGCCCAATTGGGAGGCGACCAGCTTCGTCGACCAGTCGATCGCCGAGATCCGGGGTCGCGTCGGCGACTCCCAGGTGATCTGCGCGCTCTCAGGAGGCGTCGACTCGGCGGTGGTGGCCACCCTGGTGCATCGGGCGATCGGGGATCAGCTCACCTGCATCTTCGTCGACAACGGCCTACTTCGGCGCGGAGAAGCAGATCGGGTAATCGACGTGCTCACCCGCAACATGCGCATGAAGATCATCCGGGTGGAGGCCGAGGCCAGGTTCCTCGATGCCCTGGCCGGAGTGGTGGACCCGGAGGAAAAACGCCGGATCGTTGGCCGCGAATTCATCGCCGCCTTCGAGGAGGAGACGGGGCGCTTGGGGGCGGTCCCATTTCTGGCTCAGGGGACGCTCTACCCGGACGTCATCGAGAGCACCTCGGCGGACACTTTCGGGGCCCACAAGATCAAGACGCATCACAATGTCGGGGGCCTTCCCCTGGGCATGCGCTTCCAGCTGGTGGAGCCGCTCCGCTACCTCTTCAAGGATGAGGTGCGCCGGGTTGGACGGGCCCTGGGCCTTCCGGATGACCTGGTCATGCGCCAGCCATTCCCGGGGCCGGGGCTGGCGATCCGGATCATCGGCGAGGTCAATCGGGAGCGTCTGGAGACGGTCCGAGGCGCTGACTGGGTCGTCATCGACGAGATCAAACACAGTGGGCTGTACGGCCAGGTCTGGCAGAGCTTCGCCATCCTGACGCCGGTCAGCAGTGTGGGGGTGATGGGTGACTTCCGCACCTACGCCAATGTGGTGGCGGTCCGAATCGTCACCTCCGAGGATGGTATGACCGCCGATTGGGCGCGAGTGCCCTACGACGTCCTGGCCGACATCAGCCGCCGGATCGTGAACGAGGTGCCGGGTGTCAACCGCGTCGTCTACGACATCAGCAGCAAGCCGCCCTCGACCATTGAGTGGGAGTGAGCGCAGCCCACGCCGCTCGGGGATTGCACGTCCTGGTGGTGGGTGGTGGGGGCCGGGAACACGCACTGGCCTGGGCCTGCTCCCGCAGTCCCCTGGTGAGCCGAGTGAGTTGCAGCCCCGGCAACCCCGGCACG
>DATKSV010000141.1:0-3753 GCA_035531535.1 Candidatus Nanopelagicaceae bacterium | reverse complement strand
TGGCCGGCGTATCCGGCAGTGGTCATTTGGAAGAGCACCGCGTCGGGGTGGGAATTGACCACCGCCGAAACGTATCCGGCGTAGGAGGTGACGTTGATAGGCACCGACTCGTTGGCGACGATCGTCAAACCCTCGGCGTCGGCCATCTGCTTCATGGCCGGAACCAGATCCTGCGAGCCCTGATCGGAGCTCAGCACGATTGCCAGCTTCTTGTAACCCTTCTTCTTGGCGTAGTCCACCATCGCCGCCCCGACGAAGGCGTCCGAAGGTCCGGTCCGGAAGCTGTAATCCCACTTCTGAGAGCTGTACACGCCCGGGGTTCCGATGTAGGTGAAGTTGACCATCTTGGCCTGCTCCATCAGGGGCAGCGCCGTCTGGTAGCTGTTCACGTCAGGACCTATCACCACGCTCAGGTTTTCGCTGGCGATGGCCTTCCGCAAGGACGTTACGCTGTCCACCGGATCAGGGCCATCAAGTTCCTTGATGGTGATCTTCTGGCCGGCGCAGCCGCCGCCCGCTTGTATCTGCTCCTGCGCCAGTTGCAATCCTTGCAGCTTGGCGGGGCCGAGCGACGCCCGCGCGCCGCTGAACTCGGCCAGCAGGCCAACGTTGACGGGGCCGCTGGATCCCGTGGCTGCCGCCGAGCCGCAGCCGGCGGCGGTCAGCGCGAGCGCCGCCAATGGCACGATCATTAGTACCTTGCGCATCCGAGCGCCCGCTCGCTCTAGGTGTCCCACTCTGCTTGCCTCCTAGTCGAAATCCGTCCGGCCACTTAAACGCCAACCTGGCTTGCCGTCGTTGTCTCCGTCCCGGTCGAGCCGAGAAACATCGCCTGCAATTCCGAGTTTTTTGCGACCTCCGCGGCCGGGCCCTCCAGTTGGACTCTTCCGCTGGTCAGCAGATACACGTAGTCGGCGTGCTCCAGCGCCGCTGTGACGTTCTGTTCGACCACGCACACCGTCAGGCCCTCTCTGGCCAGGTCGGCCAGGTACTCCCAAACCTGGTGGGCGAGCAGCGGCGAAAGGCCGGCGGTGGCTTCGTCGAGCAGCAACGCCGCTGGGTTGCTCATGAGGGCCCGCCCGACCGCGACCATGTTCCGCTGTCCCCCGCTCAGCTTGCCCGCGGGGCGGCCCAGGATGCCCTGCAGGTCAGGGAACAGGGAGAACACCTTTTCGTATGTGGTTCCCGAACGCACATAGGTGCCGATCTCGAGGTTCTCCCGCACCGACAACCCGGGGAAGATGTTCAGCAACTGCGGTACGTAGACGACCCCCGCCTGAACCAGGGCTCTGGGGTTGATCGGCTCCAGGGATCGACCGTCCAGCGAAACGCGTCCACTGAATAGGTTGGCCTGCCCGAACAGGGCCTTGATCAGGGTCGACTTGCCGGCCCCGTTGGGGCCGATGATGGCCGTCACCCGGCCCGACTCGAAACGGGCGGAGACGTCAAAGACAATGTGCTGGGAGCCGTAGCCCGCTCTGATCTCGTGCAGTTCTAGACCCATCGGCTAACCCCCGAAGTACGCCGCCACCACCTTCGGGTCTTCCCGTAAGGCGGACAGCGAATCACGTGCTATCTGTTCACCGTTGGCCATGACGATGGCCGTGGAGCACAGCCGTTCGACCTGCTCCAGCCGGTGTTCAACCATGAGGATGGTGAGCCCGCTCTCGCGATTGAGAGCCAGCAGCCAATCTCCCAGCCGCTGCCGGTTGGCGGGGCTGACGCCGGCGAAGGGCTCGTCCAAGAGGAGCATCTGCGGCTTCACCAGCAGCGCTCGGGAGAGTTCTACCAAGCGGCGCTGGCCGCCGGAGGCCTCGCTGGCGTAGGCCTGCGCCATGGGCTCCAGCTGAAACTCTTCGAGCAGCTTGGTGGACTGCTCTAGGTTGGCCGTCTCCTGGACTCGCCACCGCCCCGCCAGTGCGCCCACCAGCCGCTCCCCGTCCTGGCCCGGGGGCGCCACCATCAGGTTGGACAGAACCGTGAGACGGTCGAAGACGCGGCTGATCTGATAGGAACGGACCAGACCGCGGCGCGCGACGCGATACAAGGGACTGTGCGACAGGTCGGCGCCATCAAAGAAGACCCGCCCCCGGTAGTTACTGATCTGCCCGGAAATGCAGTCGAGCAGGGTCGATTTGCCAGCGCCGTTGGGCCCGATCAGACCCACGAAGTCGCCCCGTCTGACATCGAAGCTAACCCCGCGCACGGCCTGGACGCCGCCATAGGCGTGAGCCACCGAGTCGACGCGGAGCAGCGCGGTCTCGGCCGACTCCAGGGCGGACTCCGGCGCCCTATCCAACCGGAGCTTCCGTCGCCGGGGCCGGCACCTTCGGTCGCTTCAGCAAACTGGAGAAGGCGCGGTAGCGCATCTTGGGCTCGGACCAGAGGCCATAGGGGCGCCACCACAGCATCGCCATGACCACCAACCCCAGAAATATGGTCTGGATGGCGGGTAGCAATTCCAATCTGCCGCCCAGCACCGGTAGGTACTTGCTGCCTTCGATGAGCAGGTCATAAATCACCAGGGAGCCGATCACGCCGCCGACCGTCCAGCCCCGCCCACCCACGATGACGGCCGCCAGCACCAAGAAGGTCTCATTGGGCTGCCAGGCCTCGGTGTTCCAGGCACCGAGGTAGAGGACGGTCAGGCCGCCCGCCAGGCCGGCCGCCAGGCTGCCCAGGCAAAAGGCCGAGAGCTTGATGACGACCGGATTCTTACCCAGTGCCATGGCCGAGGTCTCGTCCTCTCTGACCGCTCGCCAAGCCCGGCCCAGCGGCGAGCGTTCCAGCCTCCAGGTGAGGACGAAGGTGAGCGCCAGCGCGACCAGACAAATGGCCAGGAACACAAGCTGGTAGTCACCCTGGGACAAGAGCGACTCCCAGGGCCCGGGGACGTTGATCAGACCCACGTATCCGTTGAAGAGGCGAGGTTCGTCGTTCAAAACCGTCAGCAGTCCGTAGCCAACCGAGGTCAATACGACCGCCAGATACCAGACCGACACACGGCTGAACACGATCAGACCCAACAGCAATCCGCAGAGCACCGTGATCCCCATGCCGAAGAGCAGGTCCCAGGGAAACGCCCAACCGAAACCCCCGATGTAGGTCACGTAGCCGGAGGCAGGCGATTTGGGCAGGGCGGCAACCCCGGTGGCGTAGGCCCCAATCGCCAAGAGGACGATGTATGCCAAATTCAATAGGCCGGCGGTGCCGAATTGCACGTTGAGTCCGATCACGGTGATGGCGTTGATGGCGGCCAGAATGGCGAGGGTGACGACGTAGAACTCGATCGGACTCATCGCGCCCTCCTATCCCTCGCGGAGTGATGGATGGCGGCCGCCGCCGAGGATGCCCTGGGGGCGCAAGATGACCGTCACCACCATGCCGGCGAAGATCACCGCTGCCGACAGGGCGGGGGCGATCGTTATCGAGCCCAGGGCGGCGAAGATTCCGATCAGAATGCTTGCCACCAGAGCCCCCACCGGCCGGCCGATGCCACCGATGACCACCGCGGGGTAGATGAGATAGAGAAAGCTGTCGCCCAGGGTCACGTCAAAGGCACGCACCTGGAGCCCCAGGATCACCCCGCCAGTCCACCCAGGAAGCTGCTGGCGGCCCCCAGGTGAAGTCAGTGATTCTGGGGCGTGTTGAACCCGCAAGCCGCGGCCAGGCTGCGATGGTCACAGACCGCGCGCATCGACCGGCTGATGCGGGTGAAATGGAGCAAGACCACCATGCAGGCGACGGCGATGA
>DATKSV010000140.1:0-3327 GCA_035531535.1 Candidatus Nanopelagicaceae bacterium | reverse complement strand
GGCGATGAGGGCTGGGCAGCTCACCTTGGACGAGGCCTATGAGGGCCGCTTCCTCCTGGGACTGGGGGTGAGCCACGTTCCATTGGTCAATTCCCGTGGCCACGTCTACGACCGACCCTACTCTGCGATGCGAGCGTACCTGGATGCGATGGACGCGTCCCAGTACGATGCGCCGATGCCGGCGGGCCAGCCCCTTCGGGTCTTGGCCGCCCTCGGGCCCCGCATGCTCGAACTGGCCGCCGAGAAGGCGGACGGGGCGCATCCGTACTTCGTGCCGGTGGAGCACACGGAGCAGGCCCGAGTCGCGCTAGGCAGCGACCGACTGCTCTGCCCCGAACAGGCAGTGGTGCTGGAATCGGACCCACAGCAAGCACGCGCCACTGCGCGTCACCACACCAGCTCCTACCTTCGCCTCCCGAATTACCGCCGCAATCTGGAGCGTCTTGGATTCACGTCAGAAGACTTTGAAGGGGGCGGCAGCGATCGGTTAGTGGATGCAGTCGTTGGCTGGGGCGATGTTGGTCGGGTGGCACGAAGGGTCTTGGAACATCTACAAGCTGGTGCCGACCACGTGGCCATCCAGGTGATTCTCCGTGACCCCGCGCAGGTGCCGAGCCGGGAGTGGGAGGCTCTGGCCTCGGAGTTGGGGCTGGCTGCCGTCCCGGGGCGCTCCGGGTAGGAGAAGAGTGTGTCGCACGGGTTGGTTACTCTTCACTTGGACGCCCGCGGGACGCTGCTCCCACCTGAAGGCTTGAACGCAGATCCGCCGGTTGGTAAGTGAAGCCGTGGTCCAACGCGGCTCCCCGTCGATCACGGTCCCGGCCGGTACGAAGCGGACAGCAAGTGAGCCAAGCAAGGCTGACGCCGATCGCCAACGCAGGCATCTCGACAGCCACGAGCAGCCGCGCGGGCTCGCAGCCGCGGCAGGAAGCTCGTGCTACGAAGTGGAGCTCTGCGTGCGGGAAGCGCTCACAGTGCTCCGGGAGAAGTGGAGCGGCGACCCGACTCAGCAGGTCTGGTGCCATCCGACCGCGGCCCTGAGATACCTAGGTGCGGGGGGCAGAGTGAGGCCCAGCGCACGTTGGCGTGGCCACAAGAGGCGGCGGGGGCGTCGAGGATGTCGTGGTGCCAGGAGGTGACCAGGAATGGTCCGGCCAATCGGCGACGTTGGCGATAATGACCCCCTGGTCTTCCCGCTCCGGGGTGGGCTAGGACCACGACGCGACCTGGGGCGGGGCGCAGACTCAGCCTCGGCCGTCCGAATTACCATCTCTTGCGAGTTCACCCTGCCTGCACTCATGACGGTTGTTTCCGAGCGGCAACCAGCGTGGTCCCGCCCAGCAGCCACAATGGTTCCACGCGGCAACAAGCGAGAGCCGGATAGTTGCCGCATGGCGACGGGACGGTGGTGAGGCCGTTCCGTGTCGAGGGGCCCTTGAGGCTGGACCCAGTGGTGCTGGCCCCATGCTGTGGCGCCAGCCTGGGTGGTGGCCGGGCCTGCGAACCGACCAGTTCCAGGGAGCTCTACCCCATTCAGGTTGCATCTCCCTCATCGCAGGGGCTGACGCGGCTGAGAGAAATGGACCGGCCCAGCTCCA
The DNA here is from genome assembly GCA_035531535.1 of Candidatus Nanopelagicaceae bacterium. Classification (GTDB taxonomy): domain Bacteria; phylum Chloroflexota; class Dormibacteria; order Aeolococcales; family Bog-877; genus AG-12. Next base: position 1,729 of record DATKSV010000140.1, on the reverse strand, counting down.
TGGTGGTGAGGACGAGGGAGAGCGGCAACATTTGGCCCGGACGGTGGCTTGTAGCCTGAGACGCTGGCGGCTGCACAGGTACCGGAGTTCGCGGTCAGGGATACCGGTCAGGCCGCGAGGGGACGCCACCGATGGTTATGCTCGACCGATGCTGCCGCCAGGATGGCGTGATCCCGTTCAGCCTTCCGCCGGCTTATCCCTCTTGCCCACATGAGGTTCGCGACCGACTGGGCCTTGACCCAGTCCGTGGCGGCGGTCAGGGCGACACCGCAGGCGCGGAGGCGGTCGTCATCGAGGACTACGGAGTGGATGGTGGTCGTCTCCACCAGGACGTGGGCGAGCTCGGCCGAGATCTGGCTGCGGTCCATCCCTTCCCGGTCGGCGGTGGTGGCCCACAGAGTGCGCATGGCATGGGGATGGAAAGTGCACCCGGCACGGGCAAGCCGCCGCTGGACAGCTGTGGTCAGCTTCCTCGCCGAGAGATCACCGCTCACCAGCGACGCGACGACGGGAGGGGCGCCCGGCTCGCCGACCTGGAAGTTGGACACGGCCTGATCGACCAACTCCTGGAGCTTGGACGGCACGGTGATGTTCGCCCACCTGGATCGGCCTCCCTTGGCCCAGGTAACCCATACGCAGAGATGTGTGGGGTCGCGCGAAACGATGTCCTGACTGAGGACCCTGGGTAGCTCAGCGGATCGGACGTGGGTCGCGAGGCAGAGGTAGCGGGCCAGGGTGGGGCGGGCGTCAACGGGCGTCTCGGCCAGGCCTTGGTCGAGCTCCTACCAGGTGAGCGGGAGAACGCTTCTGGCCGCTGGACCATCAACTGTGGTCGATTCCCCTGCCGCCGGCAGGTGTGCGCGAGTGCGGTACTCGCGCCAGACCCGCTCAGCTGCCTGGTGGCGGGCTCCACCAGTTGGCGACGGACCCCAGACGGCAGCGTCCCCGGCGGCTGGGGAATTGTTACCCGCGCCTCCGGCCGCGGCGATCAGGCAGAGGTCAGTCAGGAAGCCGAGGAGGGTGTGCGGGCTGCGGGACCGACGCTTGCTGCTCTTCTTACTCTCGCGGTAGACAAGGCGCATGGACCCGAGGATCTGCCTTCTGACCTCGGCTTCGGGGTCGGTCCCGGGTCCCGCAAACTCTGCGCATAGCCTTCCGAACTCCACCGGGCTTACCCGCCGGCCCCATCCCTGGAGGCGGTGCCGGAGGCCGCTGAGCCCGTAGTCAGGGACTTGGCGTCGCCTCCACAGTGGGCGCGTCTCACCGATGCTCACCGTCCTCGGCAACCTGCCCATCAGGTACCTGATGTCGTCGTTGGCATGGGTGAAGAGATGGAGGATGGTGTTGGCCCGCTGCAGCTGGCCCATGGGATCGGGTCCGGGGAGGTCGGCACCGCGCCGCAGCAGGTCGCGGACAACGGCGGGATCGAGGGAGGCAAATGGTCGGAGCTCCCCCTGGCGCCGGAGGGATCCCCCGAGCATGCAGACGGTCGGTCCGCACCAGTCCAGCAGCGGTGGCGGACCATCTCCAGCTCCGAATCGGAGCCCCGCCCCTTGCTGCTCCGGCCGCCACTGGGACCATTCGAGCGCCCGGAGCCGTTCGCACCAGTCCGGGAAGAGGACGTCACCGAATGCGACCAGCTCGATCGCGGCCAGGGCGGCCATGATCCGCAGCCGCGCCGCGCCGACCCCAAGGCCAGTGGCCTGCTCCCACAGCCACCGGCGGATCT
>DATKSV010000139.1:0-6602 GCA_035531535.1 Candidatus Nanopelagicaceae bacterium | reverse complement strand
CCCGAAGTTACCGATGGTTGTTGAAGTGAGTTCGAGTTGCGATTGGGCTGCAATTGTAGCCACTAATAGCTTGACATTGTGGAGATGGCGTGGTAGGGTAATGGGGTGGCCAAGTCAGGCAGCAATGCCATGCACGTCGACCGCATCCCCACCCATCTTCGCGGCCGCGACTACGTCAGCTACCTGCTCCGCCAGACCTACCGCGAGGACGGCAAGGTCAAGCACCGCACCCTGTCCAACCTGACCCCGCTGCCCATAGCTGCCATCGAGGCCATTCGAGCCATCTTGAAGGGCGACCAGGTGGGCGTTTGGGGCAGCGACTTCGAGATTGAGCGCTCCCTGCCGCACGGCCACGTGCTGGCGGTGCTGGGCATGCTCCGCCAGCTCCAACTGGACCGCCTGCTCTGGTCCCGGCCCTGTCGAGAGCGGGACCTGGTGGTGGCGATGGTGGTGCGGCAGGTGCTCAAGCCCAGCTCCAAGCTGGCCACCTCTCGAAGCTGGCAGAGCAGCACCCTGGCATCCCTCTTGGGGGTCGAGGATGCCGACCAAGACGAGCTGTACTCAGCTTTGGACTGGCTGCTGTCATGCCAGCCCAAGGTGGAGACCCGGCTGGCGGAGCGCCACCTCCACCAGGGTGCGCTGGTCCTCTACGACCTCACCTCGGTGGTGGTGGAGGGCACCCACTGCAAGCTGGCCAAGTTGGGCCACAGCCGGGATGGCAAGCCGGGGACTTTGCAGGTCGAGTTCGGGCTGGTGACGGACCAGGAGGGGCGGCCGGTGGCGGTGGAGGTCTTCGCCGGCAACACCGGGGACCCCGCCACCGTCGCCACTCAGGTGGAGAAGCTGCGACAGCGCTTCGGACTCGAGCAGGTGGTGCTGGTGGGAGACCGGGGGATGTTGACCTCGGCCCGGATCAGCAAGCTCAAGGAGCTGGGTGGAATCGGCTGGATCTCAGCCCTGCGAGGGGTGCAGATCAGGGGACTGGTGGAGAGCGGAGACCTCCAACTGGGGCTCTTCGATGACCGCAACCTGGCCGAGATCTCCTCCCCCCGCTTTCCCGGGGAGAGGCTGGTGGTGTGCAAGAACCAGGAGCTGGCCCGGCTGCGTTCCGCCAAGCGCGAGGATCTGCTCCAGGCCACCGAGAAGGCGCTGCAAAAAGTGGCCTCGTCGGTGGCTGCGGGAAGGCTGGCCGGCAAAGACAAGATCGCGCTGCGGCTGGGCCGGGTGGTCAACCGCTACAAGATGGCCAAACACTTCGAGCTGGTGATTGAGGAACAGAGCTTCAGCTTCCAGCGCAAGCAGCAGCAAATTGCTGAAGAAGCCAGCGTGGATGGCATCTATGTGATCCGCTCCAGCGTGACCGCGGAGCGCTTGGATGCGGCCCAGCTGGTCCACTCCTACAAGCGCCTGGCCCAGGTGGAGCGGGCCTTCCGCACCCTCAAGTCCATGGACATGCGAGTGCGGCCCATCCGCCATCGCCTGGAGGACAGGGTCCGGGCCCACATCTTCCTGTGCATGCTCGCCTACTACGTGCGCTGGCACCTGGAGCAGGCCTGGCGGCCGCTGCTGTTCGGAGATGAGCAACCTCCCCCGCGCCAGGATCCGGTCGCCCCCGCTCAGCGCTCTCAGCCCGCCCTCGACAAGGCCCGGACTCAGCGCCTCGCTGACGGCACCCAGGTCCACGACTTCTCGACTTTGCTGGAGGAGCTGGCCACGCTCAGCCGCGAGACCATCCGGATGACAGCTGCCGAGACCACCTTCGACAAGCTGACAACTCCCACTCCCCTCCAGCAGCACGCCTTCTCGCTGCTCGGCATCCCCATCACCCTGTAGCCAGAACCGCCACCTGGCTCCCGAGTTCACCTGAACTCGACCTCCCCGGGTAACTTCGGCCTAACCTAACGGTTCACGGCATCCTCCGCCTGCGTCCGCCGGCTCAGACGCAGGCGTGCACGATGGGGTGCCACTCCGCGGGCACCATCGCCAGGAACCGGGGCAGATCCAGCGCTGAAAGCCCGGCTTGGGTCAGGGTGACGGGAAGGCCCAGTCTGGCGATTAGCGCCTGGCAGACGTCACCGACCTCAGCTCCAGACCGGGTGCCAAAGGGCTCGGCCAAGGGCGCCGTGAGCGCCGGATCGGTGGCGTTGAGGTGCCTGATCGTGGCGGGCAGAAAGACGCACGAGGTGATCCCGTGGGGGATCTCGAAGCTGGCCCCCAGGATCCGCCCCAACTGATGGCTCGGCCCCATGGTGGTGCCGGCCAGACCCAGAGCCGCCCACCAGGCCGCCACCTGGGCGCTCTGGCGCGCCTCCACTTCCTCCGGACGGTCCCGGCAGTCCGGCAGGCTCCGGCGCAGTCGGCGGATAGCCTCCATGGACAGCCATGAGGCAAGCGGGTCGCGCTCAGGGGCCCAGATGGTCTCGACCGCATGATCCAGCGCCCGGATCCCTGTCGATAGCCAGAGCCGCTCGGGAGTCGCCAGGGTCACCTCGGGATCGAGCAGAACGACGCGGGGAGCGGCATCCGGGTCGCGGAGTCCTAGCTTGCGGTGGCTCTCGCTGTCGGTGACCCCTGCCGAGGGGGTGAATTCCGCTCCCGAGAGGGTGGTGGGCACCGCGATGTGGGTCCTTCCAGTTGTCCCGATCCCATGCAGGGCAGCCTTGCAGCCGTCGATGACGCTGCCGCCACCGAGGCTGATCACGCCGTCGGCGGCGACCTGCTCCAGCAGGTCCTGCAGCTGTTGGACCGCGCGCTCAGGAGTGTGCTGCCCGATCCCGGTGAAGGTGGCCTGATGGCGGCCTGGCAGCATGGCCTCGGTCGCCTTGACCAGGCCCGACGAGGCGGACAGGGTGGCGCTGGTAACCAGCACCACCCTGCCCAGATCAGCCCGATCCACCTCGGCTCGAAGTTCGGCCAGGGCGCCTGCCCCCAGCAGGACCCGCCTGGCCGGGGTGGCCTGGCTGAGGGAGAACAACTCTCAGCTGGCCAGGAACTGGCTCAGCACCAGGGGCAGTACCCCGCCGTGGCGCAGGTACTCGACCTCGGTGCGGTTGTCGATCCGGGCCAAGACCGGGATCACCTGGCGGCTCCCGTCCCGCCGCGCCACGGTCAGCTGGAGGGTGGCTCCCGGGCTCAGCTGACCGTCCAGCTCGGTGAGGCTGTAAGTTTCCGTGCCGTCCAGGCCCAGGGACTGGGCCGACTGGCCCGGCTGGAACTGCAGCGGCACCACCCCCATGCCCACCAGGTTGCTGCGATGGATGCGCTCGAAACTCTCCGCCAGCACCGCTCTCACCCCGAGCAGACTGGTGCCCTTGGCGGCCCAATCCCGAGAGCTGCCGGAGCCGTACTCCTTGCCGCCGATGACCAAGAGTGGCACCCCCTCTGCCCGATAGTGGAGGGAGGCGTCGAAGATGGTCATCGCCGCCCCGTCCGGTTGATGGGTGGTGTAACCCCCCTCCCGCTCCCCGGCCAGGCGATTACGTAGGCGCACATTGGCGAAGGTGCCCCTGATCATGACCTCGTGGTTGCCTCGCCGGGAGCCATAGCTGTTGAAGTCGCGCGGCTGGATGCCAAGGCCCTGGAGGTACTCGCCGGCCGGGCTGTTGGGGGGTATGGAACCGGCTGGCGATATGTGGTCGGTGGTGATCGAGTCGCCCAGCAGGGCCAGCACGCGGGCTTCCACCAGGTCGGCTACCGGACGTGGCTCGGCGGTCATCCCCCCGAACAGAGGCACCTCCCTGATGTAGCTGGAGTCGTCGCTCCAGACGTAGGTGGGGCCGGTGGGGGACCCCATCTCCTGCCAGTGCTCGTCGCCGGAGAAGATGCGCTCGTACTCTTGGTGGAAGAACTCAGATCTCACCGAGGTCCGGATCACGGCGGCCACCTCCTCGGAACTCGGCCAGAGCTCGTGGAGGTAGACCGGGGCGCCGTTACCGTCCAGTCCCAGCGGTTCCCGGGTGAGGTCCCGACGCACCGTGCCGGCCAGGGCGAAGGCCACCACCAGAGGCGGAGAGGCCAGGTAGGCGGCCCGCACCTGGGGGTGGATCCGGCCCTCGAAGTTGCGGTTGCCGCTGAGGACCGCGGCCACGTTGAGATCGCGTTCGCGCACCTCTTGAGCCACCTCTTCGGGCAGGGGCCCGCTGTTGCCGATGCAGGTGGTGCAGCCGTAGCCGACGATGTCGAAGCCGATCGCGGCCAGTGGCTCCAGCAGCTGGGCCTGGGCCAGGTAGTCGCTCACCACCCGCGAGCCGGGAGCCATGCTGGTCTTGACGAACCAGGGCGGCTTGAGGCCGCGTTGGACCGCGCGCTGAGCCAGCATCCCGGCCGCCACCATCACGCTGGGATTGGAGGTGTTGGTGCAGGACGTGATCGCGGCGATCACCACCGACCCGTCTTCGAGCGCAGGGCTGCCGGGCGGGAAGGCAGCCCCGGCCCGGGCGGGGAAGCTGCCGATGAAGCTCTGGTCGGACTGGCCCAGCGGGACTCGGTCCTGGGGTCGCCGGGGTCCGGCGATGCTCGGCTCGATCGAGTTGAGGTCCAGCTCCAGCAACTCGCTGAACTGGGGAATCGGCGATTCGCTGGTGCGGAACAGCCCCTGCTCCTTGGTGTACCGCTCCACCAGGTCGATCAGCTCGGCGCTGCGCCCGGTGGTGCGCAGGTAGTCGAGCACGATCTGGTCGACTGGGAAGAGGGCGGCGGTGGCCCCGTACTCCGGCGCCATGTTGGAGAGGGTGGCCCGATCGGCCAGGGCCAGGCTGTCCAGTCCTTCGCCGGCGAACTCCACGAACTTGTTGACCACTCCGTGCCCGCGCAGCCACTCGGTCACCCGCAGCACCAGGTCGGTGGCGGTGACCCCGGCCGGCAGCTTGCCCTTGAAGTGGACCCCCACCACGGTGGGGAGGGCCAGCAGCATCGGCTGGCCCAGCATGGCCGCCTCAGCCTCTATGCCGCCCACGCCCCAGCCCAGAACTCCCAGCCCATTGACCATGGTGGTGTGGGAGTCGGTTCCGACCAGGGTGTCGGGGATCGCGACCCTGGTGCCGTCGATCTCCCGCAGGCTGACCACCCGAGCCAGGTACTCAAGGTTCACCTGGTGGCAGATGCCCATGCCCGGTGGCACCACCCGAAAGCCCCGGAACGCCTGCTGGGCCCAGCGCAACAGGCTGTAGCGCTCCGAGTTGCGCTCGTACTCTCGGTCGAGGTTGACGCCGTAGGCGCGGGCGCTGCCGAAGGCGTCGACCTGGACCGAGTGGTCGATGACCAGGTCCGCATCGACCAGGGGATCGATCCGCGCCGGGTCCCCGCCGCGCGTCTGCATGGCCGACCGCATCGAGGCCAGATCCACCACCGCCGGGACCCCGGTGAAGTCCTGGAGGAGGACTCGGGAAGGGAAGAAGGGGAGCTCTCGGCCGCCCGCCGCCTGCCCGTCCCAACGCGCCATGAGGAGGGCGTCATCCGCGGTCACGTGGGGGGAGCCGGCCTGTCGCAGCAGCATCTCCAGCCAGACCTTGACTGTCATCGGCAGCCGGTCGGGGTCGGCCAGGCCCTGATCGCGCAGGCGCGAGAGGCTGAAATAGGTCGGCCCACCCCGGCCGAGCTCGTGCTTGACGCCGAGCGGATCTGGCGCGGAAATCTCGGTCATGAGCACCCCCATTCCCCCAAGGGGATCTTGGACTACGCTCCCATCTTAGCCCGGCGCAGCCGGCGCGACGAAGCCTGCCCCGGGATTGACAGTGAGATCGGAGGCCGGGCATACTCGGCCCTACGGTCGGCGGGGCGGCCACCCGCGGACGGGGTTTCGGTGCAGGAGGGAAAGGTGAGGCGGAGCCATACCGGCGGTAGGCTGGCGGTGGCGCTGGGAGTGGCTTTTGCAGGTGCCCTGCTGGCCCCGCTGCCGGTGTTCGCCAGCAACACCAACTTCCTCAACGGGGGCGGTCCTCCGGTCGACCGCATCGACCTGATCTGGAACGTCTTCCTGATCTGCGCGAGCGTGGTACTGGTCGGGGTGGGCGGAGCCATCGTCTACGCCGCGTTCCGCTTCCGGAGGCGGTCTCCTGACGAGATGCCAAGGCAGGTCCACGGCAACAACCGAATCGAGTTGGCGTGGACGATCGGACCATTGGTAGTCCTGAGCGCCCTGTTCGTGCTGAATCTGGTCAACGTTGGCTACCTTCGCCACGGCCCCACCCCCGGCACCCCGGCAGCCCGCCAGGAGATCCACATCAAGGTCGTCGGACGCCAGTTCTACTGGACCTTCTACTACCCCAATGGCAAGTACTCGCTGCGGACCCTGGAGATCCCGGTCAACGTCCCCATCGAGATCAGCACTGACTCTCTGGACGTGATCCACGGCTTCTGGGTCCCCAACCTCGGGGCCAAGATCGACGCCTTGCCGGGGATCGTCAACCACGCCTTCATCGAGGCGGGCGCGGTGGGGACTTACAACGGCCAGTGCTACGAATTCTGCGGCGTCGGCCATGATCAAATGCTGATCACGGTCAAGGCGGTCTCGATGGCTCAATACCTGAGCTACGTCCAACACCTGTCCACCTGATGAGGTTGAACTGACCCATGGCCACTGCTGAACTGCCGCTATCCCAGCC
>DATKSV010000138.1:0-2881 GCA_035531535.1 Candidatus Nanopelagicaceae bacterium | reverse complement strand
GGCCTCAGCCTATAATCCCGCCGATGCGGTGGAGTCGTATAGGCGTCTTCCTCACCGCCGCGGCCCTGCCGGCTTACGTGTTGCGAGGCCAACTGCTCGGGCGGTTGCCCTGCACCGGGCTGGAAGCGGTGCTCGCGCTGACCGTGCTGGCGTTCATCATCGAGAGCGCCCTGCAGCGCCGGATGCCCCGTCTGGACACCCCCTTCAGCGTGGTGGTGGCGGTGATCCTGGTGGCGACCGCCATCGGCATTGCCGCCAGCTCCGACCACCGCGAGGCCCTGGGGATCGCCAAGTCCTACATCATCGAGCCGATAGTTCTCTTCTTCGTTGCGGTCAACGTGCTGCGCTCCAGCTGGGACTGGGAGCGGGTCGTCTACGGGTTGTACGTAAGCGGCCTGGTGGTCGCGGTGTCGCAGTTCGTGGCCCTGGGCAGGGCGCTGGCCACCGGCACGGTCAATCTCAACTTCTCCCCGCCGACCCCCACCTGGCTCTGGAGCAACAACAACTTCGGCGGCATCTTCCTGGACCCTTTGGTGGGGATTGCCTTGGGATTGGCGCTCTTTGGCGGGGTCCGCTACCGGCACGTCCACTGGGCGGCGCTGGTGGTGCTGGGCCTGGGAGACGTCCTGACCCTGAGTCGAGGTTCGTGGCTGGCCCTGGTGGTCATGGCGGTGCTGGCAGCGACCCTGCATCCCCGCCGCCGGCTGCTGCTCGCCCTCTGCCTGGCGGCGCTGGTGGTGGCCGCCGTCCTGCCTCCCATCCGACACCGCATCAGTAACGAGCTCAACCCCAGCAACCCCGCCAACTCGCTGATCGCCCGAGCTCGACTCTGGCACGCCACGGTGGACCTGCTCGAGGCTCATCCCTTCACCGGCTCCGGGCTGGCCGGCTACCAGGCGGAGATCGGTCCCTACCGAGCCCTGGTGCACGACACCTCGGCCCAGACCCACGTCTACCCGGATCAGTTGGAGCTGGACTTCTGGGTCGAGCTGGGGGTGCTCGGTTTCGTCGCCCTGCTGGGTTTCTTCGTCGAGCTCGTCCGCTATCTGGTGCCGGCGCTTCGAGCCGGCCCCCGTGACCACCCCTGGGCCGCGGCGCTGGCGGTGGCTTGGGTCGCCATCGTCGTCCACGGCCTGGTTGACAGCCCCTACTGGAAGAACGACCTGGCCGGGGAGTGGTGGCTGCTGGCGGCGCTGGTGACGGTGGCGGTGGTTCCTGCCACCCGGCATCTGCAGTTGCCGCGACGCAAACTGTCGCGCCCTGAGTAGGCGAGCGTGAGCCTGGCCCACCGGGCGGTGCGCAACACCACCATTCTCTTCGCAGCCCGCTCCGCCTCCAAGTTCCTGGTGCTGGGCGCCTTCCTGCTTCAACAGAAGAATCTAGGCGCCGGCCATTACGGCGAATTCAGCCTGATCGTGGTTCTCAGCACCCTTTCGAGCATCCTCGGCGACCTCGGGTTGCAGATCGTTTATCTGCGCGAGGCCAGCCGCGACAACGCCAAGATGAAGACCTACTTGGCCGCCGTTCTAGCCGCCAAGATTCCCCTCTTCGTCCTGGCGCTGGCGGTGCTGGCGGTCATGGCCGGACTCGAAGGGGCGGCCCTGTTGGCGCTGCTCTGGCCAGCCTTCGCGCTCCAGGTTGCGACCAGCCTTGCCAATGTCCTTCGCAGCTCTTTCTACGCCGCGGGAGAGATGCGCTACGAAGCGGTGGCGACCATCTCCGAGGCGGCGATCTTGTTGGTGGGCACGCTGCTGGTGGCTCGCGCTCACCTCGGCGTCGCCGATTACCTTTGGGTGTACGCGCTCAGCTACGCGGTGACCTGCGTGTACGCCTACACGATCATCTCGCGTCGCTATTTCCGGCCCACCATCCACTTCGACTGGGTCCTCGCCCAGCGCTTGTTGAAGATGGGGCTGCCCTTCGCCCTGGTCTTCTTCCTCAACACCGTCTATTTCAGGATCGACGTGGTGATCCTGGCCGGACTACGTCCGCTCACCGAGGTGGGCTACTACACCGCGGCCTACAAGTTCCTCGACGGGCTCGCCTTCATCCCCCAGACGGTCATGAACGCCGTGTTTCCGACCCTGTCAGTGGTGCATCTGCAGGCGGTCGCCGCCATGCGCCAGGCGTACACCGCCACCATTCGCTTGCTGGCACTCCTGGCCATGCCTTTCAGCGTGGTGCTGTGGTTCGGAGCCGCACCGATCCTCAGAGCATTACCAGGCGGCGGGGTCTTTCCACAGTCCGCGCCTGCTCTGCAGATCCTGGCCTTGGCGATCGTCTTCATGTTCGTCAACAGCACCTTCATATTTGGCCTCGGGGCGATGGATCGGCAGAGGGACAGCGTCTACCTCTCGATTCTCAGCATCATCGTCAACGTGGTCGCCAACTTCATCCTGATCCCCCTGTTCCCCAGAGCGACCGGATATCTTGGCAGCAGTTGGGCCACAACGATCACCGAGGTTTTCCTGCTGGTAGCCGGTTACTGGATGGTGCGGCGGCGGCTTGAGAACCGTCTGCCCTGGGGGCGGCCGCTCCTGCCGATTCTGGTCTCAGGTGCTCTGATGGCGGGCGTGATGGGGCTGCTGGCACAGCTGAACATCTTCCTGGTGGCGGCAATTGCCGGGCTCATATACCTCGGGGCCCTGCTGATCACCGGCGGCGTGACCCAGTCCGAGCTGCGCACAGTCCGGGCCAGCTTGGGCCGGCGTCTGCACCCAGTGGGGGAGGATCGCGGTGGTGGCTGAGTCCAAGCCGTTGCTTCGACCCCTAGAGCTGACGGCGGTCTCCCGGAACCGGTTCCGGCGTCTGCTGCCGGTGATCGCCATGCGGGTGGTCGGGGATGCCCTGGCTGTCTCCTTGGGCGCTCTCGCGGGATTCG
>DATKSV010000137.1:0-11320 GCA_035531535.1 Candidatus Nanopelagicaceae bacterium | reverse complement strand
CGGGCCATGCGTTCCGCCGAGGCGGAATCGCGAGCGGCACAGGCTTCGAAGAAAGCCGTCTGGTGCTGGAAGTCGTCGCGGGCGCTCATTCCCTGGGCTAGCGCCAACCGGAAGTACCGCTCCGCTTGACGGCGGTACGAACGGATCTCCTCGAGGAGCCGCCGGTGACCGGCGGCCCGGTAGCAGATCTCGTGCATCGACCACTCCACCTCGAGGTAGGCAGGCACGTCCCTGAGGTCATCGTGATTGAGCGTGCCCAGGCGGTAGATGTCGCCTCGCATCACCGCAATTGCGGCGTCATCCAGAGCGGGCGCTCCCCGGCTGGCCGCGACACTCTCCAGCCCCACTCGAACCGCGTAGATGTCCAGCAGGTCGTCAAGCGACAGAGGGGCGACACTAGAGCCCTTGCCGCGTTGGTGGACGACCAAACCCTCTGCCCTAAGACGTTCGACGGCCACCCGTACGGGGGTGGTACTGACTCCCAGATCGGCGGCGAGGTCGTTGAGGCGCAAGGGAGTGCCTGGAGCTAACTGACGCAAGATCAGGCGCCGCAGATGGCCGTACACGACATCCGTGACCGATGCCACCGGCAGGGTCGCGAGATGCTCCCTGCCTGGTGGCGGCGCCTCTTCAGGGAGTGGTCCGTTCACGCTCACCACCACGCTCACGCTTCACCCCAGGGACTGTACGCTCGAGAAAACCCTCCGTCAAGGACAAAAAGTCAAAGATCGCTTCGGGCTGGATCAGGACTGGCAACTAGCGCGCTTCTCCACTGGGCCCTGCCGCGGAGGGCCAGCCTGGCCCAGGCGCACGAACGAGCAGGTCGGCCCCTAGCTCAGAACAGGACGCTGCCCCTAGCAAAGCCATGGCGACAACCATCTCCTCCCGCATGCGCCCCAAGAGGGCGGTCACGCCTCGCTCTCCGTCCACTGCTAAGGCCCACAGGTAGGGACGGCCGATCAGGACGGCTCGCGCTCCAAGCGACAGCGCTTTGATTACATCGGTTCCCCGGCGTACGCCTCCATCCATCAGCACCGGCACTGAGGTCCCGACGACATCCACCACCGCAGGTAGGGCGTCGAGTGCGGGAATCGCCCCGTCGAGCTGTCGGCCACCATGATTGCTGACGATCACGCCCGCCACCCCGAGGCTCACAGCTCGGGCGGCGTCATCCGCTCGGAGCACGCCTTTGACAACCACCGGCAGAGGCGTGGACGTCACCAGTTGCTCAAGGTCAGGCCATGAGAATTGCTCGTCAAATAGGGCCCTCGTGTCTGCCACGAGCCCACCACTTCCTGGTGCGGCGTCCTCATCGTTCCGAGTGAGGTTCTCGTACTTGAGTTCTCCCGGTAGCTCGAAGCCCGCTGGCCCATGGCGCTCCCTCCGGCCACTTACTGGAGTATCCACCGTGAGCACGATTGCTTGGCAATAGGCACGCTCTGCGCGCCGCACCAGGTCCGCCCTCAGCCCCTTGTCACGGCACGGATAGAGCTGGAACCAACGCGGACCTGGCCCGGCCCCTTCGACCACCGTCTCCAGCCGGGTAGTGGCCAGCGTGCTCAGGCAGTAGATAGTGCCGGTCCCCGCGGCCGCCCGTGCGGCGCCCAGTTCCCCTTGTCGGTGGGCCAGACTCTGCATTGCCGTCGGTGCCAATATCACCGGCAGACTGATAGTGGCGCCCAGCACCTCCACCGCTGGATCTGGCTCGCCGCTGCCGGTCAGGACGTGCGGAGCAAAACGCCAGTTCGTGAACGCTTGCAGATTGGCTCGCAGCGTGGCCTCGGTCTCAGCGCCGCCGGCAAAGTAGTCGTACGTGTCTCTCGACAGCTTGCGCCGTGCCCTGGTCTCAAGGTCCTCCGCCTTCATGGCTGCCCGCGTCTCGACCGGTGACTCCACCAACTCTCTTCCTTCGCGCGGAACCCAGCGCCAGCGGCTCGGAGGTGCCCGGGGCCGCGGAGAGGCGGCATCCAGGTCGCCTTCAGACGGGGCTGGTGACAGTTGAGTTCGCCGTTGCTCAATCCTCTCCCCCGGCGAGCGCGCTGCGGCTGCGTATCGACCTCTCGGCCTCCCCTCTCTCGTCCCATGGGTGGGCCCCTCCGGGACCCAGGATGCTGCGCTCGTGGCCCTTGCCGGCCAGCAGCACAGTGTCGCCGGGCAGGGCACTGTGGATCGCAAGCCGGATCGCCGCACCCCTATCCGGGAGGCGGTGCAGGTTGTCGCCCTCCTGGGCCCCAGCCTCCTCAGCCCCGCGGCAGATCTGCTCAATGATGGCTTCCGGGTCCTCCCCCCGGGGGTCCTCGCTGGTCACGACCACCTGGTCGGCCAGGCGCGCCGCGATGCGACCCATCTCCGCTCGCTTGGCCAGGTCCCGCTCGCCGGCGCTGCCGAACACCACCCAGAGCCGGGCGGGAGTTGCCGAGCGGAGCTCGTAGAGGATCAGGGTCAGGGCCGCGGGGGTGTGCGCATAGTCCACGATCACGGAGAAGGGCTGACCCAGGTCCACCGTCTCCATCCGCCCCGGGATGGCCCGGAGACGGCCCAGCCCGTGCACCAGAGAGCCCAGCGGCTGGTCCAGCAGCAGGCCTGCCCCTAGTGCGGCCAGGGCATTGGCGACATTCCAGCGCCCAGCCATTCCCAGGCTCACCTCGGCCTCGCCCGCCGGGGTTTGAACCGGGAAGGTGAGCCCGGTCCCATCCAGCCTGGACGGCCCGGCCCGCAGGTCGGCATCCGCACCGCCCGCAGCGCTGTAGGTGAGCAACCGGGCGGGGGCCCGCTTCCGGAGCCGCTCGAAGGCCCGAGGGTCGTCGCGGTTGAGAACGGCGAAGCCTCCCGCCACCCGGGTGCGGTCCAGCAGAGACGCCTTGGCTTCGAAGTAGGCTTCCCAGGTCTTGTGGAAGTCAAGATGCTCGTGGGTGATGTTGGTGAACACCGCTCCGGCAAATTCGATCCCGTCCAGCCGGTGGAGGGCCAGTCCGTGGGAGGTGGCCTCCACGGCCACCGCCCGGCAGTCCCGGTTGACCATCCGCCGGAGGAGGCTCTGGATCTCCGGGGCTTCAAGGGTGGTCTGGCGGGACAAGTTGGGCTCGATCTCCTCCCCAATCCGGAAGTCGACGGTGGTCAGGCTCCCGACCGGGCCCAGGCTCGGTGAGAGCGCGGACTGGAGCATGGTGGTGGTGGAGGTCTTGCCATCCGTGCCGGTGATCCCGATCACGGGCACGGCGCGCGCGGGATGTTCGAAGACAGCCGCCGCCAGTTGGGCCAGGGCGATCCGGCAGTCCTCCACGGTGACCATCTGGGCCAGGGGCGCGCCCGCCACAGGATGCTCCACGACCGCCGCCGGCGAACCTCCAGCGAGGGCGGCTTTGACGAAGTCATGGCCGTCTCGGTGGACCCCGGGGATCGCCACGAAGACCTGCCCGGGTCCGGCCAGGCGGGAGTCGTAGATCACGCCCCCAACCTCGATGTCACCAGCCGGGGGGGGGCCGAAAGCAACGGAGAGTTCCGACCAGCGCATGGGGCAAGGGTATCGCCGCCGCCCGGCCGACTCGTGCAAGCACCAGAATGGGGCGCTATGGAAGCGATGCAGCTGCTGAGGCCGGAGCCGGTCGAGGAGGCGCCCCTTAAGGTCGTCTCCGCGCCCGATCCTCTTCTGGAGGCTGGCGAGGTGAGGATCACGGTCCAAGCCTGCGCGGTCTGCCGCACGGACCTGCAGCTCGCGGAAGGAGACCTGGCTGCCCAGCGTCTGCCGGTAATCCCGGGCCACCAGGTGGTGGGCCGGATCTGCGAGTTGGGACCGGGCGTGAACGCCTCGCGCCTGGGCCTGACCGTGGGCGTGGGCTGGCTGGCCTCGACCTGCGGTACCTGTGACATGTGCCGACGGGGACTGGAGAATCTCTGCCGCAAGGCAACCTTCACGGGCTGGCACCGAGACGGGGGCTACGCCAGCAGCATGGTGGCCAGGGACGATTTTTGCTACCCGATTTCACCGGACCTCGACCCCGTGGATGCGGCTCCGCTGCTCTGCGGCGGCATCATCGGCTATCGGGCCTTCAAGTTGACTGGGATGGGGCCGGGGGACCGCCTTGGCCTCTACGGCTTCGGGGCGTCCGCGCTGCTGGTCGCCCAGGTGGCCCGGCACCGGGGCTGCGAGGTCTACGTGGTCACCCGAGGCGAGGAGGCCCGGGCGCGCGCCCGGGATTTGGGAGCCACTTGGGTAGGCGGCCTGGGCGAGGCCCCTCCGGTGTCTCTCCATGCCGCGATCACCTTCGCGCCGGTGGGATCGGTGGTCGTGGACGCCCTGCGCCACCTGGACAGGGCCGGCGTCTGTGTAGTGAACGCCATCCATCTCGACGGTGTGCCCCAGTTCCCGTACCAGGATCTCTACTGGGAGCGGAGGCTGATCAGCGTCGCCAACTTCACCCGAGAGGACAGCCGGGAGCTGTTACAGCTGGCTCGTGAGATTCCCATCCGAACTCTTCACGACACGTTCCGGCTTAGCGACGCCAACATCGCCCTGCAGCGACTCAAGCGTGAGCAGGTCAGGGGTGCGGCGGTGCTGCTGCCGTAGCTCAGGCCTGGGCGGAGAACTCGCGCTGTAGCCGCAGGACCGCCTCTCGGGCGGCCGCGGTGATCTCCAGGGCCAAGCGCCGATCCAGGTCCAGGGCATCGGTGGTGTGCAGGCGGCGGAGGCGCTCCTCCAGCTCAGCCAGTTGCGCCGCGATGTCGCCCGGGGTGGCCAGGGCCAGGGCCCTGGCGGCGAGCGCATCAGGGCCAGCCACTCGCTGCGCCCGCTGGAACTCCCCAAAAGCGATCCGGTCGCGATCCGCGGCCAGCAGTAACCGCACCGCCGTATGGCCCGATATGGCTATCTCGGACGCCGGGTCGTGCATGCGGCAAAGGCCATCCAGAGCCGCCGCGAGGGCCCCGGTCATGGCGGCCGCGGCAGCCCCGCCCGCCGGGTCGCGAGGGGAGATCAGCCGGGCCACCGCTTCCAGCAGGGACCACGAGGCGACCGGGCCTGGTTGCAGGGTGGCCAGCTCGGTGAGCGATAGCAGCGCGCACACCGAGGTGATTCGGCCCACTCCTCCTGGCACCGGCGTGAACCGACCGGCCCGGGTCGCCGCCTGGACACTGAGGTCACCCCGCAGCTGGCCGTCCACCATGGCGGTACCCACGTCGAGAACCAGGCTGTCAGGGCGGACTACCGCCGCTGGGATCACACCGGCCACACCCACTGCGGAGATGAGCACGTCGTAAGCCGGCAGCGGGTCGACGCTGGCGATGTCGCGCTGCACCACCGACACCTCGGCGCCGGCCGCGAGCAGCAGCTGGGCGATGGGCCGGCCCCCGGTTGGCCCGTGCCCCACCACCAGCACCCGAGCGGTGCCGATATCGACACCCAGGTGGCGGAGGGTGGCGAGACAGGCCTCCGCCACGGGCGTTCCGCGCCGACTGCCCGCCGCGGCTGCGGCCAGCGCCGCCGGCGTGATCGCCTCCACATCCTTGCTGGCGGGGAGGTGCGCTGCGACCACTGCCGTCGGCAAAGAGCGCACCGGCTGCACCACCACCACCCCATTGACGGTCGGGTCCACCACCAGCTCATCCAGCAGCAAGAGAGTCTGCTCGGCTCGGTCGGGACTGCTGGCGCGGTGGACCACCTCGACCCCGGCGGCGGAGGCTTCCCGCTCCAGAGAGCGCGCGAACGACCCGCCGGGCACGTTGCCATCCTCCACCAGAACCCCCAGCCGGTAGGGCCGCCGCCGCCGCTGGCAGCGGGCTCGCAGCTCAGAACGGAGCTCGTCGCGCAGCGGACCCAGATCGAGCTCCGTCACGGACCCACCGGGCTGGTGGAGTCGGCCGCCGGGAGCCCGGTCGAGAGCGTGGTCAGTCTCCCCGCCGCGGGGATGGTCATGGCGGCCGCGGCCGCCACGACGGTGAACAGGCCGGAGATGAGCAAGGCGGCCTTCGGTGAGGCCTGGGAGACGACACCTCCCAGCCCACCCCCGATGGCTCCGCCAGAAGCGTTCAGGGTCATTGAGACGGCGATGGCGCGACCGTACCAGGCGGGGTCCACTGCGCGCTGGCGCAGCGAGAAGAGCGCCACGTCGAGCGGGCCCAGGCCGATGCCCACCAGGGCCGCGACCAAGAACGACACGGCGACGCCCGGGGCGACTGCCGCCACCGCCAGCCCGGGAGCGGGTACCAGCATGGCCAGGGCCAGGATCGATCGCTCCCTGCCCCTGGTCCCCATCCGACCCACCACCAAGGCGCCGACCAGGCTGAAGGCCCCCACGACCGCCCAGATCCAGCCGACTGTCTCGGCCGGTTGATGCAGGGTGCGTAGCAGCAGGACCGGCATCGCGACCACCAGGATGCCCACACTGATGTTGGCCGGCACTATGGCCAGGGCCAGACCGCGAAGCTGGCGATTGCGGTAGAAATAGCCCAGGCCCGAGAGCGCCTGCCCGAAGATGGGGCCGTGCTGGCGGTGCTGGGCTGTCCCGCGCAGGCCAAGGATGAAGAAGGCGGCCAGGACGTAGAGCGTCGCCACCGTTGCCAGTGCCGGCTCCGGGCCCACCAGCCCGAACATGGTCCCCGCCGCGACCGGGCCGGCGATCGACGCTACGATCGAGGTCACGCTGTCGAGCGCGTTGGCCCGGTCCCAAAGGGTCGCTGGCACGATCTGCGGCAGGAGCGCCTTCACCCCTGCTCCGCTGAAGGGCCAAGTTACGGTGCCCAGCAGCACCAGCAGTACGAAGAGCACCGCCGGGAGCAGATGCGCAAAGGCGAGGATGGCGATCACGGCGGTGATCGCCGCCGCCGCCGCGAAGTCGAGGGCGATCATGATCGAACTGCCCAGACGGTCAACCAGCGCTCCCGCCAACGGCCCCACCGGGACTGCGGCCAGCTGGACCAGAACCACGGCGCCGGCCAGTGCGGGCGAGTGGTACGTCCGAAGCGCGAACAGGATCAGCACCAAGGTGCTCATCTGGTTGGCGCTTCGGCCCAGCATGGTGCTCAGCACCAGGCGGGCAACGCCCGGCAGTCCCAGCACGACGGAGTAGGAGCGACGATCGAGGCTGTTGTTCATGTCAGAGGGAGGGCTTGGATGAGAGCCACTCTCAGCACGTCCTCAATGGCGGCGGAATGGCCGGGCTCCTCCGAGTCTAAGGTCCCGAGAGGAGGACCGGCCCCGCTCGGAGGCACGCCCAGGGCACGTCTAAGATGTAGCTGTGAGTGAGGATTGCATCTTCTGCCGGATCGTGTCGGGCGATCTACCCGCACAGGTGATCCATCGAGAAGAGGGGCTGCTGGCGATCATGGACATCCACCCGGTGGCGGAGACCCACGCTCTTGTCATCCCCGAGCGGCACATCCCCGACCTGCGCGACCTTCTGCCGGAGGACGCCGGGCTCTGGCTGCAGCTGACGCGGGCCGCTCACAAGGTGGCCCTCGACCTGGGCCACGCTCAGGGCTACCGGTTCTACGTGAGCGTGGGTCCTGGCGGTGGCCAGTCCGTGCCCCACCTGCACGTTCACGTGATGGCAGGGGCGATGCGGCGGCTGCCGGCCTGATCCAGGTCTGATCTAGGATGGCGCCGAGGCGCTATTCTTGTTTCAGAGTCGGATTTGTACCGCGTTCTCAAGTTATATCCGGCGCGCTGCGGAGAATCCAATTACATGCCATTCAGTTCACGTGACCTGATCGACCAGGCCAGAGGCTCGATCCCTGAGGTCGACGCTGGCGAGCTGGCCCACGCGCTCGATCAGGATCCCCTGCACGCAGTCATCGACGTGCGGGAGCAGGAGGAGGTGGCTCAGGGGCTGATTTCCTCGGCAATCCACATCCCCCGGGGCTACCTGGAGCTTCGAGTGGAGACCGTTCTGCCGGATCGCGACCGGCCAGTCACCATCTACTGCGCGGTTGGAGTACGCTCGCTGCTGGCCGCCAACACCCTGCGGGCGATGGGTTACACCAATGTCCGCTCCCTTCGGGGGGGCTTCAACTCCTGGAAGGATCAGGGCCTGCCCTTCAAGACGCCCCGGCCGCTTTCGGCGGAGCAGCGCGAGCGGTATAGCCGCCACTTCCTGCTCGACGAGGTTGGCGAAGAGGGCCAGGCCAAGCTGCTGGACGCCAGGGTGTTGGTGGTCGGCGCCGGCGGGCTGGGGGCTCCAGTCGCCTATTATCTCGCCGCCGCTGGGATCGGCACCCTGGGCCTGGTCGACTTCGATCGCGTTGAGCGTAGCAACCTGCAGCGCCAGATCTTCCATGCCGAGGACCGGATCGGGATGCTCAAGACCGAGTCGGCCGGGATCGCGCTGAGGGCGCTCAACCCCGAGGTGGAGGTGGTGGAGCACAACGTGCACCTGGACGGGTCCAATGCGGCCGAGATCTTCGAGCAGTACGACGTGATCGTCAACGGCTGTGACAACTTCCCTACCCGCTACCTGGCCAATGACGTGGCGGTCTTCCTGGGCAAGCCCATGGTGGATGGGGGGATCTTTCGGTTTGAGGGCCAGGTCACGACCATGATCCCCTGGAAGTCGCCGTGCTATCGCTGCCGCTATCCAGCGCCTCCGCCGCCCGAGGAGGCTCCCTCCTGCGCGGAGGCTGGGGTGCTGGGCGTGCTGCCGGGCCTGGTGGGGACCGTGCAAGCGACCGAGGTGCTCAAGCTGATCCTCGGCATCGGCGAGACGCTGAGCGGACGCCTGTTGCATGTCGACGCCCTGGCGATGGAGTTCCGGGAGTTCCGTCTGCGACGGGATCCGGAATGCCCGGTCTGCGGCGAGCATCCGACCATCACCGAGCCCATCGACTACGAGGGTTTCTGCATGAACCCCAACCTGAGCCGGGCCGGGGAGGCCAGGAGCCAGATTCTGGGTGAATTGGCGCAGGTTGGGTAGGATAACCAGGTGAAGAAGGCTACGATTGCGCTGGACGACCTGATCGCGGCGGTCGAGACCGCCCGGGACAAGGTGATGGCCGACGAGGTCCGATCTCTGGTCAAGTTCGGCATCCCCAAGGCGATGGCACAGCAGATGGTGGCCGCCCGTTTCCAGCAGAAGGTAGGCACGGAAGACGGCGAGGGCGGTGAGGCAGAGCCAGCCGCCTGGCCAGATATGAGCTGACCGGCTGACATCCTCCTGACGCCCCCGCCGAGAAACGGCGGCGGACTGAAGGGATGTGTCCGACCGCATCGTCCCCGCTCCCTACGTTCTTCCTCTGCAGTTCGCGCCGCTCGGCTGGTACGAGAAGCGGGGGCTCAGTCCCTATCGGTGGGCCGAGGAGCAGTTCAGATTGGAGGTGCGGGCGGCTGCCAGCCCCGACCCCACGTTTCCGGCCCGATGTCAGCAGGCGCTGCGGGCTATGGACGGGCTCCCGCTCCAGGTAAAGGATGTGCTCCGGGGCACGATCGACCAGGTGAGTTTCGAGCCAGCCACAGAGTTCGGGCTTGACACCTTGGGCACCTGGCGTGACGGGCAGATGCGCGTCAACGTAGATTGGGCGGAGCTGGCCCCCCTGAGAGGTCATGTCGCCGACTCTCTCTACACCAAGCGAGTCCTCCAGGACACCCTGATCCATGAGTGTGGGCACGCCCTGCTCGAGGATCCCCGAGGAGGGGTGCCGGTGAAGAGTTTTGTCCACTTGCTGGCCGCCTCAGGATGGCTGCCCGACCCCGCCCTGGACCCTACCCCGTTCCGGTGGGCCACCAGTTCCCCGGAGATGCTGACGAGCCACTACCTCAAGCGGCTTCGGGGGATCGACCCACGCTGGGACCCGGATCTGCCCCTGGGGGCACCCGGCACCCCGCCGCCACTCCAATTCGACTATGACCTCATGCATGCGGCCCCGCCGGCCCTCCTTCCCCTCGTCCGACAGCGGGACACACTTGGCCTCAGGCCTGCAGCGCGCCTTGCGCAGGAGCTCCTGGCGTCGGCGGTGGACGGGACCCTGAGCCCGGAGCTGGCCCGGGTGAATCTTTCTCTTGAGGAGGTGCAGGCCGCGGTCCACCGCTACCAGCCTCCCCACCTCTACGCCGAGGAGCTGATCTCCGAGACCCCCGCGGAGCTGTTTCGCATCCTGCATTGCGGCCAGCCGCTGACCCTGACCGGGTCTACGGCGCTGGAGGCTGGGGACCGGCTTCTGATCGGCCCCTGGCGAGTGGCGGAGCTGGAGTTCGGGCCGCGAGAGCCGGCCAGGATGCCGATGCGGGCGCTCGGGCCGGCCGAGTTGACGAGGTAGCCAGATATGTCAGAGCGGTTTCTGTTGACGCATATCGCCAGCGACCGGCAAGTCCGGGTCTCCTTGCCTGGCCCTGCGCTCGAAGGGGACCCGGAGATCTGCGCCAAGGTGGAGCCGTTCCTGCGGGAGCCGGTGCTGTCGATAAGAGGCTCATACGACCCGCGCAGCGGCGAGCGGGGCACCTCCCTACAGCAGCTCGCCGTGGGCTCCGTCCCCTGGCTGGAGGAGTGTCTGTGCCGGGCTGCGCTCGCCCTCGGGCTGCGGATTCGCGCCGACCTCTACTGATCCGCAGCCAAGGGAGCCACACTGTTGCCGGATCGCTGGCTACGAGCTATCCTTCGACTCTCACCGTGGCTCGGCGGCCGCGGTGATGGTGCGGGTTTGGGGGGCGGTCGTGGCCGCTGACGTGGGACTGCGGGCTCGATGGGGATGGGGGATCCTGGCACCGTTGTGCCTGACTGCAGTGGTGGGCTGCGGAAGCACCGGTTCTGTCCTGATTCCCAAGGCTAGCCCCACGCCCAAGCCGGCGACGACGCCGCTGGCCCCAGGCGTGAGGGTCGCCGATTCCGAGCTGCAGCTACCGGCCTACACGGTGTCCGTCTCACACCCACTGCCATCCGGGGTCTCAGCGGCACTCGTCGTGAAGGATGTGCAGATAGACAATCTTTTGGAGAACATCGCCATAGAGCGACAGGACCCGGGGCTGCTTCAGTACGCGGACAGTGGGGATTGGCTGCTCGCTGAACAAGGTGAGATTGCGAGCAATAGAAGGCAGGGCTTGGTCGTCAGGTCGATTCGCGACAGTGTGACCACGTTCAAGCTGGGCTCAAAGGTGGATCCCAAAGATCCGTCGGTAGTAGTGGCTGCGATACTGACTGGGACGGAGCTGCGTAGTACCTCGCCTCCAGGTAGCAAGTCCAGTACGTCGACTACCAAGTTTGCAGCGCTAATCTGGTTGCGTTGGTCCGGAACCGACAATCGGTATCTCATATGCGACGCAGCCTCCTCTTAGCGGTTTGTGCAGGAAGCGTGGCCTCTTCCTTGAGCCTCTTTGCAGGGACTGCGTCCGCAGATTACC
>DATKSV010000136.1:0-21709 GCA_035531535.1 Candidatus Nanopelagicaceae bacterium | reverse complement strand
CTGCGCCAACCAGATGGCGTTGCGCCCGGGCCCGCAGCCGAGGTCGAGGGCAAGCCCCGGCGGCAGCCGCTCCGCCAGCGCGGTCAGCAGAGGGTCGGGGTGGCTGATCCAGGGCCGCTCCGCAAAGCGCTGGTCCCAGGTATCGCTAGGCATGGACGACTCTCGGTGGGCGGGACGGGTTCACACCATGCACGTCGCCGCTCAGCATGACCCTCACCGGCGTCCGGTGACCTCCCGGCCCCAGGTCGTAACTGCGGCGTGATGCGTTGGCCGTCGCCCTGAAGGTGTCGCCATCGCCCATTCAACGACTGGCGGGACGGAAAGGTTTGCTCGGCCCGGATGGGAGCCCCGGGCCGGGGCGCCTGGCCGCGACATGAGCTGGCACGACCGCAGCCTGCTCGTCGTAGGCCCGGGGGGATTTCTCAACCAGTTCGCGGCGAGCTTGGTGATCGGGTTCTTCCCGGTCTACTTCCTGCAACGCGGGCTCTCCCTGTTACAGGTCGGTCGGGCGGTTGGGGGATATGCCGTGGGGCCGCTGGTGCTGGGTGGGGTGGCGCTTGCCTTCGGTCTGGCCGCGGCTTTCTGGGCCATCGTGTTCCTCATGGGCCTGTCGGAGCCATCGTTATCCTTAATTGATGCGGGAGACAGAGCCCAGCCGGCGCCGGCTGGGCCCGGCTTGGCAGGGCCATCCCGAATGGATCTACGGTCCGGACGCCGGGCTGGCCGACTTCCCCTCAGCGCGCGGCTAACCGGGCTCCAGATCGCTACGGCCGAGCTCGGCTCCGGTGCGGGCGAGTTCCTGGGCCAAACCCACCTTCCCGAGGCGGTAACCTCCTGACCAAGCGCTTGTCGGCATGGTCGCCTCAGCTGTGAGGTGGGTGCGTCCAGTCAACGTCTGATCGAAGGGGCTGCCATGGGTCTTGGGCGCAAACTGCTGGGCCGTCCGCTGCGGTCGAGCCAGGCCAGGCAGGAGGAGATCAACCCGGTGGAGGGTCTCTCCGCCCTCTCCCTGGACGCCCTCACCTCGGTGGCCTACGGCCCTCAGGCACTGCTGCTGGCTCTCGGAGCTGGTGGCTTGGCCGCCCTGCGAGTGGCGCCCTGGATCATGCTGGCCATCGTCGCCCTGCTGGTGCTCCTAGTGGTCTCCTACACCCAGGTGATCGTGGCCTATCCCGGAGGGGGAGGCGCCTACGCGGTCGCGCGGGCCAATCTGGGCGGCCCTCTCTCACTGCTGGCTGGCGCGGCTCTGATCGTCGACTACACCCTGACCGTGGCGGTGTCGATAGCGGCCGGAGTGGGCTCGCTGACGTCCGCCTTCACCGGGCTGTATCCCTACACCCTGGTCATCTGTCTCGCGATCCTGGCGGGGGTCGCGTTCGTCAACCTGCGCGGCCTGGCCGAGGGCGCCCGAGCCTTCCTGGTCCCCACCCTGGCCTTCATCCTCACCATGCTTGCGGTGATCGGGATCGGGCTGATCCATCCCTTCGCTGCCCAGCTGCATCCGTTGGGAGCCTCCCAAGTCGCCGCCCGCGACCTCCAGGCAGTGGGGATCCTGCTGGTGCTGCAGGCGTTCTCCGCCGGGTGCAGCGCTCTCACCGGGGTCGAGGCAATCGCCAACGGCGTTCCCCTTTTCCGCGAGCCCCGCGTGAACACGGCGCGCCAGACCGAGCTTCTGCTGGGGCTTCTGCTGGCGGCGATGCTGCTGGGCTTGGCGGGCCTGGTGCAGCGCTTCCATGTTCAGCCACGGGCCGGGGATGCCGTGCTCAACCAGATCGTTGCCTACAGCATCGGCCGCGGCTGGGTGTTCGACGCCATCTCGATCCTGGTGACCCTGGTGCTGGCGCTGGCGGCCAACACCTCCTTCGGCGGCCTGCCGGTGCTGGCCAGCCTGCTGGCAGGCGACGACCGGCTGCCCCACGCCTTCGCCATCCGGGGAGACCGGCTGGTCTTCAACAACGGCATCTGGGTGCTGGCGGTGCTGGCGGCGGTGCTGCTGGTTGCGACCGGTGGCAACACCGACTCTCTGATCCCCCTCTTCGCGATCGGGGTCTTCACGGGCTTCACCCTGGCCCAGTCGGGCATGGTCCGGCACTGGTGGCGGGTGCGCTCCCCGGGCTGGCGCTGGCGGGCCGGCGTCAACGGCCTGGGCGCGACTGCCAGCGGGGCCTCCACCTTGATCTTCGTGCTCACCAAGTTCCGGGAGGGGGCCTGGGTGGTAGTGGTGGTGGTGCCGCTGCTGATCCTGTTGTTCGTGCGCATCAACCATTACTACACCGGGGTCGCCCGGGAGCTGCGGCGGGGCCAGACGCCGGCCAAGCCCAGGCGCGCCACCAGCATCGTGGTGGTCCCCTTCACCGACATCTCCAAGCTCACCCGCGAGGCCATCTCGCAAGCGCTCTCCATGGGTGACCAGGTGACTGCGGTGACCGTGGTTTTCGCCGACCACGACCAGCGCCAGGCGTCCCTGGAGCAAGCGTGGCAGCGATGGGACCCTGGAGTTCCGCTGGTCGTGCTGCGCTCCCAGTACCACTCGGTGGCGCGCCCACTGCTACGTTACATCGGTTCTCTCAAGCCCTCGCCGACCCGGCGGGTGGTGGTCCTGATCCCGGTGCTGCTGCCCCGGCGCTGGTGGCATGCGGCGCTCCACAACCACCTGGACTTGGTCCTCTCGGCCGCCCTGCGGCGGCACCGCAACGTGGTCGTGGCCAAGCTGGTGTTGCCCCTGCATGACGATTGAATTCAACCCCGGATGGCAGCCGATCCGAGCGCTGCCAGGAGCCGGCCCGGCGACCGAGGGGGCGCCTTGGGGCATGGTCCCGGCGCCCTTGTGGACCAGTCTCGCCTGGGTTGCCGGAGTCTGACCAAACCTGGGAGGCTGGCCCATCCGGGAGCCGGAACCGGGGATCTCGCGGATCTTGGGGGGGCGGCTGGAGACGGAGCCGCCTGGGTTCGGGTCTCCAGGGCAGCTGACCGCGGGGACGCCGCAGGAGCGGGGCGGCCCGCCGGGCAATTGCAGCAGGCGCGGTCCAGCCCCCACCCGATCCGAGGTCCTGACCATCGGCCAGCGGGGTTTGGCGGTGCCCGTCCAGGGTCTTCGAGCCAGCCGCCGCGGCCACCCGTTTAGCGCAGAGAAGATTGTCCGGCCCAGCTTGGCTCGACGGGGCGTAGTCTGGATTCGGGCTCGCTCCGAGCTCGCGGTCCGGTCGCCCGGGGTGGTCGCGGGGCCGTCGAAAGGAATTCCGGGTGGTTCCTCCGGGTCGCCCAGCGCAGCTCGGTTCCCACCCCTGGTCACGCAGCGGCCGCCGTGGGCCGCCAGGAGGTTCGATGGTGGGTGCGCTTTCGGGAACGGTGGCATTGGTGACGGGCGCCTCGAGCGGAATTGGAGAGGCCACCGCGCTCGCCCTGGCCGCGGAAGGAGCACAGGTGGCCATCGCCGCGCGGCGCTCCGACCGGCTGGAGTCGCTCGGGGCGAAGCTCGGGGGTCCCAGCCGGGCCCTGGTCCTCAAGGTCGACGTCACCGACGAGGATGCGGTCCGCCAGATGGTGGCTCGCACGGTGGCGGAGTTCGGCCGCCTGGACACCCTGGTCAACAACGCCGGAGTGATGCTGCTGGGCCCGATCTTGGACGCCCCCACCGACGAGTGGCGCCGGATGGTACAGCTGAATTTGCTGGGCCTGCTCTACTGCACCCACGCCGGCCTGCCCCACCTGCTGCAGGCGGCCAGCGGCGCTCCCCGCCAGGTGGCCGACGTGGTGAATGTGAGCTCGGTGGCCGGCCGGGTCGCCCGCCAGGGCAGCGCCGTCTACAACGCCACCAAGTTCGGCGTGGGCGCATTCAGCGAGTCCCTGCGGCAGGAGGTGACCGCCCGCCACGTCCGGGTGACGATCGTCGAGCCCGGTGTGGTCGCCACCGAGCTGGTCGGCCACAACCGACCGGAGGTCCAGCAGACGATCCGGGGCACCTTCGGTACCTTGGAGCCGCTGCAGTCCAGCGACATCGCCGACGCCGTGGTCTACGCGGTGACCCGGCCCCGGCACGTGGCGGTGAACGAGGTCCTGGTGCGGCCCACCATGCAGGAGCGCTGAGCAGTCCGGCCGCCGCCCGCCAGCGGGCCGAGGTTGGAGAACCGCACCTGGCGGTCCCGCTGCGCGATCTGGGGACTTGACACGGGGACCGCTGGATCTGTGAGAATCGCCTTCGCAGCGCGATGAGGCCCGCGTAAGTCGGCTCGCCGACTAATGGCTTCTACCGAGAAGCTATCGGTCTGCCCTCGTAAGGAGAGCCGCGTTGCCCTATCTGCTGCAGTTCCTGCAGTCGCTTGCCGTCGCTGCCCTGGCTCCCCTTTACGCGGGGGTGTTGACCAGGGCCGCCGCGCTCGTGCAGTCCAAGCACGGGCCCAGCATCCTCCAGCCCTACTTCGACCTCTGGAAGTGGCTGGGCAAGGCGAGTGCCGTCTCGGACCAGACCAGTTGGATATTCCGGGCCGCCCCCTACGTGGCCATGGCCTGCTACCTGGCGGTCTCCACGATCGTGCCGGTGATCACCGACCAACCGTTGCCGCTGGCGTTCCTCGGTGATCTCCTGGGCGGGGCTCTGGTGCTGGCTTTGGCCAGCTTCGTGATGTCCCTCGCCGCTCTCGATACCGCCAGCCCGCTGGGAGGCCTGGGGGCCAGCCGCACCACCTGGATCGGAAGCCTGGCCGAGCCCGCCCTGATTCTGGTCTTCTTCACGGTGGGCGTGCTGTCAGCGTCGGACAACCCATATCTCATGAACCACGCCATCGCGGCGTCGCCGCTGGCCATGGTGCTGCCCACCCATCTGCTCGGCGCGGTCGCCTTCTTCATGCTGCTGCTGGCCGAGACCGGTCACATCCCGATCGACAACCCGAGCGGCACCATCGAGATCTCGATGATCGAGGAGTCTCGGGTTCTGGAGTACTCCGGCCGCGAGTACGCCCTGGTCAAGTGGGGCGGCTGGATGAAGCTCTTTCTGCTCTCCGCCATCTTCATGAACGTCTTCGTGCTGCCCGGCGGATTGGGTGATGGGACCAGCTTGGTGGGAGGGCTGGTCGGGATCCTGGCGGTGCTGGGCAAGCTCGCCATCTGCGGGCTGGCGATCGTGATCATCGACTCCTCCTTCGCCAAGCTCCGTTTCTTCCGGATCGCGGAGTACCTGGGCGGGGCCTTCCTGCTGGCCCTGATCGGGATCGTCACCTCCTACGTGGTGGCCAAGTAGAGATGCAGCACCTCACCTTGGCCTCGCCCGCGGGAGTCTTCCTCAGCCTGGACGCGGTCCTGATCCTGCTGACCGCATTCGCCTGCCTGGGCTCCAAGCTGTTCGACCGCTATCTCACCTACTACGGACTGCAGTCGGTGCTGCTGGCGGCGGCGGCGGCCACCGCTGCCCTGGTCACGCGCGACGATGCGCTCTGGCTGCTGGCGGGCCTCACCCTGGGCCTCAAGGGCATCGCCATCCCGCTGGCGGCACGCCGCTTGCTGGTGAGACGGCTGCAGCTCAAACGCGACGCCGGGCTCGCGCTCGGTCTCTCCACCTCGTTGATCCTGGGGGCGGGGCTGTGCGCGTTCGCCTACTTGGTGATCGGGCCCCAGAACCTCGCCCACGGCCTGATCTCCCGGTCGATCATCCCCCTGTCCACGGCGGTGCTGCTCCTGGGGGCGCTGATGATGGTGGTCCGGCGCCACATGGTGGCGCAGCTGATCGGCTGGCTGATCATGGAGAACGGCGTCTTCCTGGGCGCCATCACCCTCACCGCCAGCTTCCCCTTCATCGTCGAGGCGGGTATCTTCTTCGACCTGATCGCCGGCTTTCTGATCATGCTGGCGATGACCACGGGGATCGCCGAGCGGATCTCCTCAGCCTCTCTGGCCCGACCCCGGAGGGAGCCCTCGTGATCGCCCTGCCCATCCTGGCCGCCGCCGCGCCCCTGCTGGGTAGCCTGGCCGGTCTGGTCACTGCCAGGGCCAGGCTGGCGGGAGTCGCCACCATCGTGGGTGCCCTGCTGGGTCTGCTCTTAGCGGTGGTCACAGCCGTGGTGGTCATCCCGGGCGTTCCGATCGCCAGCAGCGGCAGCTTCGTCTACGTCGACGGCCTGGGCGCATTCTTCGCCATCACGGTGGCGATTGTGGTCTTCCTGGCCAGCCTAGGCTCCTTCTCCTACGTTGCGACCGAGCAGCGGCGGGGCGAGCTCTCAGGTCGCCGCATCCGGGTCTACTTCGTGGTCTTCGGCCTCTTCGCGACCGCGATGATGGGCGCCGTCGAGACTGCCAACCTGGGGCTGCTCTTCATCCTGGTGGAGGCCGCGACCCTGGCCAGCGTGGTGATGGTCCCGATCGAGGGGCGCACCGCCGGGCTGGAAGCGGGTTGGAAGTACGTGATCATCAGCAGCCTGGGAATCACCATCGCCCTGGCCGGCACCCTCTTCATCTTCTATGCCGCCACCGGCCTGGTGGGCAGCCCCGACCAGCACCTCACCTGGGCCTATCTGGTGGCCCACGCCCGCAGCCTGAGCCCGGTTGGAGTCCGCCTGGGCTTCCTGCTGGCGGTGGTCGGCTACGGCACCAAGGTGGGCTTGGCGCCAATGCACACCTGGCTGCCCGACGCCCACTCCGAGGCGCCCAGCCCCGCCAGCGCCATGCTCTCGGGGGCCCTCCTCAACGTGGGGATGTACGCCATCATCCGGTTCGTGGCCATCGCCAACGGCCGACTCGGCCCCGCCTACGCCAGCCATGTGCTGCTGATCTTCGGCTTCCTGTCGATCGCGGTGGGGGCCTTCTTCATGATCCACCGGCGGGACTTCAAACGGCTCTTCGCCTACTCCTCGGTGGAGCACATGGGCATCATCGCGGTGGGGCTCGGGTTCGGCGGCGTCCTGGGCCTCTACGGGGCACTCCTGCACACCCTCAACCACAGCATCGGGAAGGCGGTCCTCTTCCTCACCGGCGGCACCCTGGTGCTCGCCTATGGCACCCGGCGCACGGACCGGATCGGGGGGGCCCTGACCAGCCTGCCGCTGACCGGCGGAGCCCTCCTGATCGGATCCCTGGCGATCGTGGGTTCCCCACCGTTCGGCCTCTTCCTCAGTGAGTTCGTCATTCTGCGCGCCGGCCTGGCGGCTGCCTATCCAGCCTTGGTTGGCCTCTTCTTGCTGTTGCTGGTGATGGTGTTCGTGGGCTTCATGTACACCACCAGCAGGATGGCTGTGGGCCAACCCAGGGCCGAGGTGGTGTCCCCCTACCAGGGCCGACTGGAGCGCTGGAGCGCCGCTGCCCCGCTGCTGCTGGGGCTGTGCGGGCTGCTGCTCCTGGGGCTCTGGATCCCCGGCTGGCTCAATTCACTTCTGCTCCACTCAGTGGCGCTGATCAGATGACTGAGATCACTGACGGAGGCACTCTGGCCGCGGCGCTCTCGCGCCTGCCTGGCCGCGCCCAATCCAGCTCGCAGGCAGGTGTCGTGGGCTGGTCCGTTGACCCCTCTGAGCTGTCGGCCAGCGCTGCCGTGTTGGCGGCCGCCGGGGCCCGCGTCGCCGACATGTTCGTGGTTGAAACAGGCCCGGGGCCGACCGGGGCGATGGGCCGGGAACGCCTGCTGGTGGTGGCCTTCGACCGAGAGGACAGCTATCTGATCCTGCACAGCGAGGTCGCTCCCGGGGTCCAGCCCGCGCTGGCGGCCGCCCTCCCAGCCCTCTATTTGGAGGAGTGCGAGATATTCGAGCTCTGGGGGCTGCTCCCCGATGGCGGCCAGCCGCTCAATCGGGTCCTGTTGCCTCCCGACCGCGAGGCCGGGGGCCCCCTGCGGATGGCGGATGGCGTCGGGGCTCGCGCCCTGGCCACCGAGGTGCGGGCCCCTCACGTGGTCCAGGGGGAGGCCTTCGAGTTCCCGGTCGGACCCGTGCGCGGGGTCGGCCAGGAGTCGCTCTACATGGGCCTCGTTACCACCGGTGAGGAGCTCCTGGATGTCTATCTGGCCTGGTTCCACAAGCATCGGGGCATCGAGCAGCAGCTGGCGGGGATGGACCCCGAGCACGCTTTGTTTCTGGTGGAGCGCTGCGAGGGGCTGGGGGCGGTGGGCAACGCGCTGGCCTTCGCCAGGGCGGTCGAGGCGGCCTCGGATACTCAGGTGGAAGCGGCCTGCGAGCGCACCCGGTCGGTGGCGCTGGAGCTGGAGCGCATGTACAACCACGTGGCGGCGACCGCCGCCCTGTGTCAGTCGACCGGACTGGGCGTGGGGCAGGCACAGATGGAGATGCTGCTGGAAGAGTGCCTGCGGCTCAACGCGGCTGCCTTTGGGCACCGTTACCTCTTCAACGTGGTCGCCGTCGGAGGGGTGCAGCGCGGCTGTGACCTCACCCTGCTCGAGACCGAGCTCGGGCCCTTGTGCAGTCGCTTTGCCGAGCTGGTCGGGGCCCTCCTGGGCACCAATTCCTTTGTGGACCGGCTCGAGTCGGCTGGAGTGGTGCCCTCCGAGACCGCCGTTCGGTTGGGCCTGGTAGGGCCGGTGGCGCGGGCCTCGGGAGTCGGGGTGGACCTGCGCCGCGACCATCCCGGGCCCGTCGCGGCTGCGGGACTGAGCGTGCCCCTGAGGCCAGAGGGCGACGTCCTGGCGCGGCTTCGGGTGGCGATCGAGGAGGTCCGCGAGTCGGAGCGCCTGGTCCAACACTGGCTGAAGTCGGGAGACCTGGTCGACTCGACGCTGACCACGGGCCTGGTGGTGGCCTCTCCGCGGCCGAAGCGGGCTGGGAGCGCGCTGGGCTGGGCCGAGTCGGTTCGGGGGGAGGCCCTGGCCTGGGTCAGGCTGGCCGAAGGCCGGGTGGAGTCGGCCCGGATCAGGCCCGCTTCGGTGCGCAACTGGCGCGCTTTCGACGACGCCCTGCGTTCCCGAAATGTCTTCACCGATGTCGCCATCATCGAGGCCAGCTTCGGGTTGACCGTGGCCGGGTTCGCACGCTGATGGCCCTCTGGTTCCTGCGGGGGACGCGCCGAGGCGTGGTCACCACCACCTATCCCAAGCGCGCCGACCCCTCATCCGCCCATCTGCCGACCCCGCCGACCTTCGACTCCGCCGCCCTAAATGCCTCGGTCGCGACTCGGATGGTCGCGGTGTGCCCCAGCCGCGCGTTGGAGCTGGAGCCCGGAGCCCTGATTCTGGATCGCGGCCGCTGTACCGCCTGCCAGCGCTGTCTCACAGTCGGCGCTGGCGTCGGGACCCCCAGCGGTCAGTTCGAGTGGGCGACCCGTGAGCCCGCCCGGCTGCGTCTGAGCTTCCCTTTGGCGGGTGGGGCATGAATCCAACGGTGAGGCAACCCTGGGAGCTGTCGTCGGCCCCGCCCCGAGGCCGGCAGAGCGGGACCGGTGGCGCGCTGGCTCAGGCTGGGGACGAGCTCCGACGGCGCAGCTCGCGGCTGCTGGGGCGCAGCCTCCAGATTCGCACCATCGACACCGGCTCCTGTGGGGCTTGCGAGTCGGAGGTCAAGCTGCTGGCATCGCCTCACTATGACCTGCACCGTCTGGGGCTCTTCTTCACCCCGGCGCCGCGCCACGCCGACTGCCTGCTGGTCACCGGCCCAGGAACCCTCGCCATGGACCACGCCCTCCTGGCCACGTACGAAGCCATGCCCGATCCCAAGATCGTCGTCGCGGTGGGGGCCTGTCCCCTGGGTGGGGTCTTCGGGCCGGATCAGTACAGCCATGGCGGGGTGGTGGTGCCCATAGATGTGGTGATCCCCGGTTGCCCGCCGAGCCCGCTGGCTCTGCTCCACGGCTTGCTGGTGGCGGTCGACCGGCTGGCGGAGAGGCTGGGACCTGATCTGCGGACATCTGGCGGTCCGGGATGAGCAGCGCGGTGCTCAGTCTGCTGCTGGCGACTGCCGCTGTTTGGCTGCTGGCGGCGATTACCGCAGTCGTCTCGCCGTCACGGGTGGGCTTGACAGTCGCCGCCTGCCTGTCCAGTCTGGGCGGCAGCTGCGCCCTGGCTGGCGGCCTGATAGCGGTGATCACCAGAGCCCCAGTGCATCTCTACGTGGGGGCGGGGCTGGCCGGTGAGACCTCGTTTGCGCTGACTCCCCTGGCGGCCGTCTTCGTGATCGCGCTGGGCCTGGTGGCGACGGCGATCGGGGCATACCTGCCCCGCTACCACCGGCCCGGGCGGGGGACCTCGGTGTACCTGGTGGCCTACCACGGGGCGCTGGTGGCCAGCCTGGTGGTGCTCTGCGCCGGCTCGGTGACGGTCTTTCTTATGGCCTGGGAGTCGATGACCCTGACCAGCTACCTGCTGATCCTGCGCCACCAGCGGGACCTCAAGGTCGCCTCCGGCGCCTTCCTGTTCCTGGCCCTGGGGGAGGCGGGGTTCGCCATGATCGTGGCCGCCCTGGGGATTCTGGCGGTGCAGGCAGGCAGTCTCAACCTGGCCGTGATCGCGGCGCACTCCGGCCGACTCGCGCCCGGATGGCAGGACGCGGTCTTCCTCCTCGCCCTGCTCGGCTTCGGCTTCAAGGCGGGGCTGGTGCCCCTCCACATCTGGCTCCCGGCCGCCCATCCCGTGGCGCCCGCAGATGGTTCCGGTTTCCTCTCCGGAATCGTGACCAAGCTGGGTGTCTATGGCTTTGCCATGGTCGCCTTCGAACTCCTGCCGCGGGGCCCGGTCTGGTGGGGACTGCTGGCGATGGCGCTGGGGGCGCTGTCCGCCCTGCTGGGCATTCTGTACGCCCTGATGGAGCGCGACTGGAAGCGTTTCCTCGCCTACTCCACCATCGAGAACATCGGCATCGTGATGATGGCCCTGGGCGCATCCCTCACCTTCTTCGAGTCCGCCCAGCCCGCGGTCGCGGCGCTGCTCCTGATCGCTGCCCTCTACCACGTGCTCAACCACGCCACCTACAAGACCCTGTTGTTTCTCCAGACCGGGGTGGTGGAGCACGTCACCGGCCTGCGCGACCTGGACCGGCTCGGCGGGCTGGCCCGGCGGATGCCCGTCACCGCCGCGCTGACCCTGGTGGGGACCTTGGGGATCGCAGGCCTGCCCCCGCTCAACGGCTTCGTCAGCGAGTGGCTGGTGTTTGAGGGCCTATTCCAGGGTTTCCGCATCCACAGCCACCTGGTCGGAGTGCTCATCGTGGTGGCGGCGGCCACCCTGGCCCTGACCGGGGGGTTGGCTGTGAACGCCTTTGCCCGGGCCTTCGGCATGCCGTTTTTGGGGATGCCGCGCAGCGAGGGGGCGGCCCGAGCCGGGGAGGGCGGCCAGCCGATGGCAGGTGCCGCCCTGCTCGCCGCCGCCTGTTTGTTCCTGGCCCTGGGCGCTCCCCTGGTCCTGACCGGGATGGATCAGGTGGTGGCCGCCACCACCGGCACCAACATCCTGGCGCGCCTGATCGTGCCGGGTCTGACGGTGATTCCGGCCCACACCAATTTCAGCGCCTTCTCCCCGACCTACCTGGCGATCTGTCTGGTGGCGATGCTGCTGGTCCCGCTCGCCATCGTGCGCACCCGTCGGCGCTCGGCCGAGGATCGTCGCGTCCCGGTCTGGGCCGGCGGGATCATGCGCTTTCGGCCCCGGATGCAGTACACCGCGACCACCCACGCCAACCCGGTGCGGGTGACCTTCGACGGCCTCTACCGGCCCCATGTCGAGGTGACCCGGGCATCTGAC
Organism: Candidatus Nanopelagicaceae bacterium; assembly: GCA_035531535.1. GTDB lineage: Bacteria > Chloroflexota > Dormibacteria > Aeolococcales > Bog-877 > AG-12. The sequence continues at coordinate 10,047 of DATKSV010000136.1, read as the reverse complement.
GACCCGGCCGGCAGGTCGGGCCCTGTGCACTATCGCTTCCAGGTGACCCCGCTGTTCGAGCGCTATCTCTACCACCCGATCATCCGCTTGGCGGAGCTGCTGGCGAAACGGCTGCAGCCACTCCAGTCCGGGGATGTGAACCTCTACCTCCTCTACGTGTTCATCACCGTCCTGATCGTCTACGCGGTGGCGGTGCGCTAGCGGTGGCCGACCCGCCGGCCGCCGGCGACGGCTGGCTCCGGCCTGCGCCTCGGGCGGGAGCCCCCGACTCGCTCGGTTCGGCGCCCCCGCGCCGACCGGGTCCTGACCGCCCCACGGCTGCTGGTGCCACCGGCCGGGCCGGAATCAGGGTCGCTTGGTTGGAGCCCGGGCCGAAAGTGGGCGGAACTGTGCCGGTGGCCCGGCCCGCGACGCCACCGCCGCGCTCAACCAGCCAAAATTGCGGCATGGACGAGGGCCTGGCTCCGGTGGCGGCTACTCTCAGCCTGCTTCAGGCGCACCGACTTCTGGAGGTCGCCCTGGACCGCAGGCTGCTGGCGGCCACCGGGCTCTCGCTCTCGGCGGCAGAGGTGATGGTGCGCCTGGGGGCGGTCTCGGGTGGCCGGGCGGGCATGCTCGATCTGGTCGAGGCGACCTGCCTCACCAGGAGCGGTGTGAGCCGGATCGTCGACCGGCTGGAGCGGCGCCAGCTGGCGCTGCGGCGGATATCGTCCGAGGACCGGCGGCTGACCTTCGTGGAGTTGACCGACACCGGCCGCGACCTGATGTGGGAGCTGCTGGCCTCGCTCCAGGTCGCCGTCGAGGAGGACTTCGCCCGCTTCCTGAGCGACGATGACATCAGCGCCCTGGCCGACAAGTTGGACAAGCTGGTGGCCGGGATCCGTGGTGCCGAGCAAGCGGCGCCGCTACCATCTGTCCGGGGTGGCGGGGGCCCCAGAGCGGGGCGCGTGGCCGTCGGCTGAGGGGGCGCCACGGGCACTCCGGGCAGCGCTCCGCAGAGCGATCGCCCGGGGTCGGGATCCCCGGCGATCCAGCCCCGGTGGCGGCGCCCCGGTGGCTCCCGCTGCCGCATCATAGGTGATGGCAAACGAGGTATCGCCCGCCGCCAACCCTGACCGGCGGTCCACCCATGGGAGCTTCAATTTGAGTGAGCAGTTGCGGCGGCGCCGGCTCGGGTCCAGTGGCCCCGAGGTGTCTGAGGTCGGCATCGGCACCAACAACTTCGGCTCGCGCCTGGACCAGAGGGGCGCCTCCGAAGTCGTGGCTGCCGCCCTCGATCTGGGCGTCAACCTCTTCGACACCGCCGACATCTACGGGGGCGGGGACAGCGAGCGCTTCCTCGGGGCCGCGCTCAAGGGACGGCGCGACCAGGCCATCGTCGCCACCAAGTTCGGGATGCGCAAGCCGGGGCTGGAGCCGTCCGACCGGCGTGGCTCTGCCGAATACGTGCGGGCGGCGGTGGAGGGCAGCCTCTCTCGGCTCCAGGTTGATGCCATCGACCTCTATCAGATGCACGAGCCCGACCCCAACACGCCCATGGAGGAGACGCTCGGCGCCTTGGCGGAGCTGGTGCAGGTGGGCAAGGTGCGCTGGATCGGGATCTCCAACTTCGCCGCCTGGCAGGCTGTCGACGCGCACTGGATCGGGCGCAGCCAGCACCAGCTGGACATCGTCGCCGCCCAGGACGAGTACAGCCTGCTGAACCGCCGGATAGAGGTCGACCTGATGCCCGCGATCGAGCACATGGGCATCGGCTTGCTGCCCTATTACCCGCTTGCCAGCGGACTGCTGACGGGGAAATACCGCCGGGGTGAGGCGGCGCCGGCGGGCACCCGGCTCGCCGGCGCCCGGCACGCCGACCGGCTCCAGGACCAGTCCCAGTTCGACATCATCGAGGCGCTCGAGCAATTCGCCCAGGTCCGCGGGATCAGCCTGTTGGACCTGGCCATCGGGAGCCTTCTGGGCCGGCCCGTAGTTAGCTCTGTGATCGCCGGCGCGATGAGTCCAGCCCAGGTTCGGGCCAACATCGCCGCCGCCGGGTGGCAGGCGACCGAGGCCGACTGGCAGGAGTTGGACAGGATCACCGCAGTCCACCACTAGTCGCCATCAACTCCCGGCAGGGCGAGTGCTGGGCCCGGGAGCGACTCGAGCAGAGGAGCCAGCGATGCGAATCTACATCTCATGCGACATGGAAGGCGTGGCCGGGATCTCGGACTGGCAGCAGGTGTCCCCGGGACCCGAGTTTGCCCTGGGGCGTCGTCTACTCCTGGCCGAGGTCAACGCCGCCATCGATGGGGCCCGGGAGGCCGGGGCTGACTCGTTTCTGGTCAATGACTCCCACGGAGCCATGCAGAATCTGGCCCCGGACGAACTGCACGCCGGGGCGGAGTATCTGTCCGGGCACCACAAGCCGCTCTACATGATGGAGGGGCTGGATCAGAGCTTCGACGCCATCTTTTTCATCGGCTACCACGGGGCGATCGACGGGCCGCCCGCGATCCTCTCGCACACCTACAGCCCGGTGGCGGTCATGGGGGCCAGCCTGGACGGCATCCTGGCCGGCGAGAGCGGCATCAACTGCCTGGTGGCGGCCCATTATGGGGTGCCGGTGGCGTTGGTGACCGGTGACCAGCACACCGCGGCGCAGGCCCAGCCCTTCTGTCCGGGGGCCGAGATGGTGGTGGTCAAGCACTCCCTGACGCGGTTCGCGGCTCGCAGCCTGCACCCAGCGGCTGCGCGCCTGGCCATCCAGACCGGGGCCCGAGCCGCGGTGACGCGGCTGGGGGAACTTCGGGCGCCGCAGTTCTCCAGCCCTGCCAGGCTTCGGCTGCGATTGCGCGACGCCGACCTGGTGGCCATGGCGACGGCGGTACGGGATGTGAGCCGCGAGTCCGACACTGAGATTTCGGTGGCGGGTCGGGACCAGCTCGCGGTCTTTCGAAACTTCGTGGCGGTGCTGCAGATCATCAGGAGCCTGGCCCTGGAACGATGAGCGCGCGCGGCCGGCCGAGCACCGCTCGGGCGACTCGATGCCTGGCGGCCCGGTTGGGCCGCCAGGCATCAGGCTAGGGGCGCGGGTCCCCCCGGCGATAGGTGACGCGTCCCGCCAGCACCGTGGCCACGACCTCGCCATCCTTCACCACGGTGAGGTCACAGCTGAAGCCCCTCGCCAGACGTCCGCACTCCAGCTCCATGCCGGCGGCGTACGCCACCCCGGCGCTGTAGGCGTCCAGCGCGAGGTCCTCGGAGAGGGCCAGCTCCGGGTACCAGCCCGCCTCGGCGCGCCAGCTCGTGGCGGCCGCCATACCCAGCTGGGGGTCTGGGGACTCCACCGGGGCATCGGAGCCGAACGCCAGCGGCACTCCGGCCCGGGCCAAAGCGCCCCAGGCATAGGCGTGGCCGACGCGCGGCCCCCAGACCGAGTCGGCCATCTCACGGTCGGAGATGGCGTGGATCGGTTGCATCGAGGCCACCGCGCCGGCGCGCCGGAATCGCGGGATGTCAGCCGGGTCGACGCACTGGGCGTGCTCGATGCGGGGGCGCCATCCCGGCCAGGCGTGGGCGTGCCGCTCGAGCGCGACCAGTGCCCGATGCACCGCCTTGTCTCCGATCGCGTGCAGACATAGGTTCAGCTCCGCTGACACACAGCGCTCGATCAACTCCTCCAGGGCTGGGTCGGGGATGCGAGCCACTCCTCCTCCGCCCAGCATCTCCGCCGTCCGGCTGCCCAGCGAGCCGTCCATAAAGGCCTTGACCCCCCAGATCCGGAGCATGGAGTCGCCGAAGCCGCTCCGGATCCCCAGCTGCTGCGCCGCCTCGAGGCCGGCGACCGGAAGGTTGGCCACCACCCGGACGTTGAGGCGGTCACCGTCGCGCAGGCGCTGCAGCGCCAACAGCGTTCCGCCCGGATCCATGGTGTGGACGGTGCAGAGCCCTAGGCTCGCCAGCTCGGTGAGCACAGCCGCCAGGAGCTCCTGGTAATCGGCGCTTGCGAGTCGAGGGATGAGGCCATCGAACAGGTCCCAGGCTTCGCGGATTATTCCACTGGGCTCCCCGTCGGCTTCGCGGTCGATCAGCCCTCCGGGCGGATCCGGTGTCTCCCCGCCGATCCCGGCCCGCTTCAGGGCGGCGCTGCTGACCCAGACCGAATGCTCGTCCTTGCTGGCCAGGAATACCGGGCGTCCGCCGCCAGCTCGGTCCAGGTCATGGCGGCTGGGCCAGCTTGGATTCGGCCAGGCGCTGTGATTCCAGCCGCGGCCAACCACCCACTGATCGGCCGGGAGCGACTCAGAGACTTTGCGGACCTGCGCCAGCACCTCCGCGAGCGAGGTCGTCCCGTGCAGGTTCAGGCCCGAGCGGAGCCGCACCAACTCGTCCAGGTGAATGTGGGCGTCGCCCAGTCCGGGCAGGGCCGTCCCCTCCAACTCCACCACCTTGTCCCCGGCCGACGCCAGCGCTCTGGCATCCGGGCCGACGGCCAGGATCCGCCCGGCGCCGCCGCAAAGCACCTCGGGCTGGCAGCCCGAGAACAGGGTCGCGGGCAGATGGGTGGGCGCTCTCACGTCTCCCATTCTGCCAAGCGATCAGGCACCGCCGCCGCCGTGCCGTTGGGTGCGCGCCGGTCGCCAAGCGCCACGGAAAGCGCGCGGGTGCGCTTGGGCCAGGGCTAGGAGCGGGTCCGGAGACGGATCCTTCTGGTGAGAGCCAGGCCCAATCCCGCCAGTACAGCGGCCAGTCCGACTACGAGGGCCAGCCCCCCCGACGAATTTCCGATGTCCGCCCCGGTGTTGGGCACCGGGACCGACGGGGTCGGGGTGGCGGTAGGGGTCGGGGTAGGGGTCGCGAGCGTGGTGTTGCAGGTCGGCACTGTGATGGAGTTGTCGTCAAGGCTGACGCCGCCGTTCTGGGCCAGCACGCGGCCTCTGACGCTCGCTCCGGTTTCCACTGATATCGCGGTCAGGGCCAGGACGTTGCCGGCAAAGCTGGTACCCGTGCCCAGGGTCGCGGAACTGCCCACCTGCCAGAAGACGTTGCAGGCCTGGGCCCCGCCGGTGAGGATGACCGTACTGTTGGAGGCCGTGATAAGTGTGGACGTTGCCTGGAAGATGAACACCGCATTGGGATTGTTCTGTGCGTCCAGAGTCAGGGTGCCGGTCAAGGCCAACCCGGAGGTGTCCTTATAAACGCCGGGATCAAGCGTCTGCCCGCCGAGATCCGCGGACACCACCGTGAAGGGGGTCCGCCCCGCCGCGTCCAGATAGGCGGTCGTGAGAGCGGATTGGGCACTCAAGGCCACGGAATCCGCCGTCTGCTGGGTGCCGTTCACCAGCTGGCCAGGCGGGAAGCCGGTCACTGCCGACCCCGGGTCGACCCCGAGATCGCCTGAGACCACGGACGCCCCGGTGTTGGTCACCGTGGTTCCCGCCAGTACCGCAAAGGGGGTGGCGTTGCCCAGGTTGACTGTCGGCTGGGCGGACGCTGCGGAGACGGTCGCCCCACTGAGGAGCACCAACCCAAGGGCGGCCGCACACCCCAGCACGATCACGGCCCCACGGGAAAGTCGACCTACGCGTGCGGTCGAACGGGCCGCCCCTGAGATGTCCATGTGTTGTCTCCTAATGGAAGACCGGGACGCCATGCCTAGTGCCCGATCATGCTCCACACCCAATTACGCAACTTCCTATCCACCGCTACGGTAACCTGACACTTCGCCGGTGTCGGTACGCTGGCGGACCGAAGCTGTGCCTCCGGGAAGGCTCGCCTAGGGCACGGGGCTGGGGAGCGGGACCGCGATCGTGGGCACGTCCGGATTGCCCACGCCGACCACCCGGTAGTCGATCTCCCAGTTGGCATCGGTGTAGTTCATCTCGGACACGATGTAGGTGCCGTTGCCGGGATCGACCTCCACCACGATCGCGGCATGGCCGAAGAGCGGGTCGTACTGACCGTCCCCGGGAGGCCACGAGACCAGGTCCCCAACCGCAATCGTGGCGATGCTCCCGGCAGTGGCAAAGCCCCTCTGAATCGCCGAGGTCGCGACATTGTCGCCATTGCCGACCAATCCGACCGCCCCCGGCCCGCTGGCGGGGGTGCCGCCCTCTCCAAGTCCGTCCCAGTTCAACTCCACCCAGTAGGCGCACTGGCCAGGGAAGCCGTCCACGCCGCAGAAATTGCCAGCCGCCCACTGCGCGTCACATCCGGGAATGAGGCCCGAATTGTTCGGGAAGGCGAGAGCGGCCTGGAGCGCGGCGGAGCCGGGATAGCCGTGGCCCTGGTTGACCACCAGGTAACTACCCGGGTGGGCCTGCAGGATGGGAGTCGACCTGGTGTCGAGAATCCGGGACGGAGCCAGTGGCGAGTAGGCGTCCCCAAGGCCGGCCGACGCTGGCGCAAACCACCCGGAAACGTCCATCACCAAGTCGGCCTGGCCAAAGGCGTTGTAAGCGCTCAGCTGTCCGCTGGGGCTGAGGGTTGGCAATCCCAGGTTGGCGATCGTCTGGCCGGCCGTCCAGTTCAGAGTCGAAGCGAGCGGCCGTGCCGGCCCCGGGTAGAGACTGAGATAGCTGCTGGCGGTGGTGTTGGTGGCGGTCACGTTGGCCACCACGGCGGTGGCCCCGCTGCCGATGCCGTGGACACCGGCCAGCTGCTGGCTGAGCGAGCTGCCCGCACCAAGGGTCTCTCCCGCACCCGCCTGCCCGCTGCCAGCCCTGGTGTCCAGCACCCGGGTGGGGGCAATGGGCACAAAGAGGCTGGGGTTGGGGGGTGCTCCGGCGGCGGCCGAGAAGTAGCCGCTGACATCGACTGCGACGTCGGCGTTGCCGCGGGAGTTGTAGACCGCGATCTGGCCGTTGCTGCCGACCGGCACGATCACGCAGTTGGCCACCGTCTGCCCCGCCGTCCAGTTCAGGTTGGACGCCGTGGGCGGGCTATTGCCGGCGGGGTACACGGTCAGAAAGCTGCTGGCGGTGGTGTTGGTGGCTGTGACCTCCAGGACTGCCGCGGCCACATTTGACACCGGCACCCCGCCGACCCCGGTCACCTGGATGTTGAGCGTCCCCTCCGGGCCCAGGGTCCGGCCCGCGTTGGCCTCACGGCTGCCCTGGCGAGTGTCCGTGATCCGGGCCGGGGTGAGCGGGCTGTACTCGCCGGCAGTGCTGCCCGCCACCGGAGGGCTGAAGTAGCCCTCCAGGTCCACCACCACGTCGGTTGAACCCGCGGCGTCGTAGAGGCTGACCTGGCCGTTCAGGCCGACCGGCACGACGACCAAGTTGGCCCTGGTCTGGCCAGGGGCCCAATTGAGGTTAGAGGCCAGGGGGAGTGCCCCGCCCGCTGGGTACACGGTCAGATAGCTGGCCGCCAGGTGGGTGTCGGTGACCGTCACGTTGAGCGCCACCGCGGTGGCGTCGGCGGGAACGCTGCCGCCGGTCACGGTGAGGTTCAGGGTGTCACCCGCCCAGACCAGGGAGTTGACCATGCCGTTCTGCAGCGTGGCGGTGACAGCTGGGGAGAGGTCCTGGGCGGATGCCGAGAACGGCCCCCCGGTGAGCAGCGCCAAACCCAGCCCCAGTCCCACCGCGGTCACTCTTGCGAAACTCCTAACCAGCATTCATCACCGGCCTTCGGTAGAAACTGGCGCGGGGCGCTGGCTGGACATGTTAGGGGGCAGAACCTTAGGCAAGATCGCGGTGGGGGAGGCGCTCCAGCCGCCATCGTATCGCCACCTGGCCGGCTGTGGGGCGTCGCGCCGAGGACGGCTGCCGCCGGGCCGAACTAATCGCGGGTCCTGGCCGGTGCCAGCGCGTCCGCCCGGCGAATGTGAGCCACCGCAGCTCGCTGGTGCCCGAGCCCACAACCGGGTGGGTCAGACCCGCCTCCGGTAACGCTTCGACGCTCTCCCTCGAAGGCCCAGTGTGCGACCGTTTTTTGCGGGTGATGGAGCCGCGATCAGGCAACGCCCATACTTTCAGCGATGTCAGATCCGCCTTCCCGGTCCACCCGCGCTGCCTTTGTGGGATCCACCAGCGAGCCCCGGCCGGGAGCTCCGGCGACAGCCGAGGACGTGATCGAGGTGACCCTGGCGCTCCGCCCTCGAAGCGACACCGCCTGCCCCTCGGCGATGGAGGTGGGCCAACTCGCGATCTCGTCCCGTAGCCACTTCAGCCGGGCCCAGCTTGGCGAGCTCCGAGGTGCCCATCCGGATGATCTGGCGGCGGTGGAAAGTTGGGCCGCCGGGGCCGGCCTCACCGTGGGTGATAGCCGACCGGGACTGCGTCTCCTGTCGGTCTTCGGCCCCGCAGCAAGGCTGGAGGAGGAGTTCGGGGTCGCGTTGGAGGTGCAGGAGCTGGCCCAGGGAAGCGTCCGGGTGGCACGGGGAGAGGCGCGGCTCCCGGCACCGTTGGTCGAGCCGGTGGTGGCGGTGCTGGGCCTTGACCAGAGGCCGGTCGCTCGCCCCAACACCCGGCGCCTGCCGCTACCCAGACCGCCCGGTCCCTTGGCCCAGGCGGCACCCCTCAGCTTCGAGCCGCCGGTGGTTGCCGAGATCTATCAGTACCCTCAGGGCGCCTCGGCCGCGGGCCAGTGCATCGGCCTAATCGAGCTCGGAGGAGGGTTCCAACCGACCGATCTCAGCAGCTACTTCGGCGCCCTTAGCCTGCCTGTGCCGGTGGTGGCTGTGGTGCCGGTGGCCGGCGGAGGCAATCGGCCGACCGGGAGCCCGGACGGTCCCGACGGGGAGGTCACCCTTGACCTCGAGGTGGCCGGCAGCATGGCTCCGGGAGCCAGACTGGCGGCTTATTTCGCTCCCAACACCGACCAGGGTTTCCTGGAGGCGATCTCAGCCGCCATTCATGACGAGTTCAACCGGCCGGCGGTGATCTCGATCAGCTGGGGCGGGCCCGAGGCCAACTGGTCCCGGGCCACCATCACCGCCTTCGAGCAGGCCTTTCAGGACGCCGCTCTGGTGGGCGTCACAGTCTGCGTCGCCTCTGGCGACAACGGGTCCTCCGACGGCCTGTCGGACGGGCTGGCTCACGTCGACTTTCCCGCCGCCAGCCCGCATGTCCTGGCCTGCGGGGGGACCCGGCTGCTGGCCCAGGGCCGGGAGATTCTTAGCGAGGTGGTTTGGAACGACCTGCCTCTGGGAGGCGCCACCGGAGGCGGGGTGAGCGCCATCTTCCCGCTGCCCACCTGGCAGCAGGCAGCGGGTGTGCCCCCGTCCGTGAACCCCGGCCGATTCCGGGGCCGCGGCCTGCCCGATGTGGCGGGAGATGCCGACCCCCAGACCGGCTACCGGGTGCTGGTGGATGGGGAGTCGGCCGTCTTTGGGGGGACGAGCGCGGTGGCCCCGCTCTGGGCGGCCCTGCTGGCACGCTGTGCGGCGGCGTTGGGCCGTGACCTGGGCTACCTGAACCCCATTCTGTACCAGACCCTGGCGGCGCGAGGGGTGACCAGCGACATCACGAAGGGCAACGATGGCTTCTATTCCGCAGCGGTGGGCTGGGACGCCTGCAGCGGCTGGGGCAGCCCGGTCGGACAGGGACTGCTGGCGGCCCTCGACGGCTGACGCGACCGGACCCGACGGGGCGCGCAAGGTGGGCACCCTAGAGGTGGCCTCCCGCCCGGCGGGGCTGACAGTTCCCGGTTCCAGGTGGCCGCCGGCCATGGCCTTGATGTCGGCTCGGACCGGATCAGACCCGGGCACACCCGCGCGCATCTGTGGCAAGCTGACCGAGTGGCAGTAGTTACCCCTCCCGAAGCACCCACTGCGGTGGCCACCGAGCTGGCGGTTCTGGCCCAAGGTCTGCGCAAGAACTACAAGGAGGTGGAGGCGGTACGGGGGGTCAACTTCCAGGTCAGGGCGGGCGAGACCTTTGGTTTCCTGGGCCCCAACGGGGCCGGCAAGTCGACCACCATAGCCATGCTCTGCACCATCAGCAGGCCCACCGCGGGCAGCGCCCAGGTGGCCGGGTTCGATGTGGTCCGGGAGCAGGCCCAGGTACGCCGCCACATCGGACTGGTCTTCCAGGACACCACCCTGGACGACTACCT
>DATKSV010000135.1:0-19414 GCA_035531535.1 Candidatus Nanopelagicaceae bacterium | reverse complement strand
GTCGGACCGGCAGGCTCTGCAGCGTCTCACCGAGGCCGCCGAGAAGGCCAAGGTCGAGCTCTCCCAAATGCAGGAGACCCAGATCAACCTACCGTTCGTGACCGCAGATCAAAACGGTCCCAAGCACCTGGACCTGAAGCTGTCGCGGGCCAAGTTCGAGCAGCTCACAGCGGATCTGACCGACCGCTGCAAGGGTCCCTTCGAGAATGCCCTCAAAGACGCCAACATGAAGATCTCTGAATTGGACGAGGTCATCATGGTGGGAGGGTCGACCCGCATGCCGGTGATCCAGGAGCTGGTCAAGGGCATGACCGGGAAGGAGCCCCACCGGGGTGTCAACCCTGACGAGGTGGTTGCCATCGGAGCCGCCATCCAGGGGGGAGTCCTCAAGGGCGAGGTCAAGGACGTGCTGCTGCTGGATGTGACGCCGCTTTCCCTTGGGATCATGACCGAGGGCGAGGTCAACACCCGGCTGATCGAGCGCAACAGCACCATTCCCACCAGCAAAAGCCAGGTCTTCTCGACCGCCGCTGACAACCAGTCGTCGGTCGAGATCGTGGTCCTGCAGGGGGAGCGGCCGCTGGCCCGCGACAACCGCACCCTTGGCCGGTTCATGCTGGACGGGATACCGCCTGCGCCCAGGGGCTTGCCTCAGATCGAGGTGACCTTCGACATCGACGCCAACGGCATTCTCAACGTCACCGCCAAGGACCGGGGCACGGGTCGGGAGCAGAAGGTGACGATCACCGGATCCACCACCCTGCAGAAGGCGGAGGTGGAGCGGATGGTCAAGGAGGCCGAGGCCAACGCCGAGGACGACCGCAAGCGGGCGGAGGAGGTCACTCTGCGCAACCGCTGTGACTCGTTGGTCTACAGCTCGGAAAAGACCCTGCGTGATCATGGCGACAAGCTGACAGAAGAGCTCAAGGGCGAGATCGAAGCGAAGATCGAGGCTCTCAAGTCGGCCATCGCGGCCAAGAACGTGGTCGACATGCAGAGCCGTGAGCAGGAGCTCTCCTCGGCGATCCAGAAGGTGGGCGAGGCGGTCTACGCCAACACCGGATCCCCATCTGCCGACGGGGCTGGCGGCGAGGACATTCCCCCAGCAGCCACCGGCTCAGGCGAGGCATCCGGCGGCGACGGGGACGTGGTGGACGCCGAGTTCAAGGAAGTTTGAAGCCAGCTCGAACGGTGCTCGCCATCGGGTCGGGGTTGGGTGCCCTGGCCGCAGGCGGCTACGCCACGGCGGTTGGACTGGCCCGGGGCCGGTCCGCCGCCGGGGCTTCCCAGGGGCACATCGAGTCCATCCTCGACCAATTACTGGCGGATCTAGGCGCGAGCGGCGTCCACAACTACATTTCCACCGGGGTCGGCCGGATCCATGCCCTAGAGCTAGGGGAGGGTGATCCTCCCTTGATATTCCTGCACGGTTTGGGCGCCAGCGCCGGAAGCTACTGTGGCCTGATCACCGAGCTGGCGAAGGGCCGACGGGTGGTGGCGATCGATCGCCCTGGATCCGGCCTGAGCGACTCAGTGCGCTTTGCGGGCCATCCCAGGCCAGCTTGGAACCAGGTCATCGCCGATGTGGCTGATGCTCTTGGGATCGACGGCTTTGACCTCGTGGGGCACTCGCTCGGGGGGCTGGCGGCTGGCGGCTTCGCGGCGGACAACCCCGACCGGGTCGGAAAGCTGGCTCTGCTGGCGCCCGTCGGCCTGTCACCACACCTGCCCGCCCAGTGGGCGCTGGCGATGGCGCCGGGGATCATGGACCTGCTTTGGGCGCTCGACCGCAGGGAGATGGGGCGGCAGGTGGCTCGCGACGAACCTGACATTCGCGGGGTGAGCTGGGGGCCGGTGCAGGTGGGGCAGGACCTGGTCGGCTACCGCTATGCCGTCAGTAAGCGGTTCGGCCGAGGGTCAGATCTCGACACGATCCCCCGGCTGATGAGGCCCATCAGATTCCACCCGGAGTCGTTGCTACTGCCGGGCTTGGGCCTGCTGGCCGACCGCACCCTGGTGGTCTGGGGCGACCAGGACAAGCAGGTGGCTCTGCCCCCGGCCCGAGAGCAGCTGGCATCCTATCCACGAATCGAACTGCGGGTGCTCTCGGATCGGGACCATCTTTTCCCGTTCGAAGAGCCTCGGCAGACCGCGGACCTGATCGGGACATGGTTTGCCGGTCGGTAGCTCGATTCGGTCCAGGCCTCGCCGGGGTTGCCCGGCACCACCTTGGCCGCGATTGGAAGTCCCTCACCATCGGTGACCTGCACGTAGTCCACGTGCGGAGTGCCCTGCTGGCGATCGCCGCGGTTTCCGATCTTGGCCAGCCTGCACTCGATGGCTGGCTGCCGGTCCGGCCGCGAGTCCAGGGACCCCTACACCTCCTCGACGGTGGCATCCTACACCGATAAGGGCGAGCTCAAGGTGGACCCACCGCAGGTGGGGGTGGTGGCCAGCTTGTAGTGGGGCACGACCGCTCGAGCACAGATCGAGGCCTGCACCAAGTCCCGTTGCAGGGGTTTGGCGCAGTCGAGCAACTTGGTAATTCCAACATTACGCATAGTCTGGGCGACGGCGAGCCATGTCCATGGGGACGGCTCCGGCGGATGCGCAGGTCCTGACCGGCCAGGAACTTCTCTCCGGCCGAACTGCGGCGCACCAGTTCGACGGTCTCCTGGGGAGGTGGGAGAGGTTGGCTAAGGTCTCGTCATTGACCTTGCCGTTCCCGCGGTAGGAGCGGCGGAGCAGAAGGTACCGGTAGAAACGGCTCTCGTATTCACGACGGATACAGGCGCCATGGACATCCTCCGGGCGGCGGGCCAGGAGCAAATTGTGCCACGACCGGCGCGTCTTGGCCAGCGGGCTCTTGGCTAGACGTTCGCCAACCCGAAGAAGCGAAACCACCTATCAGCAAAGGACAAACCGTGCCCAACTCCCTCTCAGCTTCCCCCAGTTCCGGGTAGGGAGGTCCCCAGCGCCGACAGGCCCGACCGTTGGCGGTCGGGAGGGCTCGCTGCGCCGTGTCCGCAGGTCCATCTTCCTGGTGCAGTGGCACCGAGCGGCTCAGCTGGCGCCAAATGTTGCTACTGACCGAGGTGTCCGTCGATGCGCTCACGCAGCAGGTCGGCGTGTCCGTTGTGCCGGGCATACTCTTCGATCATGTGTACCAGCAGTTCGCGCAGCGAGACTGGGTTGCCGTCCGAGTCGCACCCGAGGAAGTCGAGACTGGTTTCGCGTGAGAAGAGCTCGGCGAAGTCGACCTCCTCGCGCCAGGCGGCCCACGCGTCTTCCACGACCCCCTGATCGGGTGCGGCGCCGTCGAAGTCGCCATCGGGCTCGGCATCGGACTGGTACCGCCGAGGTACATCCTGAGCTGCGAACCGCCGACGGAACCAGCTGCGTTCGACCTCTGCCATATGTCGCACCAGCCCAAGTAGGGACATCGTCGACGGCTCGACAGCGCGGGAGGCAAGTTGAACAGGGTCGAGCCCATCGCACTTGATTTGCAGGGTCAGGCGTTGGCACCGCAGGAACTCCAGGAGCGTCGCCCGCTCGTCGCCGAGTGAGGCACCACCCTCGCGGGGGTCGGCCTGTCGTTCCATGAACCTGTCGGCGCGGTGCTGCTTCGCCACGGCTCCATGATCGCGGGTAGGTCGGGAGCTCGCAACTGCGCTCGACCGGACGGGGTGCCGGTCCGCTGTTGGTTCTAGGCCAGCACTAGGCGCTCGGATGCCTGCCTCAGGGGCGATCTGGTCGTCCCACCGCCGGTACGGTCCGCCGTGATCGATCAATAGCTGGCGTCGGGCCGGAGCGGTGACGCGTCCGGCTCATAACCTGGTCGGAACCTTGAAGAGCGGGGCGCATTCGGTTGAACTCGAGGGCCGTTGCCAATTTTTCACGTCAGGTCTTTTGGGTCACTTCATCAGGCGCCCCGGGGCCCGTTGAGACCAGGCGCACTGCCGCCAGCCTGCGGGCTGACCGGGGTCAGCTCGAGATCAAGGGATACCAAACGGCCGGTCAACGGTGCGGGGCCGGTGCCGTCGGCCCACGGCTAGAATTGGACGCGGATTTGGTCGGCCGGGCAGGGAGGCGGCCGGTGCCGGTCGGGATCCGCAGCGGGCGCACTCGGAGGATGCGGTGAGCGAGGAATGGCAGTGGTCGAGTGAGGTGGCACGGTGAGCCTCAGTTGGGAGCAGATCTCGGACTCCGCGGTGGCGTTTGAACGCTGGCTACGCTTCCGAGCCCTGATGGCGAAGGTTCCCAGCATCTCCTATGGGGTAAGCCATCGGGGCCGTCAGGTCCTCGCTGGCGCCATGGGCCAGGCTGACCTGAGGACTGGCGAGGCTGCTGACGCGGGTCGCACTGGCTACCGGGTCGCTTCCATCACCAAGACCCTAACCGCCACCTTGATCCTCCAGCTGGTCGAGCGTGGGGAGCTGCGCCTCGACGATCTGGTGGTCAGCCATCTGCCCTGGTTGGCGGAGTCCATGGACCAAGAGGGGGTCACCGTGCGCCATCTCCTCACCCACAGCAGTGGCATCATCAGGGATGGATCTGGGGCATGGGCCGACGACGACCTGCCTGACCGGGCGACCCTGCGCCGGGACCTGTCGCAGCATCCGACCTTTGCCGCCCCGGCCAGTGGGTTTCGCTACTCCAACATCGCCTATGCACTGCTGGGGGAGATCGTCGAGAACCTGACCGGGCAGAGTTTCGCGGAGGCGGCGGCGGGGCGGATCCTGGAGCCTCTGGACATGGCCAGCTCCGGCACCCGGGTGACTCCCCGGTTGCGCTCCACTCTGGCCACCGGTTACTGGACCAGGCGTCCCGGGGAGCCGTATCGAGCCGCGCCGGCGACCGAGGCGCGGGCCTTCGAACCAGCCGGGGGTTTGATCTCCACTGTCCCCGATCTGCTGCGCTACCAGGAGGCTCACTTCCCCGGGGATCTGCGCCTGCTCTCGGACCTTAGCAAACGGGAGATGCAGCGCAGTCAGTGGCAGCGGGAGTCGGAACCCCACCACGGCTACGGGTGGATGCTCTGGACCGTGGAAGGGAGCTCCCTGCGTGGCCACAGCGGAGGGTATGCCGGCTTCAACACCAAGATCGCTTTCGATCCCGACCTCGGTCTGGCAGCTGCAGTTCTCATCAACACACTCGGCGCCCTGCCTGCGTTGGGCGTGGACGCCTTCTTCCACACCGTGAACCGGGTCCAAAGCCTGTGGAACCCAGCGGGAGTCGCCGCGGCCGGTCCGACCAGAGCGGAGCTCGGCCGGTTGGCTGGACAGTACCGCGCTGGCTGGGGAGAGTGGTTGGTGGTGCGCATCCACAAGAGCCTTTACCTGGTGGACCCGACCTCCGACCTTCCGCTGCGCGAGGCCGCCCGTCTGGCTCCGGCTCCGGGCCGCTCCCGCTTCCTCATCGCCGATCACGAGGACTACGGGTATCGCGGCGAGGAGGTGGTCTTCACAAGTGATGTCAAGGGGCGCCCCGAGCAGATGCGCTACGGCCCCCAGACCTTTCTGCGGGCCGACATCTGACGGAGTCCGCCGGACGGGGTGTGGGCGGATCAGCCGTTCCGCCCGCAGCTGGCCCCAGGGGGCGCCCAGTGGCCGGCTAGCTGCCACCGGCCGGCGGGCCTTTTGGTCGAAGCGACGGTTTGGATCCCTGTTAGTAGTTTGGCCATCCGCCAAGGCCGGGTATAGGTCAGAGTAAGCGAATCCACCGTCCGGGAGATTTTTCATGCGACTCGACCGCTTCACCCAGCGCAGCCAGGAGGCGCTCGAAGGGGCCACCCAGTTGGCGACCCGTTACCAGCACCCGGAGACCGATCCGGAGCATCTGCTGCTGGCGCTCCTGGACCAGCCGGACGGCATCGTCGCCCCGCTGCTAAGGCAGGTGGAAGCGGACCCGGCGCAGGTGCGGGTCCGGGTGGAGTCGGACCTGGAGGCTCGTCCCCGGCAGCAGGGTGCCAGCCCGGTCGCGTCCCGAGACCTGGAACAGGTGCTTCGGGGGGCCTGGGAGGAGATGGAGAGGCTGCAGGACGAGTACTGCAGCACCGAGCACCTGCTGCTGGCGCTGGCGGCTCGCACCGGAGGCCCGGTCGCCGGAATCCTCAAGACCGCCGGCCTAACCCACGAGCGTCTGGAGTCGGCGCTGGAGGCCGTGCGCCACGGCCAGCGGGTCACCGACCCCAACCCCGAGAGTAAGTTTCAGGTCTTGGAGCGCTATGCGATCGACCTCACCCAGCGCGCTCGCGAGGGCAAGCTGGACCCGGTGATCGGCCGTGATGACGAGATTCGCCGGACCATGCAGGTTCTGGCCAGGCGGACCAAGAACAACCCGGTGCTAATCGGGGACCCGGGAGTCGGCAAGACCGCCATCGTGGAGGGCCTAGCCCAGCGGATCGCCACCGGCGACGTCCCCGAGACTCTCAAGAATCGTCGCCTGGTGGCCCTGGACCTGGGCACCCTCGTGGCCGGCACGAAGTTTCGGGGCGAGTTCGAGGATCGACTGAAGGCCCTGCTCAAGGAGGTGACCCAGTCGGAGGGCCGGATCATCCTCTTCATTGACGAACTTCACACTCTGATCGGGGCCGGGGCCGCCGAGGGATCGATGGACGCCAGCAACATGCTCAAGCCGGCGCTGGCGCGCGGAGAGCTGCGCGCTATCGGCGCCACCACCTTCGACGAATACCGCAAGCACATTGAGAAGGATCCGGCCTTGGAACGACGCTTCCAGCCGGTATATGTGGGCGAGCCCTCAGTCGAGGACACCATCAGCATTCTGCGCGGGTTGAAGGAGCGCTACGAGGTCCATCACGGCGTCCGCATCAAAGATGCCGCCCTGGTCTCGGCCGCAGTCCTCTCGGCGCGCTACATCTCCGGGCGATTCCTGCCGGACAAGGCGATCGACCTGATCGACGAGGCGGCGGCGCGCCTGCGGATGGAGATCGACTCGATGCCGGTTGAACTCGACACCGTGGAGCGCGAGGTGCGTCAGCTCGAGATCGAACGCCAGGCGCTGCACAAGGAGACCGACTCCGCATCCCGGGAGCGGCTGGTGGCGCTGGAGCGGGAGTTGGCCGACATGCAGGAGCAGGGGGTCGCTCTGCGCCAGCGCTGGGAACAGGAGAAGGCTCAGATCGGTCGCATTCGCCAGCTCAAGGAGGAGATCGAACGGACCACCTTCGAGGCCGAGCGAGCCGAGCGCATGGCTGACTTCGGCAAGGCGGCCGAGCTTCGCTACGGCCAACTGATCGAGCTTCGCCGCCATCTGGAGGAGCAGCAATCCCAACTGGGCCAGGACGGTAGCCCTCTGCTCAAGGAGGAGGTTGGCGAGGAGGATGTCGCCGAGGTCGTCTCGCGCTGGACCGGGATCCCGGTCACCAGGATGCTGGAGGGGGAGGTCCACAAGCTGGTGGAGATGGAGGATCGCCTGCACCAGCGGGTGGTTGGTCAGGAAGAGGCGGTAGCCGCCGTGGCGAGCGCTGTCCGGCTGGCCCGCGCCGGGCTCAACGATCCGCGCCGGCCGGTGGGCTCTTTCATCTTCCTGGGGCCCACCGGAGTCGGCAAGACCGAGGTGGCGAGAGCTTTGGCTGAGTTCCTCTTCGACAGCGAGGACGCCATGGTGCGGCTGGACATGAGCGAGTACATGGAGAAGCACTCGGTGGCCCGGCTGGTGGGGGCACCACCCGGATACGTGGGGTATGAGGAGGGCGGTCACCTGACCGAGGCGGTGCGGCGTCGTCCCTACGCGGTCCTCTTGCTCGATGAGATCGAGAAGGCTCATCCGGACGTTTTCAACGTGCTCTTGCAGTTGCTCGATGACGGCCGTCTGACCGACGGCAAGGGTCGCACGGTGGACTTTCGGAATTGCGTCGTGATCATGACCAGCAACCTCGGCAGTCCCCTGATCGCCGCCCTCCCCGACCATGCGACTCCGGCGGAGGAGGAATCGGCTCGGGAACAGGTGATGGAGGAGTTGCGGCGCCACTTTCGTCCGGAGTTCCTCAACCGAGTTGACGACGTGATCCTCTTTCACCGCCTCGACCTGGTCCAGATCGAGCGGATCGTGGCCATGCAATTGCGGCAGCTGGAGCAGCGGCTGGAGGCGCGCCGGATCCAACTTCGACTTCTGCCCGGGGCGGTGCATTGGTTGGCTGAGCAGGGATACGACCCCGTCTACGGCGCTCGGCCCCTGCGTCGGGTCATCCAGCGCCAGCTGGGAGACCGCATCGCGATGGGGATCCTGGCCGGCACCTACCGAGATGGAGACGTCCTGGCGGTAGACAGCGTCGAGGCTGGCATCGAGATCAAGCGGGAGGTGCCCGATCCCGCCGGCGAGGGCTCGCCGAGTCCCCGCCCATCGGATGAGTTGGTCGACGCCAAGGTGGAGGTTCTGGACTGACGGTCACCGCCTACCAAGTGGCTTCGCTGCGCACGGCTCCCTGTCTCAGGGCGAGCACCACGGCCTCAGTTTTGGACGCCAGCCCGGGCGCCACTCGGATCGACTCCAGTCGCTTGCCAGCCATGACCAGCTCGCAGGTGGTGCTGGTCAGATGGGGCTTGCTGGTGGGGCTGCCGGAGAACCCCTGGAGAGCGACTCCGGCATGCTCCCTCAGAGCCCGGGGCGACAGCTCACCTGCGCTGATCTGAAACCCGGCGGCAGTCGGCCGCAGTCGGAACTGGTAGACCCTTCGTCCCGCGCGGGCACACGCCTCGCAGCGCCCATGGGGCTCGTCGGGGATCTCGGGCCGGCGCAGGCACACCCGACACATCTCAACCTCAGTTTAATGGAAGCGCGCACGTTCGCTAAGTTCGGGGCAGCGCGGATAGCGACCCGGGTAGTCTCCTGCCATCTCTGGGCGGGGAGACATCGGAGCCTTACCTGGCTGCCGGGCCCGCTCCATGAGAGGAAGCGCTAGTTGCTCAGAGGTGCTCGCCACGCCCCCCGGCGTCCCCCAGCACACGGGCCAACTCGCCAAGAGCTCTCTCCAGAGCTGTCCGTCGCTCTGGTGTGAGGCCCGCCATCGCTTCCACCACCAGCTGCGCCCGGGCTCGTCGAATGCGCTTCAGAAGGCGATTGCCAGCCGGGGTGATCTGAACCAATGAGGCCCGCCGGTCGGCGGGATCCGAGCGACGGCCGAGCAGATCTTCGGCCTCCAGCCGCTGCAGTTTGGGGGTTATGGTGGAGTTGTCCACGCTACTGAAGATGGCCAGGTCGGAGGGATGGCAGGGGCCACTGTTGGCGATACGAACCAGCAGCCAGATGTGAGAGATCGGGAGGGAGCAGTGGGCTCGCCGCATGACCTCTGTCTGGACGTCGTTGCGACTGGCCCAGCCGACGATCGCGGTGAGTGAGTCCGCCAGCTCAGACGGTCCCGGCTCGGCGGCCCTGGTCGGACTTCGAGTGCTGGATTGGTCCAGAAACGTCCGGGGTGAAGCCGGCAACTCTTGGGTCACCGGTGACTCCAGCACCGGGTCGGCCATGTTCATTGGTCCGGCTTTGTGTATTTGACGGTGGTGGCCCCAGGTTCCATGCCTCGACGCGGTGCCAGGTCCCCTGGGCGAGAGGCCGCGGTAGCGCCCGCGGAAAGACTCGTCGCCGGAGCGCTAGAGGGGACTGTGGGGGGGGCATCCTCCTCATGGATGTATTTGCCGCCCCTCAGCCAGCTGGCGGCGGTGGCCACCAGGCTGGCGCCTATGGCGAAGAGGAACGCTGCCCTCAGGCCCGTCATGAAGGGGCCGGAGATCAGCTGGGGGAAGAAAGCGCGGCCGGTCAGATATGCGACCTTGGCGTGGCTGAGGTGAGGCAGGATGGGCCCGAGCAGAGTTCCGATCGGGTTGTAGCCCAAAAAGGCTGCGAACAAGCTGCCCACCGCGGGTAGGTTGGCTACCTTGCTGGCGTAGGCTGCGGGAACTCCCTGGGCGGTGAGGCCGTGGTAGAGGGCGTGGGGCATGCTGCCCGACAGCCCGATGATGATCAGGGTGAAGAATATGCCCATGGAGAGCACCTGGGCCGAGTTCTGGAACGTGGCTGCCATGCCTGCCCCGGCGCCTCTCTGATGGGGTGGCAGGCTGTTCATGATCCCGGCCTGGTTGGGGGAAGCGAAGAGTCCACTTGAGACGCCGTAAACGAACAACAGAATCCCGAACACCAGGTAGTTGAAGTTGGCCGGCAGGGTCAGGAAGAGGGCGAAGATTACCGCCGAGGCGGCGACCCCAACGGTGGCGAACAGGCGGGAGCCGTAGCGGTCAGAGAGGATGCCGGCCAGGGGGCCCGCAACCAGGAACCCGACTGTGAGCGGGAGCATGTAGATGCCCGCCCAGAGTGGGGTCTCGGTGAAGCTGTAGCCATGCTGGGGCAACCAGATGCCCTGCAGCCAGATGATCAGAATGAACAGGAGCCCGCCTCTGGCCAGGGCCGCAAACAGGGCCGCCACGTTGCCGGCGGCGAAGGCGCGAATCCGGAAGAGCGGGATCCGGAACATCGGCTGCGCCACCTTGGTCTCGATCCACAGGAAGACTCCGAGCGCGAGCACCCCGCCGATCATGGCTGCCAGCACCCAGGGGTTGGTCCAGCCCATGCTCTGGTTTCCATAGGGGAGGATGCCGTAGGTGATCCCAACCAGCAACGAGATCAAACCGGCCGCGAACACCAGGTTCCCCCACCAGTCGATGCTAGATGGAATCCTCACTCCGGTGTCGTGCAGCTTGAGGTAGGCCCAAACCGTTCCGAACAGTCCGACGGGGACCGACACCAGGAAGACCAGGTGCCACTCGACAGGACCCAGGACCCCGCCCAGGACCAGGCCGATGAAGGACCCCGCGATCGCGGCCACCATGTTGGTGCCGAGAGCCAGGCCGCGCTGGTTGGAGGGGAAGGCGTCGGTGAGGATGGCTGAGGAGTTGGCCCAGAGGAAGGCTCCCCCGACCCCCTGCAGCACTCGCATAACTATCAGGTAAAGGGCGGCCTCCGGGCCAGTGCCGAAGGTGAGCGACAACATGATCGAGAAGAAGGTGAAGATGGCGAAGCCGAGGTTGTACATCCGTACCCGGCCGTACATGTCCCCGATGCGCCCCAGGCTCACCACCAGGACCGCGGTGACCACCATGTATCCCATCAGCAACCAGAGGAAGAAGGGGCTGTTGCTGGAGGTCAGCGGGTTGAGCTTGATGCCGCGGAAGATGTCAGGAAGGGCGATCAGGACGATCGACGAGTTGATGGTCGCCATCAGGATGCCGAGGGTGGTGTTGGAGAGGGCGATCCACTTGTAGTGCGGCCCCAAGGAGGCTCTGGAAGTGGATGCCGCCGTCGCCGCCACGTGCCCTTGGCCCATACCGTGTTTCCTCCTTGGATTGAGCAGTTGGTTGGTACATACTAACCAAAAGACTGGCGCTACTCCCCCCGGGCAGGGGCGGGGCCGCCTCTGGGGCGCTCCCGGAATGGGCATTCGCCGCCGGTTCCGGGCCAGGGGCGGGGACCCGGGCTGACGACCGGGCTGAGGGTCTGCCGACGGCGGTTAAGCTGCGTCGGTGATACGGCTTTTGCGTGAGGCCCCCGCCACCCGATGGCTTCTCGGGGGAATGGCAATGTCATCGCTGGGCACGGGCCTGACCCTGCCGTTCCTGATCGTCTACCTGCATGCGGTCCGGGGAATTCCTCTCCGGGAGGCGGGCCTGGCGCTGGCGGCCGCCGGCGTGGTTGGTCTGCTGGGCTCGCTGAGCGGAGGCGCTTGGGTGGACCGCTTCGGCCCCGTTCGGATGATCCTGCTCGGGCTGCTTCTCGAAGCCGCTGGTGCCGCCGCCTTAGCAGCGGTCACCACCGCTCCCGAAGCCATCGTGGTGGCGGCGACGATTGGGGCCGCGGAGGGCGTCACCTGGCCCGCGCTGAGCTCCCTGGTTGCGGTGGCGGTCCCTGAGCCACTGCGAGCCCGGGCGTTTGCGAGCCAATTCATGCTGATGAACCTGGGGATCGGGGTGGGTGGCCTTATCTCTGGAAGTTTCGTGTCGCTTCAACACGCATCCACGTTCCAGGTGATCTACCTAGGTGACGGCGTCAGCTTCCTGCTTTTTGGGGCCGTCCTGTGGCTCGGACTGCGCCGCCTTCAGGGAGTTGCCACCTCCGCGGTCGTGGATGACCCTCCGGCCGAGGTCGGTTACCGGGCCGTATTTCGCGACCGTCCATTCGCCCTTTACCTGCTCTGCAGCTTGGGTTTCGTTCTCTTCGGATATTCCCAGGTGGAGGCGGGCTTTGCGGTCTTCGCGATCGAGTTCGTCCGGGTCAGTCCACGAGTGGTAGGGGTGGCGTTCGCCGCGAACTGCTTTGTGATCGTGGCGCTGCAGACGGCGGTGACCCAGGTGACGGAGCGGAGACTGCGGACTAGGTCTCTGGCCCTGGGGGCAGTGATGGTGGCGATCTCGTGGGGAATCTTGGGGCTGGCCGATCTCCCTGGTCTCGCCCTGAGTTTCTCCGCGGCTCTGCTGGTGGCCGCGGCAGCGGTGTTCGGCCTCGGCGAAACCCTGGTCTCACCGGCGGCGTCAACGCTGGTCAACGCGCTGGCGTCGGATCGGCTCCGCGGCAGGTACAACGCGCTGGCCGCATCGGTTTGGGGTGCAACCGGCATCGTCGGGCCTCCCCTGGCCACATTCCTGCTGGCCCTGGGCGACCCCACTCTCTGGCTCGGGCCCCTGATGGCCGGCTCGCTGCTCACGGCGGGTGGCACCTTGGGGCTGGGAAGGGTCATCCCTGCTGCGGCCAACGCCAGCTCTCACTGAGTTGACCCGCGGCGCGGCGGCCTTGTCCGGTGCGCGTGGAGTCGGCCGTTTCGCGGGGCCCGCCAGCAACCCCCTCGGTCGATTCGACGCTACCCCCCACGCGACCGGGTGCGGTTGGTTGGGATCCGAGATATATTGCTGGGAGCATGGATGAGACAGCCAAGGTGCAAAGTCGCTGGCCCCGCCGGCGCTGGCTGGTCGCTGGGAGCACGGCCCTTGTGATCCTGGGAGGAGCCGGCGCCACTGCGATAGTGGCCGCCTCGAGCGGATCGCCACCGGTAGCCCCCCAGGTGGCGATCTCGGTGCCGACTGGTTCGGTAAGCCCCTCCGCCATGATCGGAATCCATCTCAGCCATGCTCGGGTCGAGAAGTTGGTGGTTACCACCAGCACTGGAGCGGTGGTCGCGGGCCGCCTGGTGCCGGGCGGGTGGGTCGCTGTGGCGCCCCTGCCTTGGGCTACAAAATTTGACCTCACCCTTCGGGCCCGGGGTGGGAACCCGGTCAGGACCGTGGTCAAGACCGCCACCTGGGTGACCGGGGCCGCTCCACTCCCGACCAAGAGCCTGGCGGTCACCATCTCCCCTAACCAGGGGGCGCAGGTGGGGATGGGAGCCGCCTGGGTGATCCAGTTCCCGCAGCCGATCCCCCAGAGTGTCCAGGCGCAGATTCTCCAGCGCCTCGCCACCACCGAGTCTCTTCCCGACCCGGTCGGATGGCATTGGTGGTCAAGCACTGAGGTCGACGGGCGACCCCAGCAGTTCTGGCCGTTGAACGAACAGGCGTCGCTGTCCGTCAATTTGGACGGGCTGGTTCTGGGAGGCTACCGTTTGGTGAACTCCTCTGTGACCAGCAATTTCACTGTGGTCAATCAACATCTGACCAAGGTCAGCGCGATCACCCATGAGGAGCAGGTGTTCAACGGCGGCCAGTTGGTCAACACCTTTCCGGTCAGCCTGGGCCGGGCCGGATTTCCTACCATCTCGGGGACTTTGGTGGTGCTCTACAAGACCCCGGTCGTGTTCATGAACTCAGCTACCATCGGCTACCCTGGCCTGTACGCCCAGAACGTCTACGAGGATGTCGCCATCAGCACGGACGGGTACTATATGCACTCTGCCAACTGGGACATTTACGATCACGGCGTGGCCAATGTCTCCCATGGCTGCGTGGAGCAGAATCCCGCTGATGCGGCTTGGTTTTACAACTGGTCGGTCCCGGGCGATGTGGTCGAGATCACCGGGACCACCCTCCCGGCCACTGAGGTCAATGGCGAGGGCGACTGGAACCTTCCCTGGTCGCAGTTCCAGCCCGCCTGACCGACTCGGCCCGGGTGCCGCAAACCGGCTTGCCCAGCGTCGGCCGCCCAGGCCCAGGGCTCCATCTGCCGCCGGCAGTTGCTGGCTAGGTCAATCTGACGCGCTTCGCTGGGTTAACTCGGGGGCCGACTCTTCGGGTCGGCTTCAACCGCGCCCGGCCGGCCGGCGTCCATAGCGGCAGTCAGGCGTCGCAGGGCCGCACTCGGCTCGACCGAGTGCAGGGCTGGAGTTCGGAGCCGCTTGAGAGGCCCTGGCAGCGCCAGCCACTGCCGCTCGAAGAGGGTGTTGGCTTCGACCAGGTCTCGTTTCCCTCTCGAGGTGGGCAGCCCGGAGTGCATCACCGGCTCAAGTAGGGCTGTGTACGAGTCGTCCGGCGACGTCTCCCCGGCGAGGGCCATCAGGTCCCCGGTCCAGTCGGTTCGGCGCCAGACCTGTTTCGCTCCTGGCCACGTCGCCTTCCCGGTGGAAGTCTTGCGCACCGGTCGATCGTCGAAGTTGACTAGCTTATAGACGCTGTCAAGGGTGGGCGCCCCTCCCGCTGCCCCGAGCGAGGTGCCCACGCCAAAGCCGTCGATGGGGGCCTTCTGACGCTCGACCAGGTCGTCGATCTTGTATTCGTCGAGGCCGCCGCTGACGAAGACTGTCATGGCTGGGAATTCGGCCTCATCGAGCCGGCGGCGCGCCAGGGCCGCTAGGGGCCCTAGGTCCCCCGAGTCCAGCCGGACCCCGTGGAGCTCGATCCCCTTGGCGCGCATCTCGCCAGCCACCTGGATGGCGCGCTCGATGCCGCGGGGCGTGTCGTAGGTATCGACCAGCAGCACGGTCGCCTCCTTGAAGACCTGGGCGTAGGCTCGGAAGGCATCCATCTCGTCGGCATGGGCCTGGACGAAGGAGTGGGCCATGGTCCCACTCGGGGCGAGTCCGTAGCGGACGGCACCGGCCACGTTGCTGGTCCCTCCCAGCCCCACCAGGCGGCAGCAGCGGGCCAGCTTCATGCCGGCATCCGTGCCCGGCACCCGGCGCAGGGCGAAGTCCATCACAGCCCGCCCCTGGGCGGCGTGGCGGCAGCGGGCGGCCTCGGTGGCGAGCGTGGTCTGCAAGGTCATCTGGTTGAGCAAGTAGGTCTCCGCTAGCTGGGCCTCGGCGATCGGCCCCTCGACCTCCAGGAGCGGCTCGCCCGCGAACACAATGCTTCCCTCGGGGACCGCCCTGACGGAACCCGTAAACCTGAGCTTGGCCAGCCAGTCCAGGAAGTCGGGCGGGAAAATTTTGAACTGGTCGATCGCCGCCAGGTCCGATGGCGTGAAGTGCAGTCCCTGGAGCCAGCTGAGGCAGTCTTCCAGTCCGGCGGCCACCAGGTATCCCCACTCGGGAGGCAGGGAGCGTACAAAAAGGCTGAAGGTGGCGCGGCGATCGGCGATGCCCTCCTGACGGTAGGCATCGGCCATGGTCAGCTCGTAGAGGTCGACGAGCAGCGCCGGTGACACTTCAGAAGTCATCGGCTCGTCCTTCTGGATGGTGTTGGACGCGCCGGGTCGCCGGCTGGAGACGGGCCCGGGGGCTTAAGCACCGAAGTGTCAGCGGAGTCACCCAGCGACGACCGATTCCAGAACCCATTCGGGATGGTCGGCCCGCAGACGATCCATCCAGAACGGGCTCTCAAAGGCGGCCAGCAGGGTGCCGTCACGGCGCGCCAGGATGCGCACGCCACGAGTGTCGCGCAGGGCGGCCGCGGTGGTCTTATCGGTGCGCCGGGCCAGATGATGGGAGGTCGGCACTAGGTCCACCAGGGTTCCGAACTCGTGCTGCAGGCGCTGGGTCAGGACCTCGAACTGCATCGCCCCAACGGCGGCGAGGACTGGAGCAGGGTCGCCGTCGGGATCGTGAAGCACCTGGACCACGCCCTCTTGCTCGAGTTGCTCAAGGCCCCTGCGAAATTGCTTGAAACGGGCCGAATCGCGGGGCCGAGCGGTGGCGAAGAGCTCAGGGGCGAATGTCGGGATGGCGGGGTATTCGATGGGGTCCCCGGCATATAGGGAGTCGCCGATGCGCAGGTCGGCGGCGTTGACCAAGCCGACCACATCACCGGGGAAGGCCTCGTCTATCGATCTTCGGTCGGACCCGAAGAGAGAGGTGGCGTACTTGGTGCTGAAGGGGCGCCCGGTTGGGCCGTGGGTCAGGGTCATGCCACGCTCGAAGCGCCCCGAACAGACGCGGACGAAGGCCACGTGATCCCGGTGGGCCCTGTCCATGTTGGCCTGCTTCTTGAACACGAACCCTGAGAACTCAGCGGCCAGCGGTCGGGTCAGCCCCGCCACGTCAGCTCGGGGCTGAGCTGGAGGTGCCAGCTCGATCAGGGCGTCCAACAGGTGGCGAACCCCAAAATTGGTGAGCGCCGAGCCCACGAAGAGGGGGCTTGACTCGCCGGCCAGGAAGGAGGTCAGGTCGAGGTCCGCACCGACCGCGCATAGCAGGTCCAGCTCCTCGATGGCTCGCGTCCACGCCCCGCCCTCCTCGCGGGCGGCCTGGTCGGGATGGACCAGCTCCTCGGGCGCCACTCTGATCCCGCGGGCGGTGCGGGTGAAGCGGACGAAGTCCCCGGTCCGGCGGTCGATGACTCCATGGAAGTCACCGGGATCCCCGACTGGCCAGGTCACCGGAGTGGCCCAGAGTCCGATCTGCTCCTTGATCTCGTCGAGGAGTTGGAGCGGATCCCGCCCCGGGCGGTCGCACTTGTTAAGAAAGGTAAGGATGGGAAGCCGGCGCGCCCGGCAGACCTCGAAGAGCTTGCGAGTTTGGGCCTCGATGCCCTTGGCCACGTCCAGCACCATGACGGCCGCATCGGCCGCGGTCAGGACCCTGTAGGTGTCCTCCGAGAAGTCGCGGTGGCCGGGGGTGTCGAGCAGGTTCACCACTTGTCCGCGATAGGGAAACTGGAGGGCTGTCGACGTGATCGAGATGCCTCGCTCCTGCTCCATCGACATCCAGTCCGACGTGGCTTGGCGCCGACCTTCTCGGGCCTTGACCGCTCCCGCCTGGAGCAGTGCTCCCGAGTAGAGCAGGAACTTTTCGGTGAGGGTGGTCTTGCCGGCATCCGGGTGGCTGATGATCGCGAAGGTGCGCCGTCTGCTGGCCTGCTCCGCGACCTCTGTCTCCGGCGCCAGGGGCGTGTGAATCACGCCAGATCCGCCGTCCCCGCCGGAGGGATGTGCCACTCCACCTGGTCAGACCTGGTCCCGCTCGGGCTGCTGATGGGGATCGGATCGCCCGGCCGGGGGGTGCTCCCAGCATCTGCCAACCAGGGCTCGGCGCTGATTGGGGCACCGCCAACGCCGCGGCGGTCAATCTCGCAGTCGCAGTTCAACTTGGACATCTCCCACGGTGCGGGCACCGGCTGCGCCCGAGGCGTGATGGCGCCGCATCCACCCGGCACCTTCGCGATCCCGTCGCCGCTGGCCGGGTGTGCGGATCTCGGCCGGACCGGCCATGACCGACTGCCGACAAGTTTACCGGCCGTCGGGAGTGGGGATACTCAATCGCTCGGGGCGGCCGGGTTCGGGTACTGTTCAAAGTGATGGGGAGATTGACTCTGAGCGGAGCGGGCAACCGTGGGCAGCGGGGCCGGAGCCGGCGTGGCCAGGACCGCTTGGCTGCGTCGACCGGCCCTGCCCCAGCCAGGAACCGGGGGAAGCTCGGTGGCACCGTGAGCCCCGACGAGGTCGCCAGGCAGGACATGGGGGAAAGCCAGCCGGCCGAACCTGTCACCGGCGCGCTTGGTGGGGTACACCGATGAGTGCCGTCGAAGTGTGGACCCGGTTGAAGCGGCACCACCTCGGCACCTGGTTGGCCGGTGTGGTGGGTCTGGCCGGGATCGCGGCCCTGATCTTGGTGATCAACCCCGCCAAGCTGGGCTCCGCGCTGACCCATTTCAACCTAGTGCTGCTCCCGGCCATCGTGGCCGGATCCGTGGGCTACTACGTGCTCCAGGGGGTGCGTTGGCAGTTCCTGCTCCGAGACGTAGGTGCGAAGCTGCCGATGGGGGAGACGGTGCTCTTGAACCTGGCCGGCCAGGTGACGACGCTCTTGCCACTGGGCGAGCTTACCCGGGTGGTACTGGCGGCTCGGGCGGCTCGGGTGCCGTTCAGCGACGCGCTCGCCACGGTCACTGTGCAGGAGCTCATCTATGGACTGCTGCTGGTGGTGGTGGCCGTCCCCGGGCTGTTTGAGTTCCACCTCAACCCCCTGATCCCGGCGGCCGCTCTGCTGGTGGCCATGTTGGCCTTGGCCGTGATGACGGTTCCGCCAATCTTCTGCGGACTGCACAGCCTGATGTCCCGGATCCTCGGGCTGCGGCGGCTGCTGGACCCGCTGGACGAGCTCCAGGCGGGCACCGCGGGCCTGTTGCACCGCCTCGACACCATCGTCTGGTCGTTGATCAGCCTGGTGCAGGTTGCCGCCATGACGACCGTGTTCTTCCTGGTGGTGACCGCCCTGGATCCGGGGGCACTGACCTGGCCCGAGGCGGCCTCCCTATACGCGGTGGCGAGCATCGCTGGCGCGGTCAGCCTCATTCCCGGTGGCCTGGGGGCGTCAGAGGCCACCTTCGCCGGACTCCTGATTGTGGTTGGGCTGCCTCCGGCCGAAGCGACTGCGGTGGCCCTGATGCAGCGGATGGCCGACCAGGGGGTGGCCACCGTCGCCGGCCTAATCGCGTTCGTGATCGTCCGCCGCCGCTATCACATCGGCAGTCTGTTCACGCTCCAGCCGGGGCGGTCGAGGAACCGAGAAGGCTCGACGGAGCACGGCTTGGCGGCCACCGAGGGCAGCTGATTGGCGCCTGGCTCCGCAACCCGCGAGGCCGGCTGACCCGACTCATTCGGCGCGGGCTGGCCGCACCCGCTCGGTGATACGGATCGCCAAGCGGCTCAACCGGCTCTCCACGGAGCTGCTCAGCCTCCTCCGCGCAAGCCCTGCCTACGGCGCGGGCCACCCCAAGCCTAGGGCAGCCCGAAAGAGCAGCGGCGAGACGGGTATCCCCGGCTTCAGCCGTCGCGAGGAGGGCAAATCGGATCGGGGATGGCGGGGTCGGCAACTACTGGGGGAGAAGTGAGCAGGAGTGCCCATAAGAGTGATTGAGTGAACATGGCAGAGGCCGCCGAGTAGGACCGGCGGGGTCAGGCTCTGGGTGATTGCTCTTGAGGGCGCCCACCGGCTGGCGCAAGCGGGACGTTCCTTTTGTGAAAGATCGGATCGCCCCGGCGTCACGGCTCCGGCCAGCGCCAGCGCTGGTTGAGACCAAGTCTCCGGATCAAGTCGTGGCGG
>DATKSV010000134.1:0-18389 GCA_035531535.1 Candidatus Nanopelagicaceae bacterium | reverse complement strand
CCATCAAATAGGACGCCGAAGCCGCCCGACACGATCTTGAGGCCGGAGCCTCCTGGTCCTACTGGCACTAGCTGCTGCCCTCCTACGATTGAACTCGTGACGATCTCCAGCGGCGAGCTGGCGGTGCCCCAAATGGCTGCTGAAGCATAGACCTGGTTGGCCGTCCCCGCCGTTACCACGACCGAGATGGCTTGCCCGGCAGCCGAGGCGATCACGACCGGGGCCAGATCGTAGCTGCCGATCCCTAGGGGATCCAGATTGAGCCAGGTCGAGGTCTGCGCCCCAGTCGCGTCGGTGTAGGTGATATGGGCGGTGACCACGGTTGCGGCGGTCACGACCCTGACCCGACAGCCGACCAGGAACGTCCCCGCGGCGGCTGGGGTGGTGGTGGCGACGGTGGTGGGGTTGACGGTGGCCAGCTCGGTCTCGGTCGCGCTGGTTACCGCACCCCCCGCCTGTCCCGTTGGTCCGGCAGTACCATCTGCGCCAGCCGGTCCCGCCGCGCCAGCGGATCCCGCTGGCCCTTGTAGGCCCGTGCCGGGCTGGATGATGTTGGTGGGCACCTCTAAGCCTCCTTGATCCCGGCTGAGAAGAACACCTGGTTGATCGTACCCACTGTCACGATCACGTCGATCGGGTCGCCTGCAATACAGGCCACGACGATGGAGTCGATCTGGTAGCTGCCAACCGGCTGGGAGGCCGAGGGAAGCGGATTCCAGGTCTGCGCCCCGGTCGCGTCGGTCGCCGTCACCTGCACTGCGACTGTCGTCGGGTTGCCCGCGACGCGGAAGTAGAGGTCGACCTGGAACAATCCGCTCACGACTGGCGTATAGGTCAGCACGGTGACGGCCGTGAGGACCGTGATCTCCTGCTCGTATTCCTTGGCAACCGGGCCACCCAAGCCAGATAGCTGGAGCTGGATTGTCCCATCGGACTGTGGCACCGGGCTGGCTACCGAAGCGCCCACGGTATTGGTCAGCACCAGATCCCCGGTCTGGGCCTGGAGGCTGAGCACCG
Source organism: Candidatus Nanopelagicaceae bacterium (assembly GCA_035531535.1). Classification (GTDB taxonomy): domain Bacteria; phylum Chloroflexota; class Dormibacteria; order Aeolococcales; family Bog-877; genus AG-12. The sequence continues at coordinate 17,372 of DATKSV010000134.1, read as the reverse complement.
TGCTTTGCTTCGGCGCGTCTCCAGAGCCAGGGGTGACGGGAGAGATGACGCCGGTCACCGTGAAGGAAGCGCCAAGGCCGCCTATCCCGTTGGTCAGCGCCCACCACAAAAAGCCGTTGTCATTGTTGCCCGAGGAGTCGAAGGCGGCGTTGGCCTCGGTGCCGGTCGCGTTGCTGTTGGGTGCAGGCACGCCACCCCACTGGCCCAACGGCCCGTCGTCCAGGTGCCACAGGATCTCGGTCTCGGCATCTGGGGCGAAGGGCGCGGTGGCGGGGGTGAAGGCGGCGCTGTACCGGCCGGTGGAGCTCACCCTGAACTCGTCGAAGGTGGTGGTGGAGCCCGGATTGTCCGCCGCGAACCCGAACACCGCAAGGGAGTTGAACAGCGTCATCGCGGCTTTGGTGTCCACCAGGACGCCGTTCAGGAATGACCGGGTGGCCGTGCCATCGCACGAGATTGCGAAGTGGTTGGTGCCCGAGAGTGACGGCAGTGCTGCTCCGGAGGATCCGTCGGGGAACCGGAAGGTGTTTCCGTCGATCTGGTCCCCTTGAGCCCCGGCCAGCGTGTCTAGCGACGGCAGCCCGGTCGGGATGGGGTTGGTCGAGCCCGTGGCCTGGTACATCCCGAACCCGGTAGCGCCTCCACCGCCACCGCCGAAGAAGTTGGTGACCCAGCACTCGATCGTCCACTGCCTCAAGCTCGGGATCAGGGCCACGGAGGAGATCATTCCGGCGTAGCCGTGGCCTCCGGAGCCCGAGTCGCTGGTGGCGAACCCCTGGGCCAAGCCGAACTCGGCCACTTGCCTGACGGTGTTGCCAACCTGGTGCGTGTGGTCGGCGGCCGCCGCCGAGGGGAGCTCGCCGGCGTCGGGCGGGGAGATACCCAGGAACTCGTAGGCGATGTTGCCCGGCTCCCGGTTGATCGGGGTCATGGGCGAGGTGATGCCGGGCATATCTCAGTAGTACGGCATGGGGTTGCCGTGGGCGTCGGTCCGCTCCTTGCGGTTGTAGTACCGCCCCACGGGGCAGACCTTCCCGGAGCGGCAGTGGCGGCAGGTGCGGAAGTGCTCAGCCCGAACCGCGCGCTCCTGCTGGGACTTGGGCTGGGCGAAGTGCGGCTCGGGTGGCCGCTGGTATCCACTCATCAATGGATCTCGGTGACGCACACCTGGATCACAGCGGTCTGGGCCAGCGCGTAGCGGGCCATATTGCGGTCCGCGTCGTCCAGATTCCAGCTGTACGCTTGCTTGGCGAAGATCGGCAGGCCGGAGCTGTTGCTGGCCCCCGGGTATCCGACCGCCTTGTCGGGGCCCACCCACAGCGTGTTGGCGGCGTCCGTGTTGACGATCACAAGCCCCAGTCGCGCTCTGTCCTGGGCACAGAGCTGGAACCCCGGAAGGCCGGGCGCACCGACAGGTACATTCACGAGCCGCGGTATCCACGAGCTGGCCACCTGATTGCGGCACTTGAGCTGGTAGTCGATGTCCTGCAGCAGCCGGTACAGCAGGTCGAGGAACGACCCAGGGGCGACCTCCTCGACCGGAGGCACGGCGAAGGTGGTGGCTACAGCCACCGCTTACTCCCCGGCGGCTGCGGGTGCGTCAGGGGCCGGGTCGGGGTCCGGCAGGTCGGTCGGTAGCTCGGGAGCATCCTCGACCGCGGTCTCCTCGACTGCCACCGGCTGATCCGCCCCATCGGGGCCGAACGCCCATTGCGCGGTCCCGGCGTCGGGTGCCGGATCAGATGGAGACGACTCAGACTGAGCCAATGGAGCAGGGTCCGGGGCCGGGGTGTCTCCAGCACCGCTACCATCCGTACCCTGCTCTGAGCCGAGGAGCATATCAGGGGCCGGCTCAGCGGTAGTCTCCGACGCGGGGGCGTCCGGGATACCACTGAGTGGCACATAGCCAGGATCAACGGTGGTCGGAACCGGCTCGCCAAAGGGGGCATCATCCTCTGCCGGGGCTTCAACCGCCGCCTCCTCGACCGCGGCGGGCTGCTGCTCGGCAACGGGCTGATCCGATGGGGCGGGAGAATGGACCTCGGCACCCTCGACGCCGGGGCAGCCGGGATGGATGAGCTCGCGGATTCCTCGGGCCACACGGAACTCGACTCCACAGCCAAGGCAGCGGATGAATAGCTCCACCGGGGATTCAGTCGTGTCAGCCATCAGGGAAGATCCTCCCAGAACCGTTCTGCGTCCATTGGAGTGTAACCCAGCGCGACCATCGTGGACGACACCTCCGGCAACTCGGGCCGCTGCCCCATCTCCGCCCGCTCGACCAGGTGCTTCATGGCGGAATAGCAGGCCATGCAGAGCGCGGTGTGGGTGTCCCCATCGGAGACCACGATCTTGGCCTTCTGAGCAGCTGCCGGGTGGGGGCACGGTTGGGCGTCGAGCACTTCAGCCTGCAGCAGAGCGGTGTCGGCCATCACTGGCCAGGTAGGCTCAGGAGCCGGTGCAGAGACAGCCGACGTTCGCGGCCACGGCGGAGATCGCGTTTGCCGTCGCCGCCAAGGCGATCACGACCACGTTCACCGACCCCCCCGTCACGGAGCTGACCGTGGCGATGTTGGTGGGGATGGTGAGCGCCGAGTTCTGCACAGTGACCATGGCCGCACCCTGGTCGATGCTGCTCAGCCCGGTGACGATCGCGCCAGTGCCCGTGATGGCGGCCTGACCCGCAAAGACCTTCCTCGTGGTTCGGCCCAGCGCCTTCGGCAGATTGCCTACGACAGCCATGGGCTACTGAACGTTCTGGGGCTGGATGGTCCGACCGGCCGGCTCGTACACCATGCCGAGGAGCACGAAGCTCTCCGCACCTACCCCGACTGCCGCAGAGGCCACCGCGTTGATGTTCACGGTCTGCTGGGGGGTGTAGATGACCGGGGTGTCGAAGTACCCGACTACCTCGGACTGATCCGCGTAGATGGTGTCCAGGAAGAACTGGGCGATGGTGACCGCAGACCCCAGGTTGAACTGCAGCAGCGAGATCAAGGGGCTGGCCGCCAAGCTGGCGTAGCCGTAGATCCCGATGGACTGGAAGTTCTGAAGGGTCTGGCTGTAGAGCTGCCCCGAGACATTCGCAACCAGTGCGTTGGGGTTGCTGAACCGAGTGTTGAGATCCCCACCCGCCGCGTTCGGGAGGAGATCCTGCTGAATCAGGTCACGGTAGATGAGCGGCTGGGTCGTGGTCGTGCCACGCACCGCGGACTTGAGCTGGTTGAGGGTGACGTCCCTAAGCAGCTTCAGCCGGGAGATGTCAGTCTGACCCGCTGGGATCAAGAGCATTACAGAACCCCCGCCGGCTCGTCACGGTACGCGCCGTAGTTGATACCGGGATTGCCGAGTGCGGATCCACCGCCAGGCCCGCGTCCGCCACCCGTGGCAGCCGCTCCGGTGCCGGTGCCGGTGGTGGTGGTGGTCGTGGCCTTGGGGCTCGCCTGCTCCATCGCCCACTGGCCGCCCTTGCTGGCGATCCCGAAGCCACCGCCGTAGAGGAAGGGCTCGAAAAGGTCAGGGTGGACATCGAACATGCCCATCACTCCGCCCAGGACGAGCAGGCCGCCCTCGTAGTAGGTGGAGTATTGCTGGTGGATCATGGTCCGGCCGTTGTTGGCATCGTTCTGACGGAGTAGACCATCGACCCCGCCTGCCAGGACTGATATTCCGGTGGGGAGCAGTGAGAGTGCCATTGGCTGGAAGGCTACCACAACCGAAGTGGCTTTGTGTTGAGATCAGATAATCGAAGTCAGAGGCCGAAATGCGGGCCGCCGGGAGTGCCCAGCCAGTAGCCCAGACGGCTTCCTATCCGCCATGTGCCGCCGTACAGGAAGGGGTGGGTGAGCTCTGATTCGCTCCCCACGAAGGCCAAGGCGCCACCGGCTATGGTGAGCGCCGCCTCGTAGTAGAAGGAGTATTGCTTGGGGAACAGGGAGGCCCCGCGGCTGTCGTCGTAGGCGCGGAGCACCCCATCCATCCCGCCGGCGATCACCGACACCCCGGTCGGCAGCAGTTCCAGCGCCATGGTCAGGCTGCGGCAGCTTTGGCCGCCAACTGAGCAGCCCGTGCCTCCGCCGCCTGGGCGGCAGCCCTCCGCCGCCTCTGGTCCAACTCGAACGCCTCCTGCTGGCGCCGCTGCTGCGCCTGACCTTGGGCGGCCTGCCGTGCCATGGTGGCCTGCTGCCCGCGGGACCGCTGCCCCAGATCGGTTGTGATGCCGACACCACGCTGAGGGGTGACGCCGAGCTGTCCATAAGGGGTGCTGAACTGAACCCCGGGGTTGGGATTCTGCAGGGTCGGCAGGGAGGGAGTACCAGGAACGCGGACCGAGGTGGCGGACAGACCTGTGGATTGGGTGATGTCGCGCAGCACGATGTAGGAGCCGACCGCGGCCACGCTGGCGGCAAGGAAGAACCAAATGAACTCGGTAGTGATCGCGGAGGTCTGACCGCCTCCGAAGGCGGTGGCGAAGTCCTTGGCGATGTTGGCGAATACCCCCTGCTCGTTCTTGAGGTTGGTGAGCACGAACATCACGATGCCAGCCGCAATAGCCAGCCCAATCGCAAACACCGCCCATTGGAACTGGGAGTGGACTGCCACCAGCCGGTACTCGTCAGTGGCCAGAATGGTGGTGCCGCCGCCCGGGATGTTGACGCAGACATTCCCGAAGATCGGGATGTTCATGCAGACCTGGGGCGGGATGGTCACGTCAATCGGTTGTATGGAGCGGTGGTAAAGAGCCAGCCCGTACATATCCGAACCGTGGGACTGCGCCTCCTGCTGGAGCTTTGAGATCATGCCGGAGACCCCACCCAGGGTTATCCCGAAGGTGGTGGCGGTCTGGAAGTCAAGGGTCTCCACAAGCACGTCCGCGCCCGCACCCGGGGTAGAGTAGAGGTGATCCCAGACCTTGGTGAATCCGGCGGGAGCCAATTGCTCGGCGGCGGAGGCATATGCGGAGTTGGCCACGAGGTCAGTCTAACCCGCAAACCTCTGCCGTAGATCGACCAGTTGGGCCCCGAGCCACGAGAGGCCGCGCTCCGTACCCACCACCTTGGCGATGTCCGGACGGATGCGCTGGATCGAGCCGAGGACCAGGAAGGCGTTGATCGAATTCAGCACCTCGGCCACCTCGCGCCTGACGAAGTTGGCCTGGAAGCGCTCCATACCGGATAGCGCACCCCACAGCGACGAATCGTTGACCACCATGGCGGCGATGCTGTCCGCTGTCTGATGCCCGAGGAAGTGGGCGATCGCGTTGTCAAGCGTCAGAGTATTCATCTCCGGTCAAGGACGGCTGGGGTCGTGCCCCACCTTGTAGACGTGTCCGCAGCCAGAGCAGGTCAGCTCGGTGTCACCCAGCTTGACCGGAATCGGGGTGTTGCAGTTGACACACTGGAGGGAGCCGCCCGAGTCAGGAACGCTCTGGGGGTCCGGCGGTGGCGCTAATCCTCCCCCAAGTGGGGGCGCAGCACTTCCACCAGGACTCATGCCCGAGAGGGCATCGGCCAACCTCGGGGTCACCCGGTCAAGCATCCCGGCCAGCCGTTCGTTGCGCTCCTGCTTCTGGTACAGCTCTTGCTGCCGTAGCTGCATCTCGAGCGCGCGCTGCTCCTTGCGTTCGTCCCACTCCCGCTGGGCCTGCGCCTGCTGCATCCGCATCTGCTCCTGCCGGAGCTGGAAGTCCTGCGTCACCTCGATCTGACGGATCGTGAGGTCGAGGTCTTTGCCGGCGGCGAGCATGGCCGGCTGAGGCAGGAACTCCGCAAGCACCTGCCGGAGTTCAGACAACTGCCCGATCTGGTCCGCGAGCTGGCTGGCGGGGGCACGCTTCTCATCCGGCCCGGCCAGTTGGCGGCGGATATCGGAGCGGAACTGCGCGAGCTCCTGCGCCAACCCCTCTGACATCTTCTCCCTGAGCTGGCTGGCCTCTAACCGGGCCGCCGCCTGGTCCTCCATCATCTTGTTCAGGAACATCCCCATGAGGTCGTTCCCCCCTCCGCCCGACGTGCGCTGTTGGCGCTCCTCGCGGACGGCCCTGATGTGCTCCATGATCTCCTGGGTCTCCACCTCGGCCCTGGCCTGCTCGAGCTGTGCCTTGGCCTGCTCCGCGCGGGCACGCGCGTCCGCGGCCGCCTGCTCCCGCTCCAGCTCGCTCATCTGGATCTGCTGCAGCCGCTCGGCCGCCTGCCGCTGGTGGGTTGCCGCCAACTGTTGGGTGATTGGGTCGAGCGCACCCGGACCCTGACCGGGCATCTCGACGGTGTTGGGAAGGCCCCTCTGGGCCGCGATCTGCTGCGGGGAATATGGATCAAGTGGCACTGGCTGGCTCCTCAAACACGAGGTCTATGTCCTGGCCGGCGAATACCGGCTGAACTGCGGTGGGCGGAGGTGCGGCCTCCGGCTCGGTCCAGATCATCGACGGCCACATCCCGATCCGGCGACAGGCCACCTGGAACATCTCGAGCATGAACTCGGCATAGGTGCCGTGGTACTGAGGGTACTTCGCCCGGTATCCGTCATAGGTGTAGCGGGCCAGCACCGGGAAGCTGAGCGATTCGCGGACCTTGGAGGGCTCGGGCGTCCCCCATGCCTCCGGCGGCTTGGCGGACTTCTTCGGCTGGGGCGGCTCCAGCACCTTCGACCCCTCCCGACCGGCGTGATCGCTGATCGTGTCGCCCCTCGGGATCTCCCCCTGCCCTCGTTCCGCGTCGTCCTCCATCTCGATGTCGTCCTCCGTCCCGTTCAGGGGCGACGGGGCGACGGGGCGACTGTCGTCCGGGCTACCGTAGGTAGGGGTAGGTTCAGGGGCGACGGGGCGACGGGGCGACCCTGGAGGGGTGCCATCCCCACCTCTCCGCTTCTTCCTCATGCGCTCCCGATCTGCGCGGCGCTTGTCGGCCTTGCTTGCGTATGGCACTTTCCAGAGTATATCCGTCGCCCCTGTCGTCCCATGTCGCCCCTGTAATCGCCCTGGGGCGACGCCGACCGTCGCCCCTGTAATCGGTGTAGAGTTCGCTTCGTGAGTGGTGGGATGTTCTCGATCCAAATGCTGGTTAAAGAGGCGGTCACCATGGTGTCCCGCACCGTGATCTCCCAACTGCGTGAAGGCCCCCAGGACCGACCCCGGCCTAAGCCGCTCGTCGGTCCGCCGATCTCGCTTGCGTCCAAGCCGATCCCACCACTCCCTCCGGTGCCAAGCATGGTCGCCCCGGAAACCCAGCCCGTTCACCAAGAGGATGGCTGCCCGGCCTGCAAGTTCCACGACCAGGTGGCCGGGGTCAGCAAGCTGGCCGACGGGCTGGTGATCTCAGCTTCTCCGGACGGGACTCTCCCTCATCCCCAAGCGGGCACGCTGCCGCTGATCGAAGTGACGCTCAGGCAGGCCGCCGAGCAGGTGCAGACCCTTGCGGCCTCCCGCCCTGATCTGGCTCCCCAGTGCGATCAGGTGCGCCAGCATCTCACGGCGACGGCGGCAGCAGTGCCTACAGACGGCCACGCCGGGGCCGCTGAGGCGCGGGTATTGGCAGAGCGACTGGAAAGCGTCTGGAGGGAGTGCTACCAACTTACCAGTGCCTATTGGTCGCCACCCACTGCGCAGCAGGGAATGTCATCGGCGATCGAGAAGTGGTATGAAGATTCGACGGGGCAGGGTTTGGACACCCCGACCGCGTTGTTACGGCTCCAGGAGGTTCTGAGCGGTGAATCCAAGTAGGATGGGCTGATGGGAGTCATCAACTTCTCTGGCAGCCAGTGGGAGGAGCTGCGCGGGCAGTTGGACAGGACCAACAAGAAATTGGTCGTAGTCGACAAGCGGCTGGCCAGATTCGAGGCCCAGGAGTCTGATGCTCCACCGTGGACCGGGGCTGGCGGGCCCGGAGTTGCCGACTTCCTCTCTCAGACCAGGGGGTCGCCGGGGATCGTGGTCGACCCCGCGGTGGCGCGAGAGCCAACCCCCTGCCTCTGCTATGAGATCGAGAGCAGATCAGGCCACTCCAACCTATGCTTCCATCACGGCGTGGTCGGTGCCCTCGACAAGGGGCAGGTCGACCTCTACTGCCAGACCAAGGTGGAGAAGCCTCCGACCGCCGAGCAGAAGGCCCGCCTTGAGGACTTCCAAGCCTCGGCGGACACATGCAAGACCTCGATTGAGGATGTCCCGAAGGGTCAGGAATTGGAGCCGTGGCTCTCCTGCATGAGCGCGGAGCTCCGATCCCGGGGGAGGGCCCTTTCGGGCGTCCCGACCGTCGACAGCGTGGTCGGCCAGGCCGACCAGATTCCGGTATCCCCAACACCAATGGTCGCTAAGACCCAAGGTTTTGGGGCGGAGGCCGTCCCCTCCGCCCCTCTCCCGCCCTCTGAGTCGGCCAAGGTCAAGGCCGTGCTGGCGGATCCGGATGGGCCGGCGCACCCGGGGCTGGCGAAGTACGCGCAGCAGATGGCCGGCTGACTCAGGTGGCCAACGAGCCCCAGAAGGGTCCGTACTACGATGTCAACGACGAATACATGCTCTGCCGCGACCACGCCCAGAAGGCGCTCGCAACCGAGGACCGGGCTCCTAGACTGGCGCGGTTGACCCGCCCCGAGGTGGAGGAGCTATCAGGACTCGCCGGCGGCCGCGAGCTCTGCGCCGACTGCATGTCCGGTCCCACCGTTCCGTATGAGCCGGAGGACGAAGATGACGAGTAAGGATTGGGCGGGCGTGTCTGGAATGGTGTTTGGGTTCGCCGCTGGCGTGCTTATGAGCCGCGACGTGGTGCGGTCTCTCCGCCGGCTGGCCGATCTCATTGACCACTACCACGGCACCAACTGGTCCTCCCGCCGAGCTTCCTGACTTGGCCGCCGCCTGCGCCTCCTGCCGGTTGAATCAGGCGTGCAACGAGATCGACGGGCTGATGCGCGGGCTGCTCCGGGCGACCCAGCAGATGGGCGACATCCCCTACGGCACCGGGGGCACCATCGGTCAGGCCCGACAGAACGCGACGCAGGCGCTCAAGGTGGTCACGGAGATCCAGTCGGGTGCCCACCCTCAGACGGCCAACAACTTACTGGTCGAGTGCCACGATGCCCTGATCTCGCTAGTGGCACTGGCCGGTCGACTTTGCTCAGCCTCCGATGTGCCGCAGCTGGCGTCATACTCGGATCGGGCCGCGTGGGCATCGTGGCAGGTGAGTTGGTGCGTCTACGGAGGGTATCCGTGATCTCGGCGGAAGCGCTGACGCAGGTGGCCGGCAAGTGCGCCATGACCGAACTGGAGCTGCAGGCCAAGGGCTATTCCAAAGAGCAGGCCGAGACCGCGACCCGATACGCGCTCCGCTGGGCCGCTGCGATCGCCGGGCAGACCCAGGGGGAGCAGCAGGTGGAGGTGTTCCGGCAGCTCGTCGACCAGCGGCTCCGCGATGCGCCCGCCTACCTCGATGGCTGTGCTCGGGCCGCGGAGAAGCGGGAGTACGGCCGAGAGATGAAGCGGGCCGCCCGTGACGGTCAGTTCAAGCGGGGCATCTCCGACTACGGACCGGGTCACAGCATGGATAACTCCTGGCGGCAATCACTCGGCCAGGCGGAGGCCGCCTACCAGCGGAAGTTCGCCAAGCCATGAGTGTCCGTCACCCCAACCGGCCCAACGCCTACAAGCCACCCAAGCGGTCATTTAAGCACCGCTGTCAGTGCAAGCCCAATAAGGTTGGGGCCGACAATCGGTTCACGGCCAAGGAGCGGCAGGTGCGGCGGATCGCGTGACCGTCCGGTGCTTCATGCTGGAGCCCATCGAGCGGGCACAGGTCGGTCTCCGGCGCTACACCCACTGGGATAAGAGTCCGGATCAGCACCACTACCACTCGGCCCTCAACCAGATCAGCGAGTGCTTCAGCCGGATCGTGATGGAACCGGACGGGCAGTGGGTGTTCCGCCACGTCGAGCCCCTGATGCCGTCGCATCAGGATCCGCGCTGGCCCACCCACTGTAAATGCGGTTACGGGTTTCTCGAATCCGATGAGTGGCAGGTGTTCACCCGAACCCTCTATCGGAGATCGGACACTGGAGAATTGACCACGATCGACGACGCGCCCCCGGGAGCGATGTACGACGCCCTCTGGATCCCCTGGTGGGGCGGCCCAGACGGGCTTTCGCTGATGGTGAAGTGCCCCAATGGCGCCTCGTGGTGGATCGATGGGCGCGCCTCCAACTGCACCATGCCCGACGACGACACCCACCGCTGCTGGATCCGCCACGGCGACCCGCCGAGGATCACGGTCGATAAGGCCGGGGTCACCTGCGCTGCCGGCGCGGGCAGCATCCAGGCTGGCGACTACCACGGGTTCTTGAGGGACGGGGTATTTACCTGATCCCGGATCTGTGCCACAATCTCCCTGCCGATACTTCGGCTAAAGGGAGGTGAAAAGGAAGATGGCAAAGAGCATCGCACAAGGACAGGCCAAGTGGGAGCGCAAGACTGCTAACGCTGGAGACAAGTGGAAGCAGTCCGTTGCGGGCGCCGGTGGGCGCTACAGCCAGGGACTCAGCGAGTCGGTTGGCACCCAGGTCGGCCCGCAGACCACCTCGGCTTGGGAGCAGGGTGTCGGCGCAGTGAGCGCTGGCGACTTCAACGCCTCCATCTCGGGCAAAGGCTCGAAGTGGGCGGAGAACCTGCGCCGCGGCGTCAGCCGGTAGGCTGACCCACTGGCCCCTGACCGTTTCCCGCGGCGCGAGCACCTAAGAGTGCCGTCATCGGGAATCAGTCAGTCGGGGGCGTCGGCCGCGTGAACCGCAGCCAGCTCCTTCTTCTTCCCCGCGAATACCCACTCGCCTGCCTGGGCGTCGTCGTGAGGAGTGTTCTTCAGATCCGCCGCCAGCTCGCGCAGCCTGGGGCATTGCATCTTGAGCGGTTCGGTCGTGCCCTCGAAGCCCCTCCGCCTCCAGAACCGGGCCGCCTCCTCGTCCAGGGTCTCGAGCTCCACCGTCGTGCAGTGCTCGGCGGCCATGATCGAGGCATCGGCCTGTAGCAGGAGCGTCCCCACTCCCCGCACCTGTGCCCGGGCGGGATACCCTGGCTGATCGTGCGGTCGAGTCGTCTGGAATCCCAGCTCCCACACCTGACGGCTGGCCAGCCAGTTGGTGATGTTGACCCCGTGGACCACGCCGTCCTTGTCCTGGGCAACCAGGGTCACGGTGTTCGGCTCACCCAACCCCTGGGCGGCGAGGAAGGCGACATCGCTGGCAAAGTAGGCATGACGGGCCGCGTCGGGGTTGTTGTAGGCGACCTGCCGGGCCTGCCGGGTCCACATCTGGCTGGCATCCCTCAGCGCCTTGCGGTTGGTGGCGTTGGGGGTGGGCCGGGTGATGGTGATGAGGAGGAAGTCGCCGCGGGTGGTCTCCAGCCGCTTAGCGGTCACGTCCTGGCCGGTCAGTCCAGCCATCGCTAGTAGGGTATTCCCAGCAGCTCCAGCACGTCGGACAGGTCGCGCCGGTCGGACTGGCACAGGCGGGCGGCCCGAACGGCCGTCCTCACGTCGGTGGTGTACCCAGCCAGCCTGGAGGCGATCTCGCCGGCGAGCTCCGGGTCCACGGACTCCCTTCTCACCAGCACCTTCCGCACCACCTGCTGGAAGTCGGCTGCGGTGTATTCCGGGATCTGCCGGACCGCGAACCTGGACAGCAACTCGGCCGGCATCCGGTCGATGCGGTTGGCTCCGGCGATCACCCACACCTGCCGTCGCTCGTGCTCGGCCCGACCATGTTGAAGGCGCGACAGCAGCCCGGTCTCCATGATGCTGAGCAGCGCCGAGAGGTCTGCCACGTTGGCCTTGTCCAGCTCGTCGATCACCAGCACCCGGCAGTTGGGCTGGGCCAACAGGTAGTCGAGCAGGCCCGCCTTGGTGGTCGAGGATCCGAGCGCGTAGCGGGCGCCCGGGATCTGCGCCACATCGGCCAGGAACAGCGTCTTGGCGGTGCCGGGCGGCCCAGTCAGCAGGACGTGCACGGGCCGCGGCGCACTGAGCGCCCTCCGCACCAGCTGCTTGACCATCTCGTGGCCGACGATCACATCGAAGGCATCCGCGGGGAGCACGGGCCCTCCGTGGTCGTCCTCCGGTGCCTCCGCAGTCGGTGGGGCCGACGAGTACGCCTCAATGGCGGCCGCCAGAATCCCCCTGTCGTTAACCAGGTAGCAGGTCTGAGATCGGGAGTGGAACCCCACCCTGATGATCCCGGCGAGCTCCGCCTGGTGGAGCATGGTGGGGGTGGCCCGGACATCGCGCCAGGTCCAGCCGTTCCAATAGGGGTTCTCGAGGGGCATCTTCTCCTCAAGCAGCAGCGCATGACAGAGAACTTCGATGAGCCCCAGCCGCCCTCCCTGAGATGGATTCCGGTCGGCCAGCGACCACAGATCCCCGGGGGTCCACGCCACGACAGTCGAATCAGGCATATCCTATGACCATGAACCTGAATCTTCCCACTTTGAGCGTCGAGTTTTGGACAACCCGGGTCGGACAGGCTGTTTCGGCCATTCTCGGCATCGCGGCATCATATGGCCTCCAACTCAGCAACGCTGAGAAGGCAGCCATTCTGGCGGCTACCGTGGCCTTTATCCCAGCCCTGCTCGAGATCGGATGGCTCCACTTCCGCGGCCTTGCCCGGTCGATCATCCCCGCCCCACCCGCCGCGGCCCCCACCCATGTGATCGTGGCGACCACCCCGACCGCTACCGGGGTGCAGGCCAGCACGCCAGCTACCGTGTCGGCTGCCGTAGGCCCGGGAGAGTCGGTGACGGTAAGCCACTCCCCCGCAGCCCCTATCGCATAGCACGGGAACCCCGTGCCGTTGGAATCTGTGACTCCAGGCGCCCACGCTGATAGTCAGGCGTTGGTTCGGCAGATCACTGCGCTTGACGCCAAGTGGACACGGGAGTTCAAGGGGCTCAAGACCACTGTGAGCAAGATCCGCACGGTGCAAACCGAGATCCAAAAGGTCCACGAGAATCAGGCGGCATCCATCAGCTCCCAGGCCAACTCGATCCGTAACCTCGAGGCCGAGTTCGGCCGAATGAAGCCCCTTACCACAGACGAGCAGAAGGCGCTTGCCAACTTGGTCAGCAGTCAACTGGCGCAGCAGATCATCAAGAAGTGGGTCGGCAGCATCAAGGGCAAGGTGATCGGGGTGCTAGGCGCCCTGGCCGTATTCGTCACCTTGGCCGCCAGCATCGCCACTCTGTTCCGGCACGGCTTCTGACGCCGGCGGGATCGCATCCCCCATCAGCAGCACCTCGCGGGTCAGGTGCGGGTCATCCTCCCCGCAGACCCCGCGGTGCAGGACGATCAGGAAGGCGATCTGCACCATGCGCCCATTGCCCTCCTCGCCGCCGCCGTGCTTGAAGTATTCGGTCATCACCTCGACGGCCGGACGGCGCTCCTTGGGCAGCTCGTTCCACAGATAGGCGATCGCCTCCTTCTCTGTCTCCGGTAGCTTCCGCTCGGGCGGAGGCGGAGGCGGCGGCGGCGTGGGCCCCGCGTCGACCACCACAACTTTCGACGGCTCCGGCTCCTGGGACCGCTTGCCCTCGGGCAGCTTGGCGTCATCAGAGAGGACGAACCCGCCCTCCTCCTCGATGTATAGCCCGCTCATCTGGTCGGAGAACGCAGCCCGCAACCCTTGAGCCTCCGCCACCTTGGCCAGCATCAGGGCGGGCATCGACTGCCAGAAGTTGGTGAGATTGCCCTCGCGGTCCTTCTGTGCTGCCTGCTTCCATGTGGCGACTGAGGCGAACGGGCTGTCATAGCCCTTGCGCATGACCGACACCATGGCGGCCTGGGGAGGGGTGTCCTTCAGCCACACCTTGACCCAGTGCTCGCCGTCATCGGTCCAGAGCGGCCCCTCGCGGCCAAGGTACTCACCGGAGCGGTGCGCGATCGAGCGCATCCCGTCGATCCCCACCTGGGCCGTCATCACCTTGCGCTGCAGCTTGGAATCCCATCGCTTCACCGCCCATATCTGGTGCAGGAAGGGGTCGAGGTTGACCCTCTTGGCATAGGCCACGAACAGGGCGAACTCCTGATCGGTGGTCTCCCTGGCCACCATCTCGCGTAGCAGTTTGAGATCCGACGGGGTGAACCTGGCGGCTGTTGCCAGCTCCGTGGACTGTGGCATGGCGATCTCCTCTAGTTGCGGCCGGCCGGCATTATCAGCACGGGAATCTTGACGGGCGGGGCGATCTCCGCCACCACCGTTCTGGGCTCGCTGGGGAACACCACGGCCAGTCCACCATCCGCAGACCGCAGCACCCCGACCGGGAACTGCTTGGTGGTGGTGGCGCCACACAGCCCGAGCGCCACCTGGGACAACCCGAGCGCCACCTGGGTCTCCAGCGGAGTGAGCGCGGCCGGCTGCTGGAAGCCCGACATTGACAGCGCCGCCGTCACGTCGGCATCGGTCGGGAGGTAGAACACCACCTTGCGGTACGCGCGCCGCACCTGGTAGGCGACTGGATCAGCGGGCTGCTCAGGCAAGTAGTGCCCCCACCATCAGCAGCGCGCCGACGAACAGCGCGAGGATGCCCGCCAGCAGTGCCATATCACCCCTGCTCAGCGGCGGCAGGTCAATCGGAACCGGCGGTTTCCCCCTCATGCCCTGCTAGTTTACAGCGTGGAGTGCTTGCGGGCAAGCCGATCATCTCCGCATCCGCCATCGAGAGGGGCAGAGACATCTGCGCCATGACGCCCTCCAGTCGGTGGACGATCAGAGGCAGGTAGTCCGGCTGGAGCTCGATGCCGATGCTATCCCGGTTCAGCCGCTTGGCAACCGCCAGAGTCGTCCCGCTGCCGGCGAAGGGGTCGAGCACCACGTCGCGCTCTTTGGTCCCAGCCGCGATGCACCGACGCGCCAACTCCTCGGGGAACGTTGCGAAGTGCGCCCCGGGATAGGGCCTGGTGGCAATGGTCCAGACGTTGCGGGAGTTGCGCGAGGTCTGCTCTTGGCGCGGTTGCCAGTCCTCGTCAAAGTAGCGTCCGTTGAAGCCGGTCCAGCGGTCGCCCCCACCGGCGCTCGCCTCGGCATGGCCATCTTGCTTGAAGCGACCGGGTTGGTGGTGCCCGTTGCCCCCTACCGAGGTATCCCAACCCTGTGGCAGCTTGTGGTCCCGGCGATGCTGGGCGGCGGACTGACCCGGCAGGACGTGATCCGCGACCGCTCCATCGCGGGCGAACGTCTGGCTGCGGGGGATCTGGTGCCTGATGCCCGAGTGCGCGGGCGCGCCCGGCACCATGCTGTCCATCGACTCCCGGACGTTGCGGGGATGGTCACCGACTACGCTCTCCTCCCGGATCGCCTCCTGGTCGTAGAAGTACCTCGGGCTCTTGGTCAGCAGGAACATATGCTCATAGCTGGAAGTGGGCCGATCAGTCACCGACTCGGGCATCGGGTTGGGCTTTGCCCAGATGATGTCGCTGCGAAGGAACCAGCCGTCGGCTTGGAGTGCCAGGGCAAGTCGGGCTGGGAGCATCAGGAGTTGCTTGGCGGGCGACGGGTTGCGCTGGTTGATGCAAGGGTTGTTCCAGTACCCGTGCTTGGTGGTCTTGGAATAGTCGCGGGACGCCCGTGTGCCCGACCCGTATGCGTCCCCCACGTTGAGCCAGAGCGTCCCGTCCGGCCGCAGCACCCGACGCACCGCAGCGAACACCGCGACCAGCTTGGCGACCCACTCCTCGGGCGTGGGCTCTAGGCCGATACCCTCACCTGTGCGAGTGGCCCCACAGGTGCAGCGGCGCGGTGTAGCGTCCCTGTAGGTCCACGAGGTGAGGCTGGTGCCCGCGGTTCCGTCTCCGGCGGTTCCCTCGCCGCGACCGTTGGTGAAGCGCCTCGGGTCGCCTTCTGTCGATGTCGCGTGGGAACACTCTGGGTCTCCGCCTTGCCAGCTGCCCAGCCCATAATCGCGGAGACCCCAGTAGGGCGGCGAAGTGACGCAGCATTGGACGGACTCCGCTGGCAGCAGCCCGAGCACGAACCGGGCATCGCCCAGATGAACCTGAGCCACCCCATCGCTGTAGTCGGCGCAGTTGTGCATATCGGAAGCGGCCCTCACCGTTGGTCGTGATCCTTGACCCACTGGTCGAGCGCTGGGTCCGGCTTGCGCCCCGGCGGCACGAGTGGCTGCGTGCTCCCTCGGACGCAGATGATGCGGTCATGGTTGTGGTCCTGGCGCTCTGGCACCCAGATGCCACAGGACGGGCAGGTCCAGCCGTCGGTATGGATCTTGATGCGGTCCACCTGGCCGTCTGTCCCGCGCTCGTACTCCCAGCTCATCTCACGCTCCTGGGCAGCAGGTCACCCTCGAGGCAGCGCTGGAGGGCAACGATGGCCGCGTACATCGCGTCATCCTCCGCCCCCCAACCGCCGGCCCACTCAGCCAATACGCCTCTTGCGGCTGCCTCCAACTCCTCGATGTAGTGGCCGAGCTCCTGCACGTCGCAGGGGTCGGTATGTGGGGTGCGGCACTCCCGGCACGACATGCCACTCCACCCATGGCCGCCAGGGGTCGCTCGGTGCTTGGCCAGGATGGCCTCGATCACGGTCGGAGCTGGTGGCTTCGGGCAGGGAGGGAAGTGCTCAAACGAGCCACCCCTGAAGCGGATGTACGCCTGCTCCCAGATGTCGATGGTCGCGCCGCACTTCTGGCACGGTGGCTTCAAGGGATCGGGCTTGCTGTTGTCCGCGACCACCTCAGTCATGGAGCTCTGATACCTCGTGGAGCGGGCCCCACTGCTTGGCGGGCCGATCTGGCTCCCCGTGGAGTCTGGCGACCACATCCTCGTCGTCCTCGGCGCCCTCTGCCGCCCTCTCCAGGTAGAACTCGATGTCGGCCTGGCCCGCCTCCAGCTCCTTACGCAGTTTGGTGACGACTCGGGCGACATCCTCCCTGGTGTCGTGCCAGTACGCTCCGTTGTGGCTGATGGTCAGCCCGCAGCCCGACTCGAACACCAGCGTCATCGTGCGGCTGGCGATCTCTCGGTTCTGTGTGGGAAACTGACCCTTCAGAACGCCCACCAGCTCCTCGCCCTTGAACGCGAGGATGGTCTCTCGGGTGTTGCTCGCGCCTTGGTGTTTGCAGCTCATCCGTTCTCCTCCTCCTCGATGTAGTGGCCGAGCTCCTGCGTGTCACAGGGGTCCGTCCGGGGGGAACGGCACTTGACGCAAGCCCAGTGTCCACCGGGCTTGTGCTTCGGCAGAATGTCGTCGATCGCGCTCACGGCTTCCCCTCCAGCTCAACGGGGCTGCTGTGCTCTGCTGCGTTGCAGGTGGGCACGCACCATTCGTCGGGCTCCCAGCTCGCCATCGGCGGATCGTCCATGTCCCAGATGGTCGTGTGCCCAGGGTGCCCGCAA
>DATKSV010000133.1:0-15647 GCA_035531535.1 Candidatus Nanopelagicaceae bacterium | reverse complement strand
TCAGGGACTATCGGGGCAGCGTCTCCATGGGGGGCCAAAACCTGAGGGGCAAGAGTCCCCAGCGGATCGTGGGGCTGGGGCTGCGCCGAACCTTTCAGAATGTCCGGCTGTTCAAGAGCCTGAGCGTCATCGACACCGTCCTGGCGGGTCAGCATCTGACCATCCGGGAGTCGGTCTTCGACTCCGCCTACAGAACCCCCCGCTACCACCGCCAGGAACGCATCGCAGTCCAACGTGCCCAGCAGACGCTGGCCTTTGTCGGCCTGGGGCAGGTGGCGCCCGGGGACCTGGCAGCTTCGCTCCCGTACGGCGGCCAACGGCGCCTGGAGATCGCTCGGGCTCTGGTGGGGTACCCCAAGGTGTTGATGTTGGACGAGCCCGCAGCCGGCATGAATGCCACTGAGAGCCGCAGCCTGGGGACCATGATCAGAAGGATCGCGGCCACCGGAATCGGAGTCCTGCTGGTCGAGCATGACATGAGGGTGATCATGTCCGTCTGCGACCGGATCGTGGTCCTCAACTTCGGCCGGGTGATCGCCCAGGGGACCCCCGAGCAGGTCCAATCCGACCCGGCTGTGATCGGGGCCTATCTGGGCGACGAGGCCGGCGCGTGAGTCTGCTTGAAGTGGAGGCACTGGTGGTTCGCTACGGGGCCATCCAGGCGGTCCGTGGGGTCAACTTCGCGCTCTCCGACGGAGAGTGCGTCAGCCTCCTGGGCGCCAACGGCGCCGGCAAGAGCTCCAGTTTGAAGGCGCTCTCGGGCTTGATGAGACCCGCCAGCGGCACAGTGCGCTTCGATGGGAAGCCGGTGACAGGGCTCCCCGCCCATCAGATGGCGCGCATGGGAGTGACCTTGGTGCCCGAGGGCCGCCAGATCTTCGCCACTCTGACGGTTAGGGAGAATCTGGAGCTCGGCGGCTTCAATCTGTCGCACGAGCACAATCAGGAGGACTTGACCCGGGTCCTGGCGACGTTCCCCCAGCTCGGCAGCCGTCTCGACGCCCTCGCCGGCAACCTCTCCGGTGGCGAACAGCAGATGGTGGCGGTGGGACGCGCCCTCATGAGCCGCCCCCGACTGTTGATGCTCGACGAACCGTCTTTGGGGTTGGCTCCCCTGGTCGCCACCCAGATCTTCGAGGTCATCCGGAGCATCGTGGCATCCGGAATCGCGGTTTTGCTGGTCGAGCAGAACGTCCACCGCGCACTCGGCATCGCCAGCCGGGGCTACGTCCTGGAGCTTGGGGAGATAACGATCCAGGGCAGCTCTGCCGACTTGCTGGCGAACGAGCACGTCCGGCGAGCGTATCTGGGGCATGGCATGGGCGAGGGGGAATAGCTTGCGCTGGATAGACGCGGCCGAAGTGCGCCGGTGGCTGAGCCCACTGGAGGCGATGGCCGCAATCGGGTCGGCGCTGACCGAACATCAGGCGGGGAGGGCCGGCTCCGCCGAGCGATTCATAGACCGCTCCTCCCCAGTGGCGCTAGCCTTGATGCCGGGGCACTACCTGGGCATCATGGGACTCAAGGCGATCTCCCTGGCCGCGAGCAATCCCACCCGCCGGATGCCGACCCTGCAGGGGCTGGTGGTGCTGTTTGATCAAGCTGACGGGCGGCTTCTGGGTGCGGTCGACGCGGAGAGCCTGACTGCGATCCGGACCGCCGCCCTAGCCGGATTCGCCACCAACGCGCTGGCCCCACCCGACGCCTCGAGCATGCTGCTAGTGGGCGCCGGTGCGCAAGGATTCGGCCAAGTCGAGGCGGTGGTCGCGGTCCGCCCAATCCGGCAGCTGATGATCTGGAATCGCACGGTCGCCAAGGCGCACGAGCTGGCCGATTTGGTCAGAGCGGGATACCCTGGCCTGACCGTGGACGTTGCCACCGAGTTGTCCGCGGCGGCCCGAGATGCGGATGTGATCACGCTGGCCACCGCGGCCGCGATGCCTCTGCTCGACCGTGGTGACGTCAAGGATCGCTGCCACATCAACGCCATAGGCTCTTATCAACCCGATCGGCGCGAGCTCGGGTCGTCCCTGGTGGCGGCGGCAGTCGTTTACGCGGACACTGTCGAAGGCTGTATGGCGGAGGCCGGTGACCTTCTGATTCCCATCGCGGAGGGCCGACTGTCCCGAGCGGAGGTGCGGCCGCTGGCGACGGCCAGGTTCAGTCCTGACCATCGGCTGACGCTCATGAAGAGTGTGGGCTCAGCGGTCTTCGATCTCGCCTGCGCCCACCGCTTGATGGCAGCAATTGGGAGCGCTGACAGCCCGGCCGGGGCCCTCGCCGGCGGCCACCCATCGCGACTATGACAGGTCGCCAGCGGGAAGGCTAATGACCCTGGCGGTGTCGGCGAGCGGCCCTGTGGGAAGGTGCAACGCGCCCACGCTGCCAGTCTTTGGCGAAACCAGGGCGGTCTGCCGACCACCTTGGGAAAGCACCACCAGCGTCCCCAATTGAGCTGTGTCAGCTTGCGTCCCGCCGCCCACCCACCGAGACGGGCGGGTCGCGGAACTCAGAGCCGAACTTAGAACCCCAGTCATTCTCCCGAGCTACCGGGATTCGACTGACGCAGGATGCTCTCGATCACATCGTGGCCCGGCGGACGGCGCCCCAGCGAGCGCCGGGTGCTGCTCCGGCGGCGCTCCTGGCGGGGGTTGAGCATGTGGCCTTCCTGCTTGCGCCAGACCCGCTCGATAAGAACCCTGATCTCAATCCCCGGCTCGGCCGCGATGTCGTGCGCGGCCAGCGACCGCCGCACCCGCTCCGGCAGCTCAGGGGCCTCGGTCAGGTTGAGCTGTTCCAGCGCCTCCAGGATGTCGTCGAGGCGGCGCAGGCTGGCCCGCCGTTCGATCGTCTCCTCGGGAGCCGCAATCATGGCTGGATTATCTACTTCGCAAGGGACCGCGTGCAGGGACGGCTGCGGGATTGCAAGATCCGAGTCAGACAGTGGCCCGGGGCCGGCGCGGAGGTTGTGGCTCTTCGTAAAACCCCAAGCGCAGCACAAAGGCCTGTACCGGGCGCGGCGCCCACCAGTTGAGCGGCCCCAGGATTCGCATCAGAGCCGGAACCATCACTCCGCGGACCAGGGTCGCATCCACCGCCACCGCCACCGCCATTCCCACCCCCAGGATCTTGATGTCGAGGACATGCCCCAGGGCGAAGGCGGAGAAGACCGTGATCATGATCAGGGCGGCGGACGTGATCACCCCTCCGGTCGAGGCCAGGCCCTCGGCCACGGCCCGGCGGTTGTCCCCGGTCTGGACATAGATCTCCCGGATCCGGGAGAGCAGGAAGACCTCATAGTCCATCGAGAGCCCGAACATGATCGCGAACATCAGCACGGGGTCGGTGGCGGTGATGGAGCCAGGGGCGGTGAACTGCAGAAGGTTGGACAGGTGGCCCTCCTGAAAGATCCACACCATGGCCCCGAACGCCGCGCTGATCGAGATCATGCTCATCAGCACCGCCTTGATCGGCAGGATCACCGATCCGAAGGTCAGGAACAGCACCACCATCGTGACCGCCACCACCAGCAGCACGGCCCAGGGAATGGTCTGCGCAAAGGCGTTCAGGAAGTCCATCGACTGCGCCGCGCCGCCGGTCACCAGCACCTGCGCCCCCTCCGGCCCTGACAGCTGGCGCAACTGCCGCACCAGACTCGCCCCCTGGCTCGAGTCCGGGCTGAAGCTGTTGGCGATCTCGAACTGGGCGACCGGGCCGGCGATGTTGCCGGCGATGTAGGAGTTGAGGTCCGCGGGTCGCTGGGCCGGCGGCAGGGTGAGCAGCTTCAGGTAGGCGGCGCTGGCCATTTTCGGGGGTGGGTTGAGCACCCCATTCACACCCTGGACTCCGGGGAGGCCTCGCACTCTGGCCAGGTAGCTCGCCAGCTGGGCCTGCTGGGCACGGTCGAGCCGGCCCGCCAAGGGCTGTTGGTAGTCGAGCACCAGATTCAGGTCGTCCACCCCTCCCGCCTGGGGGAAGGCTGTGGTGAGCAGGGCGTAACCGGTGCGGGCCGGACCAACCGGGATGGCGGCCACGCTGCTGCCGGTGGAGAGGCGCAGATTGAGGAAGGGCGTGCCCACCGCGAGCAGCACGACGAAGGTGGGCAGGGCGATCGCCACCGGGTGCCGCATCACCCGGCGAGCCACCCAGCCCCAGAAGCTGGAGTGGTGGTCGGACGGGCTGGTGGCCCCGTGCAGGCCTCGGCGCACGCTCAGCCAGTTGATCCTCTTGCCCAGCAGGGACAGCAGCGCGGGAAGGGCGGTCAGCGCGAAGAGCAGGGTGCAGAGGACTACCACCACCCCCCCGATCCCCATGCTGCCCAGGGCCGCCGCCGGGAACAGCATCAGGGAGCTCAGGCCGATAGCGACTGCCGTGCCGGAGATCGCCACCGCCTTGCCGGCGCTCGCGGTGGCGGCTTTGACGGCAGTCTCGACATCACTGTGGCTGATCTCCTCCCGGAATCGTTTCACGAAAAACAACGAGTAGTCGATCGCCAGACCCAGCCCCACGATGGTGGCCACGTTGGTGACGAAGATCGACATCCCGAGATGGGCCGCCAGGATGGAGATTATCGAGAGAGCGGTCGGCACTGCCAGGCCCGCGATCAGCAGCGGCAGCAGGGCGGCCATGACCGATCCGAACACTATTATCAGCAGCATCATCGAGACCGGCAGCGCGATCAGCTCCGCCTGCTTGAGCTGCTGCTCCAGGGCGGTGTTGTAGAGGGCGTCGATGGCCGGGGCGCCGGTGACCCACATCTGCAGTCCGGAGGGCCTGGAGAGATGCGACTCCAGCTCCTTCAGCTGGCTGGTGGCGGCGGTCTCACTCAGCCTTAGATTCACCACCACGAAGGTGGCATGGCCGTGGTCGCCGATGAATATCGCCTGCCCGGTGTTGGTGTAGTCGAGCACGCTGGCGACCTGCGGCTGCTTGGCCAGAGCGGCGAAGCTACGCTCCACCTCGGCCTGCACCGCAGGACTGGCGGCGTTCGCCTCGGGGCTGTGGTAGACCAGCAGTAGCTGCGTCGTCGCCGCGCCAAAGTGCTTGGTCAGCAGGTCGCTGGCACGCTGGCTCTGGGATCCCGGGACGTTGAAGCCCCCGGGCGAGAGCTGGCCTCCGAAGGGGCCCGAGAGCGCCACCACCAGCAGCATCAGAGCCAGCGCCCCGGCCGGGATCGCGCGCCGGTGCCGGAAGGCAAAGTCCCCCAGCCGGCTGAACATTGCTGCTGCCTCTCCTGACTTAGGAACGGACCGCCTACCGGGCCATGAATGAATATTCATTCATGGAGACTGCTATGGTACCAGGCAGGGCGCCTGCGCGCAGTCAAGGAGAGTTACCGGTTGGTTCCAGCCGCCATCGACCCCGCCCCCAAGCATGCGGATCTGGTCCGCCAGCGCATCCTCGAGGGGGCCGCTCGGGCCTTCTCACGGTCCGGCCTGTCCGGGACCAGCGTGCCCCAGGTAGCGGCCGAGTGCGGAATCTCGGTGGGTCTGCTCTATCGCTACTTCTCGGGCAAGACCGAGCTCTACACGGCCATCTGCACCAGCCAGATGGCGGCTGAGGTGGCCAGCCTGCGCCAGCAGATGGACATGATCTCGGATCCTCGCCAGCGCCTCGAGCACGCCGTCGACTTCTACCTCGGGCGACTCTCCGAGAACGGAGGCGCCGGGTTGCTCCTGGGCGCCCTGGCCGAGGCCCAGACCAACCAGTTGGTGCGCCAGACCCTGCGCCTGCGTCGGGACGGGATCCTGGCCTTCATAGAGGGCTTCCTCGCGGAGGGCATCGCCTCCGGAGGGATCGCCCCCGGCCTGCCCGTCGCCAGCTGCGCGCAAGCCATCGCCATGACCCTCGATGGAGCGATCGCCGAATGGGCGGTTTCGGGCCCGGATCTAGACCGGCCGGCGGTCAGGGCCGCCATCATCGACCTTTTGACCGGGCTGCTCCGGCCGACAGCGCCTCAGACCGCCAGCCCCACGGCCGCCAGCGCCTGAAGCAGATCCGAGAGCAGGTCTTCGGGATCCTCCACTCCGACCGACAGGCGGACCAGGCCTGCCGGCAGACCGGCGTCGCCAGGCCAACGCGCACGGCGCTCGAGCAGCGACTCCACCGACCCTAGGCTCGTGGCATTGGTCCAGATCCTGGTGGCGGCGCAGAAGCGCTCCGCCGCCTCGGCCGCCAGGTCCAGCTCGATCGAGATCATGGCGCCGTAGCGGCCCTGGAACTGGGTCTCGGCGAGCTGATGCTGCGGGTGATCTGAGAGCCCTGGGTAGTGCACCCGGAGCACCCCCGGGGCCGCGGCCAGGGCCACCGCCAGGCGCTGCGCACTCGCGGTTTGGCGGGCCAGCCGGACATCCAGGGTGCGCAGCCCCCGCAGGGCCAGCCAGGCCTCCAACTGACCGGGGCAGGCGCCCTGGTTGGTGCGATGGTCGGTCAGCCGACGCAGGAGGTCCTCATCCCGCGCCGCCACAACCCCCAGCATGAGATCGTCGTGGCCGCCGATGTACTTGGAGGCGGAGTGCAGGACCAGGTCGGCGCCGAGGGTGAGCGGGCGGCATAGGATCGGCGTGGCGAAGGTGTTGTCGACCACCAGCAGGGCCCGCGCCTGGCGGCTGACGAGCGCGCCCCGGGCCAGGTCGGGAATGCTGAGCAACGGGTTGCCAAGGGTTTCCAGCCAGATCATGGCGGCCCCGGCTGCGGCCCGGCCCAGAGCATCCGGGTCGGTGGCGTCGATGAGGTCTACCTCACAGAGACCAGCAGCCTCCAGCTGCTGGAGCAGCTCGCGGGTCCCGGTGTACGAGTCCCGGGCGGCCACCACCTTGGCACCGGCCGGCACCAGCGCCAGCACCGCCGCGACCCCCGCCATGCCCGACCCGAAGCTGACCGCGCCAGACCCCTCCTCGAGGTCGGCAATGGCTCGCTCGAAGAGCGCCCAGGTCGGGTTGTGCTCTCGCCCATAGGCCATCCCGCTGGGATTGGAGTGGTCGAAGGTCACCGACAGCGCCAGCGGCGGCACCACCGCACCTGAGACCGGGTCCTCGAAGCGGGCCCCGTGGACCACCCGAGTGGCGATCCCCAATCGGGGTTCGACCGATGCGTCTCTGCTCATGCCCCTCCTCGGGCCTGCCCCGCCCGCGAGAGGATCGCCTCAGCCATCCTGCGGCTGGCCTCATCCACCATCTCGCCTTCCAACCCCGATGCACCCCCGTGAGCGCGGATCCGCTCAAGCACAGCCCGCGCCCTCTCCAGCTGGGCCGAGGTGGGCGAGAAGATCCGATTCACCGACTCCAGCTGAGATGGGTGGATCGCCCACTTGCCATCCAGGCCCAGAGCGGCACCCCGTTGGCACGCGCGCTCCAGCCCGGCCAGATCCTGGATCTGAGAGTAGGGTCCGTCGATCACCTGCAACCCGTGCGCCCGGGCTGCGACCGCGATCGCGAAGAGCGGGTAGTGCCATATGTCGCCGGGATAGTCGCCACCTGGGCCCCCGATGCTGAGCTGAGGCATGCCCATGGCAGCCGCGAAGTCCCCCGGCCCGAAGATCAGGGCCTCCAGCCGAGGCGAGGCAGTCGCCAAGGCGGAGACCGCCTCCAACCCGGCGGGGTTCTCGATCTGGATCTCGATGCCGATCGGCCGCTCCAGACCGGACTCGGCCTCCAGGGATGCCAGGCAGTGGTGCACAAACCCGACCTCGGCGACTGACGAGACCTTGGGCACCACCACACAGTCCAGGCGGTGTCCGATCTGGGGCACCAGGGTCAGCAGGTCAAGGAGCGCCTCCGCGGAGCCCACCCGATTGACTCTGACCGCCAGGGTCCGGCTCCCAAAGTCGGTGCTCTCGACCAGCCGGACCAGCTCGCTGCGGGCGAACTCCTTGCCATTTGGGGCGACGGCGTCCTCAAGGTCGAGGATGACCTCGTCGGCCGGCAATGCGGCTGCCTTGGCAACCATCCTGGGATTGCCACCGGGGCAGATCAGGACCGAGCGCCGCGCCCTGGTCACTGGGAGGAGTTGGGGTCTTCCCCCTCCTGGCCGAGGCGCTGCATCAACTCGTCGATCATCTTCCGGGCCTCGGGATCCTCCAGGAGACGCTCCCGAAAGGCGTCGGCGGCCTGGCGAATCTGAGGATCGTCCATCAGCCGTTCCTGCATCTGCGAGAACTGCGAGAGCATGTCCTTGGCGGCAGTCTCCTGGGCAACCTGCAGCAGCACCGGCTGGGAGGCGGCTGCGGCCACCGCCTCCACCTGCTGGCGGATCATCTCGACTCCCTTGCAGCCGAGGCACTCGCCGCGCAACTGGCAGTGGCAGAGCTGGCGCTTCAAAAGGTCCAGCTCCCGGTGCACTCCGCTCAGGTCGATCGCGTCAGCCACTTCTGCAGGTTAGCGTACGCCGGATCCGCTCGCTCGGGGCGATGTGGTGGTGGCCCGCTCCCAGCCGGCTGCCAGAGGGCGGCGGAGTCCGCCAGGACCTGATGACCTGCCGGACCCGACGCCAGCTGTTGAAGTCTCCCAGATCGAAGTCGGCCGCCTCCCCACCGGGTCGAGTGGGAACGGTGAGAGGGGGCCAGAGAATGCGCGACTTTCTCAGTAAACCGGCTCCAGCGGCTTGCGGGCCCGGATCAAACCATGCCAGTAGCGATGGTAGAAGCGACCCTCCCGCCATTGCGGCAGGAGCTGGTCGAGAACCGCCTGGGGCGCCGTCTCGTAGTAGTCGAGCAGCTTGGTCCGCTCGCTGGCGCCGACGCCGGCCACCTCGAACCAGTCGAGGATGTCCTTCTCCTGCTCGATCCGCTCGGCATGCTCCACGGTGAAGCCCATCGACTGTAGTAACGCCCGCCACTCCTCCAGCGCCCGGCTCCGGAAGTGGGAGCGGTCGCGGCCCATCTCCACCACCTCCAACCAGTCGCGAACCACCGGGGGCGGCGAGCAGTCGCTGAGGGCGAACGCCCCGCCCGGGACCAGCACCCGATAGGCCTCGGACAAAGCGGGGATCAGGTGCCGGAAGTGATGGGGGGCCGAGCGCACCAGCACCCGGTCGAAGCTGGCCGATGGAAACGGCAGCGCCTCGGCGTCCGCCAGCACGAAGCTGACATTGCGGGCCTCGCGTTCGGCGGCCATGCCCCGGGCCTGGTCCAGCATCGCCGGGGTGACGTCCAAGGCCACCACCTCGCGGACCTGGCCGGCAGCCGCCATGGCCACATGGCCGGCCCCGGTGGCAATGTCCAACACCCGGTGGTTCGGCCTGAGCTCGGCAAGATCGATGAAACGGGCCAGCGAAACCGGGTCGGAATGGGTCTGGCTGGTGCGATAGGCCGCCGCCACCCGTGAGAACTGAACCCGGCTGTCGGCGGGATCGTTGCCCCGGGGTGGCTGCGGCGCCTGGCTCACAAGGGGTAGCCGGCGAGCAGGGTGTCGAGTGGGATCGGGTCAAGTTCCTTGGGGCCGCCGAACCTGACGTCGATCTCAGCGTCAAGGTCCTTGATCAACTCCCGCAGGGGCTCCAGATCGGTGGTGGCCGCATCGGAGCCCGAATAGACACCCACCAGCCGGCCGTCGTCGAAGAGGGCGACCCCGGTGCCGGTGTCGGACTGCACCACCAGGCCCCCCGAGGCCGCGTGCTTGCTCAGGTAGCTGCGGAGCCCGTCCAGGTTGACGAACATCGCGGCCAGCCCGCGGAAATGCACCGGGGCATGCAGCAGAAGGCCCAATCCGCGAGCGATCTCGCGGGGGTAGATGATGACGTTGAGCACATCCTGACTGTTGGGGAAGTTGGGGAAGGAGACGCGGTTGGTGGTGGTGAGCTTGCCCCGGTCGTCGGTGGCGACAGCCACCACATACCCGTCCACCAGCACGATGTAGGAGTTGCGCTCGTCGGCGCCAGCCACGTGCATCACCCCGGTGTGGCCCTCGCCCGCCAGGTGTCGCAGCAACCTCGCTGGATCGGTGAATCCGGAGCGGAGATTGCGGAAGAGCACCTCCCCCTCCGGAAGCGGGAAGGCGCGGGCATCCTCCACCAAGGCGATCGCGGCGGGGTGAACGGGACCCGACTCAGGCACACGAGTGCCCGGCTCCGGAGTGGACACGCTCCAGGAGGTCTCACTCACGGCCACCACCTCGGGAATGGACTCGGGCTCGAAGGGGGTGAACTCCTCCAGCTCGGTGACCACCGTCATCTCCTCATCACTGGGAGATGGAGCCACCTCTTGGGCGTCGTCTTCGGTGGGCTCGGCCGCCTGGGCCTCCGCACCCTCATCGGTGAAGGAGGAGCCGGCGAAAGGCGTCGCCGCGACCTCTCCCCCTGACGACCAGAGCGGCTCCGGCTTGACTTCCGCGGCTGGCCAGCCGGCCGGCTCGCCAGCCACGGTTTCCGCAGGTGGCGTCTCCTGGTCGAAAGTGGGGGCAACCGGTTCGCCCCCCCACGGGACCGGATCAGTGTCGGCCTCGGAGTCGAAGGTGGGGAAGCTTCCTCCCAGTAGTGGGCTGGGGGCCCAAGCCGGCAGATCCGGTTGGTCGGCGGCGGCGTCATAGGAGAAAGGCGAAGGCGAACTGGGCTCGTCGGCCGCAGGGGTGGTCCAGGTGGACCCCGCCCCAGACGGCGCGGGCACATCCTCCCCAGCGGGCTCACCCTCGGTCGCTTCGGCAGCGGCCGAAGGCGGCGTCAGCTCAAAAGGCGGCTCAGCCTCGCTGGGCCCCTCAGTGCCCTCGGCGCCCGGCTCTGCCTCGCTGTTGGCAGCGCCGTCGGAAGAGGACTCGTCCCGGCGGCGGCCAAACACGAAGTGGATCTGGTCGTATCCGTGCGGTGCGGATTGGGGACGGGCTGGTGGGAACCCGACTGGAATCGGAACTGGCACCAGCTGCCGGCCGTTGGCCAGCTCGTCGAGGGCGTCACGCAGCCGCCGCACGAAACCCGGGCCGCCTGCGGCTTTGCGATCGGACCGAGGCTGGCGTTGGGAATGGTTCATAGCATCAGCTCCTTGAGAGCAGCCGGTCGGATCGCCACCCCGGCGCGCCGCCACCTGCCCGGAGGCATTTCACTCGCGAAGTGTACGCAACAGGCTGACCGAACGGAAGCGGGTGCTCCATCTCCGTTGCCGGTTACGAACCAACTTGTGGCAGCCGCGGCCCAGAGGTCAGACCGGAGCCGGCGCCGCGTGGGGCCAGGAATCCGGCCCCGGCTCGCTGTCGAACTGCAATCGCCGCAGCCAGAGCGCCGGCCGCCTGACTTCTGTCCATGAGGGCAGTGCCTCCGGTCCCGACCATACGCGATCCAGGGCCGGCTGCCCGCCCGCATCCTGGAGGGCCCGGAGGAAGCGCTCCCCCTGCTGGTACTGCTGAAGCTTGAAGGTGATCCCAGAGATGATCAGCAGCAGCCGGTCGGTGACACTGGGTTGCTCGTGGCGGCGATGGAACGCCTCGTCCAGGGTGTCGAAATCGGCCAGATGGCGCTTGCCGACCTCGCGCATGATGAAGTTGCCGTGGCCCTCGAGCACCGCCATAACCGCCTGCACCCGTCCCACCGTTGCCAACTGGGGGCGGAGATTGCGCGCCGTGCGCAGAAACTCCTCCAGCCCCTTGGAGCCACCACCCCCGGGCAGCTGGGTGAGTTCCCGGATCAGACCGGTCAGGTGGGGCGCCAGCCAGGGATGGAGCTCGAACTGCCAGGCGTGGGTCAATTCGTGCAGCATCAGCCAGCGCCGCAAGGAGTCACGAGGCAGGGTGGAACGCCGTTCGAAGTCGCGCACGTTGGGCTCGATGATCAGCAGGGCGGGCCGGGGCAGGTCGACGGCAGACTCCGGGTCCAGACTCAGAACTGGATCGTACTGGCCCAGGACGCGGCGGCCCATGTAGCCCAGCAAGGTGCCCAGATAGACGCTGGCCGGTACGCGCATGAGCGGGCTGGGGCGCATCGCGGCCAATCCGCCCTGTTCCAGGGGAACCATCATCCGCTGCATCATGGCCAGGTTCTGGTCCACGAAACCCCGCCGCCCGACCACCTGGACCCGGCCGAAATTGGCGCCCTGAGCGGCGGTGCCACAGGCCTGCGCCAAGAGCGGGACCAACTCCGCCACCAAGGGCTCGTAGTCAGATCCGGCGCCAGCCACCTCGTCGGCGCCGTCGGCGCCGCAGCGGGAGTAGGCGGTCTTGCGGACCAGTTCCCAGTCGAGCATGGAGTTGCCGGCCTCGGTCCTCATCCGGGACACCCGCCGCTCCGCCGCGATCGCCACCCCGGCCGCCACTGCCGACCAGGCCAGCACCGACTTCAGATCGGGCACCTCCGGATCATATGCCGGGCGATGCCTCCGGTCGCAGGTTGAGCACGATCTCCCTGCCCACGAACTCGAAGCCCAGGGGTAGATAGAGCGCCGCCAGGTCCGGGTCGCCAAAGCACAGCACCGGGGTCATCCCAGCACTGAGGGCCGCAGCGGTGGCGGCCAGGACCACTGCGGTGGCCGCTCCCCGGCGGCGGCTCTCCGGGTCGGTCGCGACCCCACCGACCTCGACCACCGCCCCGAAGGACTTGGTCCAGCGGGCAACGGCAAGCAGCCGGTCCCCGCGCTCGGCGACCCAGGAACTCTCCTGGGCCAACCGCTGCGACCACTGGTCGGGAGAGTCCAGGCGCATCCAGCTGACATGGTCGTAAATCTGGTGCAGGGCCGCGGCGTCCCCGGCCCGCGCCCGCCGCACCCTGGGCAGGGTTCTCTCCGGGACCCGCAGCACGGGCGCGACCGTGACGTCCCGGGCGTGATGGCTGAATTGCTCGGTGAGCTCGCGGGGAAGCTGTGCCTGCTGGCCCGACACCCGCTGCAGCGAATCCATGTGATCAGCCAGGAGCGCGGCCACGGCCGGTCTATCCTCGGCCAGCGGGGCCAGCAGCTGGAGTCGGCCAGACTGCAGCAGGGCGACCCCTTTGACCTCGCCAAGCGGGCCCAACAGGCTCAGCAGCCTGGATTCCGCCGGATGGTCCGTCAGGGCCAGACGGCGCAGGGCATCGCCGAGATGCAGGCCGGCCCAGCCCTGGGCCAGCAGGAATCGGCCCACAGCCTCCCGCTGCTCCTGCCCCAGCACCGGCCGGAACCGCTCAGCTCGTGCCTCCTTGGCCACCACGGCGCCAATCATGCCGCCATGAGCCCACCCCTTGGTTGGCACTTGGGGCCTGCGCCTGCTAGCACTCGCAAGCCTTGAGTGCTAAAATGGGGCCAGGTTTAGGACCGATATCGGTCAAGTGGGGAAACAGGAGAACAGACGCATGCCGAAGCAGTTGCTATTTGACACCGAGGCCAGGGCCGCCCTCAAGCGGGGCGCGGACAAGGTCGCGGACGCGGTCCGGATCACGATCGGACCCAAGGGGCGCAACGTGGTGCTGGACAAGAAGTTCGGCAGCCCCACCATCACCAACGACGGGGTCACGATCGCCAAGGAGATCGACCTTGAGGATCCCTTCGAGAACATGGGAGCCCAGCTGGTCAAGGAAGTCGCCAGCAAGACCAATGACATCGCCGGAGACGGCACCACCACCGCCACCGTGCTGGCCTCGGCGATGATCAACGAGGGGTTCCGGCACGTCGCCCACGGCGCCAATCCGGTGCAGGTGAAGGCCGGCATCCAGAAGGCGGTGGACCTGGTGGTCGAGGAGATCAAGAAGCACTCGGTGCCGATCAGCGAGCGCGAGAAGATCGCCCAGGTAGCCTCGATCTCGGCGGCCGACACCAGCATCGGCGAGACCGTCGCTGAGGCCATGGAGAAGGTCGGCAAGGACGGGGTCATCACCGTCGAGGAGTCGAAGGGAATCGCCACCGAGCTGGACCTGGTCGAGGGGATGCAGTTCGACAAGGGCTACATCAGCCCCTACATGGTGACCAACACCCAGGCCATGGAGGCGGTCCTCGAGGACCCCTACATCCTGATCACCGACCGCAAGATCTCCGCCATCGCCGACCTGCTGCCGGTGGTCGAGAAGATCCACCAGAGTGGCAAGCCCTTGATGGTGGTGGCTGAGGACATCGACGGCGAGGCGCTGGCGACCCTCATCGTCAACAAGATCCGGGGCATCTTCACCGCCGTGGCGGTCAAGGCTCCCGGGTTTGGCGACCGCCGCAAGGCCATGCTCCAGGACATCGCCATCCTGACCGGCGGCACCGTGATCAGCGACGAGTTGGGCCTCAAGCTCGACAGCGTGCAGCTGGGCCAGCTCGGGCGCGCCCGCATGGTCAAGGTGACCAAGGACGACACCACCATCGTGGAGGGTGCCGGCAGCGGCGACGCCATCAAGGGCCGGATCGAGCAGATCAAGGCTGAGATCGACAAGTCCACCAGCGACTGGGACAAGGAGAAGCTCCAGGAGCGTCTCGCCAAGCTGGCCGGCGGGGTGGCCGTGATCAAGGTTGGGGCCGCCACCGAGACCGAGCTCAAGGAGCGCAAGCACCGCATGGAGGACGCCGTGTCGGCCACGCGCGCGGCGGGTGAGGAGGGCATCGTGCCAGGCGGTGGCACCGTGCTGCTGCTGGCGCAGACCGCGCTCCAGAACGTGCAACTGGAAGGCGACGAGCAGATCGGAGTGACCATCGTCCGCCGGGCACTGGAAGAGCCGGCCCGGCAGATCGCCAACAACGCCGGCGCCGAGGGCTCGGTGGTGGTGGAGAAGATCCGCAGCCTGCCCGCGGGACAGGGTTACAACGCCGCCACCGGCGAGTACGTTGACATGGTCAAGGCGGGGATCATCGATCCCACCAAGGTGACCCGCTCGGCGGTTCAGAACGCAGCCTCGATCGCGGGCCTGCTGCTGACCACTGAGTCCCTGATCACCGACCTTCCTGAGAAGAAGTCGGCCGGCGCGCCGGCGATGCCCGAGTACTGAGTCTCAGCCCGGCCCAACGGCCGGAGCTTACGGAGCGGGGTGGCCCCAGGGCCGCCCCGCTCTTTTTTCATGGGCTGGCGGCTGCGATCGCCTCGCCGACCGTTCGCATGACGGACAATGGCCCCGTCTGATGGCCTCGATCCTCACTCTGCTGACCGACTTTGGGACCTCCGACGGCTACGGAGGGGCGCTTCTGGGAGCCGTGCTGGGGGTGGCTCCCCAGCTGCGGGTGGAGACGATCACGCACGGCCTGCCTCCGGGTGACATCGGCGCCGGCGCCTACTGGCTGGCCGCCTCCGCCCCTGCCTTCCCCAGCGGGACAGTCCACTGTGTGGTGGTGGATCCAGGCGTGGGGGGCCCGCGACCGCTGGTGGCCGCGCTAATCGACCGGCAGCTGGTGGTGGCGCCCGACAACGGCCTGCTCCACTTCATCTGGCAACGGGGCCGGGAACGCTTGGCGGTACGGATTGACGAGCAGGCGTACCGGCCGACCCAGGTGAGCCCCACCTTCCACGGCCGCGACCTGATCGGCCCGCTGGCGGCCCGGGTCGCGGCCGGAAGCTTGAAGCTGGAGGAGCTGGGAAGCCGCATCCACAGCCCCAAGCTGCTCGCCGAGTTCCTCCCGGAAGGGGACGTGTCCGGCACCGCCACCCGGGTGGTGGTCGTCGACCACTTCGGCAACGTCATCCTGGGAGTCGCCCGGACTCCCTGGTACGCCCCCATTCCGGCGGGGGTCTCGCTGCCCAATGGCCGGGTCGTGGGGCAGGTCGTCAACACCTACTCAGACATCGACGGCG